>CAISJZ010000230.1 GCA_903885755.1 uncultured Hyphomicrobiales bacterium | reverse complement strand
GCGAACTCGAGGAAGCGGCCGCCGTGTCGGGCGCGAGTTCGGCCACTGGCTTTCGCCGCGTGGTTCTGCCCTTGCTATCGCCTTCGCTCATCGCTGGCTGGCTGTTCATCTTTCTCGTTTCAACGCGCGTGCTGTCGCTGCCCGTGCTTTTGTCCGGACCCAGTTCGCAGACCATGGCCGTGGCGATGTTCGATCTCTGGGGCAACGGACAGGGGCCGGAACTCGCCGCGCTCGGGCTCCTGTGGAGCGTCGCGATGACGTGTATCGCGCTTACCTTCTACTTCGTCGCGCGGCGGTCGGGCGCCGGCGTTCACGCGCAATAGCGGGCGGGAGAATTCGATGCCAACGACAAAGCCCGCCGATCGCGCCGCCATGGTTCACGCGTTACTCAATCCGCGCAATGTCGCGATCGTTGGCGCGAGCGACAAGCCCGGCGCGTGGCCGGAGCGCGCCTATCGCAATCTGCGCCACTACGGCTATGCCGGCGCGATCTATCCGCTCAATCCCTCGCGTGACGAGATCTGGGGCATCCCCTGTTACAAGCGCTTCGCCGACATGCCGGAGCCGCCGGATCATCTGCTGGTGCTGTCCCCGGCCAGAACCGTGCCGGATATGTTGCGAGAGGGCGCCGCGGCGGGGGCGCGCAGCGCGACGATCATGTCCTCCGGCTTCGAGGAGGCGAATGGCGAGCAAGGTCGCGCGCTGGCGAATGAACTTGCCATCGCCATCGCCGAGACAGGCCTCGCGGTGTCCGGTCCCAACTGCATGGGCAATTTCAATTACGCCGCCCGGTTCTTCACGATGACGGATGATCGCCCGCATCGGTTCGTCGATGGGCCGGTCGCGGTGTTCGGTCAGTCCGGCGGAATCGTCATGGCGATGAAGCGCACGCTGGAGGAACGTGGCGTCGTTTGTGGCGCGCTGATTACCAGCGGCAACGAAGCGGGGCTTACCAGCGCCGACTACATCTCCTATTTCGCCGACGTCCCCTCGATCAAGGTCATTGTCTGCTATCTTGAATCGACGCGCGACCCGCAAGGCTTTCTCAAGGCGTGCCGCAAGGCCCGCGCCGCCGGCAAGCCTGTCGTTGTCGCCAAGCTCGGCCTGTCCGAGGAAGGCCAGCGCGCGGCGGCGGCGCACACCGGCGCGCTCGCCGGCTCCATGGCCGCCTTCGACGCGGTGGCGAGCGAGGCTGGCGTGGTTCGCGCCCGCAATCTCGACGATGTCGTGGAAATCACCGAACTGCTCGCCCATACGCGCCTGCCGGCTGGCGGGCGACCGGGCTCGATCACCTTCTCCGGCGGAATGCGCGGCCTGCTGCTCGACATGGCGAAGTTGAACGGTGTCGTCTATCACGACCTTGCCCCGGCGACCCGCGAGCGCCTCGGCAAGATTCTCGGCGTTGGCACGATCATCGGAAATCCTCTGGATTCGGGCTTTACGGGGTTGAGCAGCCAGAGCGCCTATCTCGAATGCGTTCACGCGCTGCTGGACGATCCCAACATCGACATCCTGCTGTTGCAGGAAGAGTTGACCAGGGTTCCCGGCAATGATCGCAAGGAATCGAACATGCGGAAGGTCAACGAGATCGCCGCCACCGCCTCGAAACCCATCGCCTTTGTCAGCATGATTTCGCACGGATTGACAGACTACAGCCGCGCGCTACGCGACGAGATGCGCAACGTCGCCTTCCTGCAGGAATGCGACAAGGCGTTGCGCGCCATCGACGCCGTCGGGCGATACGTGGCGGCGCTTAACACGGCGCCGGTCGAGCCGCCTCTTCCCAACAAGGCGGGGCTGACCCTTCTGGCGGAACTGATCGCGAAATCCGGCGCGCCAACCCTCGACGAGGTGGCCTCCAAGCGTCTGCTCGCAACTTATGGGATTGAAGCGCCACGCGAGGAGTCCGCGCCAAGCGAGGAGGCCGCCGTCGCCGCGGCGGCCCGGATCGGCTACCCCGTCGCGCTCAAGGCCATCAGCGCTGACCTGCCACACAAGTCCGACGTGGGCGGCGTCGCGCTCGGATTGAAGTCCGAGGCCGAGGTCCGCGCCGCCTGGCGCGGGATCGTCGCGGCGCTCGCCGCCCTGCCGTCAAAACCCCGTTTCGAGGGAGCGCTGGTCGCGCAAATGGTCACGGGCGGGCTTGAACTTGTCCTCGGCGTCAAGCGCGACCCCGAAATGGGGTCGGTGGTTCTCTTTGGCGCTGGAGGGGTGGACCTCGAACTGACACGCGATGTGGCGCTGGCCGCCGCGCCGCTCGACGAGGCCCGCGCCAACGCGCTCATCGATCGGACCCGCGTTGCATCCCTTATCGCGGGCTATCGCGGCAGGCCGCCACTCGACCGCCCCGCCCTCGTCCGGGCGCTGATCGGCCTCTCCAGCCTCGCCTGGGACGCCGGAGACGCCATTGAGGAGATCGACGTCAATCCTTTCGTCCTGCTGGAGACTGGTGGGCTGGCGCTGGATGGCCTCGTGGCGATTTCCCGCCGCTGAGTCCCGCGGCGTCTCCCCCGGCTCGGGATGCTGGACCCCGCTTGCTCCCCTCGTGTAGGAGGTGGGCTTCATTCATCCCAGTTCTGGAGGTCGCCGCCTTGGCCGTGCCGCGCCGCGTGATTGTTCCGCTGATCGTGGCATGTGCGCTGTTCATGCAAAACCTCGACTCGACCGCGCTGGCGACGGCCCTGCCGGCCATCGCGAGTTCGCTTGGCGAGACCCCGCTGCGGCTGCATCTGGCGATCACCTCCTTCATGCTGTCCCTCGCGGCCTTCCTGCCGGTCAGCGGCTGGGTGGCCGACCGGTTCGGCGCGCGAACGATTTTTCGCCTCGCGATGATTATCTTCACCCTGGCGTCCATCGCCTGCGGCATGTCCACCAGCTTCGAGATGCTGCTCGTCGCGCGCATGGTGCAGGGCGCCGGCGGCGCGCTCATGGTGCCCGTGGGGCGTCTGATCCTCGTGCGATCGGTGCCCAAATCCGAACTCATTTCCGCCATGGCGCTGATGGG
>CAISJZ010000229.1 GCA_903885755.1 uncultured Hyphomicrobiales bacterium | reverse complement strand
CGGACAGGCCGAGGTAGCGGTCGAGGATCGCGGTCTTGTTCTCGGGCCGGAACGCCGGGCCCTGCTCGATATTGGGCTGCATGATCCTCAGTTGCACGCCTGGAACATCATCGACATGGCCGGCGGACAGCCTGAGCGCGCCAAACAATCCGAGCGCGACGAAGATGATCAGGCAGAGGGAGGGCGCATGGAACAGATGCGCAAGGCGCCCGCCTGTCGTCGCGCGAGCATCAATCAACAGCGCGGGCGAGGCGAACAGCGCGACTGTCACAAATGTCAGTCCATGCAGGCCGATCACGGACGCGGATTGCGCCAGCGCGAGGTTGCCGCCCAACGCCAGGCCGATTTCGTTCCAGGGAAAGCCCGTCGCGACAACGCCGCGCAACCACTCAGACCCTCCCAACCCGAAGGCCAACGCGAGGATGCGCGCGGGTCCGGAGCTCCAGAGCGCCCGCGCGAGCGCGAACCCTACCGCCGTGAAGAGCGCCAGCACGGCCGGCAGGCCCAACACCGCCAGCGGCAGCGCCCAGGCGAACTCGTCCGCGTCGACGAGCAGCGCCGCCCCGATCCAGTAGAGACCGGCGACGAAAAACCCGAAGCCGAACCACCATCCGACGCCGGCGGCGTCCCTGATCTCGGCCAGCGCGCTTGCCTCGCGGCCCGACGCGGCGACGCCATCGATGAGCCAGACCGCCGCGATCATGGGAACGAACATCGCCGGAAAAAAGTCGATCGGCGCCATGGCGAGCACGCCGCAAGCGCCAGCGAGAAGAGCGATGCCGCGGCGGCGCCAGCCAGCGGACAGTATGATGAAATCGGCGACCTTGCGGACGGCTGTAACGGTCAAGGCGCGGTCCCGGTTCCCACTGATTCGCTGTGCGACGCATCATACAGGGGATTGCCGCGCCAGACAGGCCCGTTGGCGCAACGACTCAACCTATTCCGTCGCCGCTGGCGCGGACCTCCGGCGCAATTTCAGCCGCTTGAGCTTGCGTGGATCGGCGTCGATGATTTCCGCCTCCACGGTGTCGGACAGACGAATGATCTCGCCGCGCACGGGAACGCGCCCCGCCATGGCCGTGACCAGGCCGCCAATCGTATCGACTTCCTCGCGATCGGCGTGTTCGGCGATTTCTCCACCGATGTGCTCCCCCACGGCGTCGAGATGCGCGCGGGCGCTCATGACAAAAGACCCGTCGGCGGCCGCCTCGATGCGCTCGCTTTCCTCGTCATCGTGTTCATCCTCGATGTCGCCGACGATCATCTCCATGATGTCCTCGATGGAGACGAGCCCATCCGTGCCGCCATATTCATCGATCACCAACGCCATGTGGGTACGGCTCGTCTGCATTTTGACTAGGAGGTCGAGCGCGGGCATCGACGGCGGCGCGAACAGGACAGGCCGCAGGATATTGGCGTTGGCCAGGGGAATGGTCAGATCGAGACCGATCATGCCGGCGATCTTGTTGATATCCGACGGCGGCGCCTCACCGGTCGCCGGGCGGGTTCGCGACCGGCGGCCCTCGGCGGAACGCGCGACAAAGTCCACGAAATCGAGAATGTGAACCATCCCGCGGGGATCATCGAGCGTTTCGGAATAGACCGGCAGACGCGAATGATTGGCGGTGCGAAACAGAGACAGAATTGTCTCCAGCGATTGGTTCAGTTCCACCGCGATGATATCGGCGCGCGGCACCATGACATCCTCGACGCGCAATTCATGCAGCGACAACACGTTTTTAAGCAGCGACAATTCCTGCTGGGAAAAGTCGCCTTCGCGCGAGGCTTCCTCGATCGCTTCCTCGACATCCTCGCGCGCCGTCGCGCCCTCGAATCCGAACATCGATCGCAGACGCTCGAACAGGCCGGCGCGCTCCGCCTTGCCGGCCGGGGGAGAGGCGCCTTGATCCGCCGCGCTCATGACTTTCGCATATCCTTGCCATCGTCGAGGTAGGGATCGGCGATTCCCAGCCGATCCAGAATGCCGCGTTCGAGCGCCTCCATTTCCTCGGCCTCGTCGTCCGCCTCATGATCATAGCCCAGAATGTGCAGCAGGCCATGCACGACCATATGGGTGTAGTGGTCGGAAAGGCTTTTTCGTTCCTTGATCGCCTCGCGCGCGATCGTCTCTTGGGCAATTGCGATATCGCCCAGCACGGTCTGGCCGGGCGATGTGGCGGCGGGAAACGACAGGACATTCGTTGGCTTGTCGAGGCCGCGGAAGTCGCGGTTGAGCTCGCGGATGCGCGCGTCATCGCACAGCAACAGGCTCAGTTCCTCGTTATCGCCAACATCCGCGCCGGAAACAGCGACGCAGGCCTCGACCGCCGCGCGCGTCAATCCTTCGACATCCGGCAGCGCGGCCCAGTCGCCGGACTCGACGACAATATCAATCTTCAATGACATTTCGTTCAGCCCGGACGCCGCCCGTCCGATGGGCCAGAACTCTCGTAAGCCGCGACAATCCGGCGCACGAGGTCATGCCGGACCACGTCCGCGCCCGAGAATTTGACGTGGCCGATTCCCTCGACGCCATCGAGCAGACGCACCGCCTCGGCGAGACCAGAGACTTGTCCATTGGGCAAATCAGTCTGCGAGGGATCGCCGGTGATGATCATGCGCGAGCCTTCGCCGAGGCGCGTCAGAAACATCTTCATCTGCATCGATGTCGTGTTCTGCGCCTCGTCGAGCAGCACGCAGGCGTTGGTCAGCGTGCGCCCGCGCATGAAGGCGAGCGGCGCGACCTCGATCATGCCTGTCTGCAGGCCGCGTTCGACCGATCGCCCGTCCATGAAATCATAAAGCGCGTCGTAAACCGGCCGCAGATAGGGATCGACCTTCTCGCGCATGTCTCCAGGCAGAAAGCCCAGTCGTTCTCCGGCCTCGACCGCGGGTCGCGACAGGATAAGTCGCTCGACGACGCCCTGCTCCAGCAGACCCACCGCCTGACCGACGGCAAGCCAGGTTTTGCCCGTGCCGGCGGGCCCCTCGGCGAATACGAGCTCCTTGCTCTTGAGCATTTTCAGGTAGAGATCCTGAGCGACATTGCGGGCGCGCACCGCGCCGCGCTTGCGCGTCGTGATCTGATCGAAATTCACGCGCGGTCCGTCGCTCTCGCGCGGAAACAACGAGCCCTGCAAGGCAATTTCGGCGATGGCGCCATCAACGTCGCCGAGGGTGATCGCCTGCCCTTGCCGAACGCGCTCATACAGACTTTCAAGCACGCGCCGCGCTTGGCCGCAGGCCTCGGGCGTTCCCTTGAGAATGACGTGATTGCCGCTGGCGTTGGCGACGACGCCGAGGCGGTGCTCGATCTTGGCGATGTTCTGGTCGTATTGCCCGAACACCAGCGAAGCGAAGCGATTGTCATCGAAGGCGAGCTTTAGTTCGGCGGGAGCCCGCGCCTGAGGGGCGGGATTCGTCCGGGTGTCGGCTCGACTCAATGCATCACCTCTTCGATATGGCGCATGATCTGGCTTGAGAGAATCATATCACACAAGTTCGCCCGTGAGCGAATTAGGTTTGAGGCCGACGATCCGGACCTTCGCCACGCGGCCGACGAGATTGACCGGCCCCTCGACGTGAACCGCCTGCAAATATGGCGATTTTCCGCCGATCTGGCCGGGATGACGTCCCGTTTTCTCGAACAGGACATCGACTTCCCGACCAATCGTCGCCTGGTTGAATTCACGGCGCTGGGCGACTTCTAGTTCCTGCAAGCGCGCGAGTCGCTCGATCTTGACGGTTTCGGGAACCTGATTCGTCAATTCCGCCGCTTTCGTGCCCGGTCGCGGCGAATATTTGAACGAGAATGCGCTGGCGAAATTCACTTCGTGGATCAGGCCAATCGTGTCCTCGAAATCCGCGTCGCTTTCGCCGGGAAATCCGACGATGAAATCCGACGACAGGGCGAGGTCGGGGCGGGCCGCGCGCAGACGCCTGATGGTTTCTAGATATTCCTCGATGCGATGCTTGCGATTCATCGCCTTCAGGATGCGATCGGAACCGGACTGCACCGGCAGATGAACAAATGGCATCACCTTGTCGATCTCGGCGTGCGCGGCGACAAGCTCATCGTCGAAATCATTGGGGTGGCTTGTCATGTAGCGGATGCGCTCAAGCCCGGGAATCGCGGCGAGGCGTTCAAACAGATGGCGCAACCCGCGCGTCGCGCCTGTCTCGTCGGCGCCGTGATATGCGTTGACGTTTTGGCCGAGCAATGTGATCTCCGCGACGCCCGCGTCCACGAGCAGCCGCGCGTCCTCGATCACGCGGGCCAGGGGCCGCGATATTTCCGCGCCGCGGGTGAAAGGCACCACGCAGAACGAACAAAATTTATCGCAGCCTTCCTGAATAGTGACAAAGGCGCTGACGCCGCGCGACCGGATCGCCTCGGTCGTCGGCGCGGGCAGATGATCAAACTTGTCCTCGACGGGAAATTCCGTGTCGACAATGCGCGAGCCATTGTCGGACCGGCGCAGCAGTTCGGGGAAACGATGGTAGCTTTGCGGACCGATGACGATATCGACGGCGGCCTGCCGACGCAGGATTTCACCGCCTTCGGCCTGCGCGACGCAGCCGGCCACAGCGATGCGCGTCGATTTGCCCAGCGCCCTGCGCCCATCCTTCAGTTCCCGCAGCTTGCCAAGTTCGGAGAAGACTTTTTCCGAGGCCCGTTCGCGAATGTGACAGGTGTTGAGCACGATGAGATCGGCGTTCTCGATGTCCGCCGCCTCGCCATAGCCTTCGCCCGCGAGCACATCCTTCATGCGCTCGGCGTCATAGACATTCATCTGGCAGCCGAAGGACTTGACGAAGACCTTCCTGGCTTGCGGGGGCGGGCTCATGGACGGACGGTTCCAGCGTTCGCGCGGGTCTGGCGATATTCGGGAGCAGGCGACGCGAAAGCCGCCGCCGGAGGCTCAATATCCCAATCCCGGCCGCGTGTCATTTGGCGTCGCGCCGCAGGATCAGCGCGCTCGCGGCCGGCCCGGCGTCGGTCTGGTAATAGCCGCGCCGTTCGCCCACTTTCGTAAAACCCGCCCGGGCGTAAAGCGCCAGCGCCGCCTTGTTGTTTCCATCGACCTCGAGAAACAGCGATCGGACGCCCGCATGCGTCAGGCGGCCAATGTGATCGTCGAGCAGTTTTTGGCCCGCGCCCGCGCCGCGGGCCCTGCGAGCAATGGCGATAGTCAGGATTTCCGCTTCGTCGAGCGCCCGCCGCGACAGCACGAAACCGATGACCATCCCCGTGCGGGCGTCGGTCGCCGCCGCCGATAGCACCGAGGGATCGCGGAGCAGGGACCGGAACTCGCCCTCGTCCCAGCCGCGATGAAACGACTCCGCGTGGATTTCCACGCAAGACGCGATGGCCTCGGGAAAGAGCGGACCGATCTCGACGCGGGGTTTCCGGCGGAAAAAGAACATCGCGGGATCAGACCGGCGCGGGCGCGGCGGCGGCCATTGGCCTGGCGTCGACCGCCTTGAGATAAACCGGGCGCGGCCGGCCATTGCCGGGCTCGGCGAGCATACCCAGCATCGCGACATAATTGATCGGCGGCGCGACGAGTTCGCCAGCGACTTCAGCCTGAATGCCTCGCGCCAGGGCCTCGACGACCACCGCCGAGGCGCCATTGCCGGTGATCCTGCCTGGACCCGCGCCGAGCAGGGCCGCGGCGTCGGCGTTAGCCGAGATCGTCGGTTGGGTCAGCGCCTTGCCCGCGCCGCTGAACAGTTGCACGTAGCTCTGGCCATGCCGGGCGTCGATGCACACGAGAATGGGCCGTTCATCCCTCGCAATCGTGAGCGGCGCGGCGAAGGCCCCGAGGGTCGAGACCCCGACCGCCGGCTTGCCGGTCGCCAGAGCAATGGCCCGGGCCGCGGCGATCCCCACACGAATGCCGGTGAACGAGCCGGGGCCCACGGTGACGGCGATTCGGTCGAGACTGGCGAAGCCGCCGGGCGCCGCCGCCATCACCCGCTCGATCATGGGCATCAGCGCTTCGGCGTGGCCGCGCGTCATCTCAACGGATTCGGAAGCGATCGGAGTCTTGTCGCCGGAATCGAGCAGACACGCGGAAACCGCCGGCAGGGCGGTGTCGATCGCAAGTATGCGCATCGCTTCGCTCCCCCGGCATCCGCGAGCCGTGTCAGATCTGCTCGACCGCCGAGACTTCAGGCACGTAATGCTTGAGCAGGTTCTGCACGCCGTTCTTCAGGGTGGCGGTGGAGGAGGGACAGCCCGAGCACGAGCCTTTCATTTCGAGATAGACGATCCCGTCGCGAAACCCGCGAAACGTGATGTCGCCGCCGTCGCCAGCGACCGCCGGGCGAACGCGGCTTTCCAGCAGTTCCTTGATGGTTTCGACGGTGTCGGCGTCCTTTGCCTCGAAAAACTCATCGTCGACGTCGGCGGCGGCCTCGTCCTTCAGCATCGGCGCGCCGGAGGTGTAATGTTCGAGAATGGCGCCGAGAACCATCGGCTTGAGCGTCCGCCAGTCGTCGTCGCCGGACTTGGTCACGGAGATGAAATCGGGTCCCAGAAACACGCCGGAGACGCCCTCGATGGTGAACAGGGCGCGCGCCAGCGGGGAGCGCCCGGCGGACCCGGAGTCCTTGATGTCGAGAGTTCCGTGCGGCATGACCGGCTGGCCCGGCAGGAACTTGAGCGTGGCGGGATTCGGCGTGGCTTCGGACTGGATGAACATGCTGGTCTCCTCGGCGACCGGTTCAAGGCCGGCGCGATGATGCGAGCGCGATAATACATCCCGGTCCGGGCCGGGCGCAAATCCGGGTTTTCGCGGAACATCGGGGCTGGACAGATCGTCGTCCTCGCGATCGCGGGAAACGCGGCGAGGGAGGGTGTGTGACAAGTCCGGCTCGTGGAACGCGCGCTTCCCACTGCGCCAACCCCGCCGCGAATTGCTGGCGCGTGGCGGCGTCATGACCGCGAGCGTTCATGTCCGCTTATCCACGCATCGCGAACATGGAAATGGGAAGTACGTTTCGGCCGCCCATGGCGCATGATGACCCATCGCGCCTTTCGAAGGCGGAAGCTGTGCCGTTTCAAAATTCAAGATTTTTCCACACACTGAATGCCCGGCATCCGGAAGGTAAACCGGGTTTCGGCGTCCGAGGAATCGACCGTCAGTGTGCCACGATGTGCCTTGGCGATTTCCGATGCGATGTGAAGGCCAAGGCCAAGGCCTTGCTGGCCGGGGCGTACCTCGCCGCGAAAAAACGGTTGAAACAGGCGTTCCATTGCCTGTGGCGAAATCCGATTTCCAGAATTGGCAACCCAGATCACAATCTCCCCGTCGCTCAGCTCGCCATGAACATGGACCGGCTTTTCGATTGCTCCGTGTGTAAGCGCGTTTCCTATAAGGTTCGAGGCCATCTGCCCGATACGAACGGGATCGCACTTAACCGGTTTTGCGATGGCTATATCCGCTATGATTTCGTGATTGGACGCGCCAATGCGCAATTCGGCGATAACCTGTTGCAAGACGGGCTCCAGTAAAACCTCCGTTTTCATGTCGACTGCGATGCCGTCGCTCAGCCGACCCCGTGCGAAATCGAGCACGTTGTCGATCAACAAGGCCATGCGCGCGACGCTGCCTTGCATCATGCCAAGCACGCGCTTGGCTCTTTCGGTTTGCGGGTCTTTCAGCAGCAAGATAGTGCCGCTGGAAATCGACGCGAGCGGATTGCGCAGATCGTGTCCAAGCACGGCGATGAACTGCTCCCGAAGATTCGAGTTTTCGCGTTCGATTTTGAGCAGGTCTTGCGTGACGGATACGAGAGTTCGGCTTTGCGCCGCCGTTATTTCAGCCGCCGCACGCGCGTCGACAAGCTCCCGTTCGTAGCGGCGTCTCTCCGTGGCCTTGAAGATGGTTAGACGCGTAAACAGAAGACTCCCATCAATTTCCCGACGCTCGAGACCGCTGGCGAACACAGGCAATTTGTCGCCATTGGCCGTTTTCAGATCGACGGAGACTCCATTGAAGAAGCCCTGCAAGACCAGAAGCGGCGCGTAGTTGGTTTCATAAAAAATGTGAGAGCCAACCGTCAGAAGGTCACCGAGCCCCTTCCCAAGGATTTCCGCCGGCGGAATGCCGATCCACGTCGCAAGCGTCTTATTCGTCTTGAAAATACGACCGTTCGGTCCCATCGAAAGATAGCCGCAGGGCGCATTTTCGTAGAGGTCTTCGAGGTCTTCGATCAGGAATTGGCCCCCAGCTTCAGGAGCGTCATCGCCGGTCATACGAAGCCACGGATAGCCGCAATCACTTCATCGGGCGCGCTCAGATTCGGGCAATGACCGGTCGCCTTGAGCTGGACGAATTCGCTGTGCGGTATGTTGCGATGAATAAATTCGCCAACTTGGCGCGGGGCGATTATGTCGTCACTGCATTGGAGGATGAGCGTGCGCGCTTTGACCTTTGGCAGATCGGCCCGGTTATCCGAGGTAAAGGTGACGCGGGCAAAATCCTTCGCGATTGACGGGTCGGTGCGACAAAAGCTAGCCGTCAACTCTTCGCCAAGCTCTGGTCGATCGGCGTTGCCCATGATCGCGGGAGCCATGGCCGACGCCCAGCCCATATGGTTCTCGCCGAGGAAAACAAGCAGTTCCTCAATAGACCCTTTGTCAAACCCGCCGACATACTCGCCGTCATTGATGTAGCGCGGCGATGGGCCGACGAGAACAAGGCTTTCGAACATCTCTGGCGCATCCAGCGAGGCCAGAAGGCCGATCATCGAACTGACCGAATGCCCCACGAAGACGGCCTTCGTCAGATCGAGCTCATGACCGAGCTCGATGAGATCGGCGGCATACCCGGATAATGCCGCATACTTGGCAGGCTCATAGGCGGTGAGGTCCGAGCGCCCAGCACCGACATGATCGAACAAAATGGTCCTGAAATCAGCTTCAAAGGCGGGAGCAACGTGCCGCCACATGTTCTGGTCGCAGCCAAAACCGTGAGCGAAAACCATCGCTCGTTGACCTGTCCCTTTGATGTGGACGTTGTTGCGGCTGGATGCAGACAATTCCCGGACCTTGGCTTACCTCTAAATACTCCCTTTCAGTTTGGGTGCCACCCGTCAACCGTTGGGAGATCGTGCAGAAAGTAAGAATTCCGCACCGACATTCGGCCCCAATTAATTCAATGCGTTAGGAAAAGTAGAAATCGGGTGCAAATCTCAACGCTGGTCGCTTATTGGCGCTTCTCGAACTTGGCAGGGTCGACGGGAGGCCGCCCGACGGCGTCCGAAGTCGAAGGGGATCGCCGACATGGCCACGGCCCTTCGTTTTCACCCGCCGATGGCGCTCATTGACCCGACTCTGACATCTGGGCTGGCATCCCCCGCACTTACATGGTCTGTTCAACCCCACGTGACGGCGGTGACAGGTCCTGCCTATGCCGTGGCGATTTTTTAGCGAAAATGGTTCAGGCCCTTGATACGACGAGGTCGAGACTTCCAGCTACACGAATACATTGATATGGTTACGTCAATTTGGGAGGTGGTTGGTCTGTAAAGCGGGGGAGAAAACCGTGCGCGCAGTCAAATCAGCGAGACGCTCAGTCGATGGCACAATTGCATGCTTGCCGGTACTAGTCGTAGTTGCGCTTGCAACGTGCGCTTTGATTAATACGGCTGCTGCGCAAGCAGATGCCTGCAAAGTTGGCTACGTTTGGCGTGAAGCTAATGTTCAGGACCATGTATGCGTCACGCCGCAAGCCCGTGCCCAAGTGCAACAGGACAATCAGCTCGCCACTTCGCGGCTAGCGGCTCCGGGTTCGGACGCCTGCAAAGCGGGTTTTGTGTTCCGTGAGGCCAATGTGCAGGACCATGTTTGCGTCACATCGCAGACCCGTGCCCAAGTGCAACAGGACAACGGGGTTGGGGCCACGCTGATCTCTACCGCAACATCTGCGGCGTCGCCGTCTCCGCTTGTCATAAAGCCTGCCGCGCCAAAGGGCGCTCCACCGTCACTTCCCAGCGCAGTAGGTGGTTCTCAGACGAATATTGCGCCTGGACCTCCTCTGTCATTGCCAGTTCCGACTGGTCTAACGAGTACTCTCGACCCAGCCACCTGCGCTAAGCACGGCTTTGGTGGAGCCCTGGTTTGCGGGACTTTGCGAGCAGGGCAGCAACTCGCGTTGATTTGGTCATTTAACTCTGGTGCACGACCGATCACAGGCTTTCACGTCTATCGCGTCGACAAGGGCGCGCACGACCTCGTCGGAACCCAGCCAGATGGCGAAGGCGTAACCCTCGCCATTCTCACGACGCCACCAGCTGCGGGCTTCCAAACGGCCTGTTACGCCGTGGCCGCCTATGATGCCACCGGTGATGGGAATCTGTCTGCGCAATATTGTCCGCGCGCACCTCTGCCGGCACCCACAGGCCTCACTGCCACGCTCGATCCAACCATTTGTACGCAGCATGGCGGCTCCGGCGGAGCTTCTCAATGCACAACCTCCCTGCCGCAAGGGGCGCTCGCATTGATTTGGTCTTTCAACGCCAATGGCGAAGTTATCAACGGTTTTCATATCTATCGTGTGGATGGTGGCGTCCATGAACTCGTCGGAACGCAGGCGAACGGCATGAATATCACCCTTGCCGTTCTCAGTCGACCGCAAGGGGGATTTCAGACCGCCTGCTACTCGGTAGCCGCCTACAATGGGTCCGGCGAAGGCAGTCCATCCACGCAGTACTGTCCGAGCCCGCAAAACTTCTACCAAGTCGCGAGCATCAGGCCCGATCCAAATAGGATATTGAGCTGGCATTATTGGGACAACTCATCTAACGCCGGCATACTGAACGCCGGATATGTCGGAAGTCAGTCGACGCTCGGTCTACTGTATTTTTCCCTCCACGAGATTGAAAGCAAAGCAACTATCGTGTCGGCCCATCTGAAGATGACCGTGGCGAACAGTGTCGTCGGACCGACGGTATCGAGCAGGGTCAACTCACTCGCATCGTGCGTCGCGTATGTTGCACAGGCCGCAAATATCTGGTGGACAGCGCCTTATACCACCGCGCCCGAATACTATGTGCAAACATTGAGTGGAGGTGGGGGCCAGGGCCCCGCATCGCCGGACCCGAAAAGCATTCAGCAGCCGGGCCCGAATGTTTCTTTCGACGTCAAAGACCTCATGACCGATTGGGTCGTCGCAAACCGTCCATACACAGGCTTCGCGTTGATGGGAATTGATCGATTGCAGGTGGGCAGCGATAGTGCTCCGCATGCGGATACATGTCTCTCAAGCTATCAAATCAACTCCATTGTGCTGGAGGTAATATATCAATAGATGTTGGATGGCTCCCAGTCCGGTTCTGGCGCATCAGCGACAAGTCGCCCTCCTGCGGAAACAGCCGGGCGACGTCCGCTTTCCGACCCATCGCATTCATCGCCGAATTTCGCGTTCAAAGCGCTCGCAATCCCGCCCCTACCGCACAAACCCCAGAATATCCTTCACCGAACCCATGGTTTTGGCCGCCAGCACGCGGGCGCGGTCGGCGCCATCGTTCAGCACGGCTTCGAGGTGGCCGGGGTCGGCGAGCAGGCGCTTCATTTCCGAGCCAACCGGCTCCAGCCCGGCGACCGCCGCGTCGGCCAGCGCCGACTTGAAGGCGGAAAAATTCTGGCCGCCAAAGCGTTTGAGAACGTCGGCGCGGCTCTCGCCGGTCAGCGCCGCGAAGATGCCGACGAGGTTGTCGGCCTCCAGGCGCCCGGCCAGACCCGCGACCTCGGACGGCAGGGGCTCCGGATCGGTCTTCGCCTTGCGGATTTTCTGGGCGATGGCGTCGCGGTCGTCCGACAGGTTCAGCCGCGAATAGTCCGACACGTCCGACTTCGACATTTTCTTCGAGCCGTCGCGCAGGCTCATCACCCGCGTCGCCGGCCCCTGGATCAGCGGCTCGGGCAGCGGGAAAAACGCCTCCCCAAACCCGTTGGAAGCAATCGATTCAGCGAAATCATTGTTGAATTTCTGGGCGACGTCGCGCGACAGTTCGAGATGCTGCTTCTGGTCCTCGCCGACCGGCACATGGGTGGCGCGATAGACGAGAATGTCCGCCGCCATGAGGGTGGGATAGGCAAAGAGCCCGACGGATACATTCTCGCTGTTCTTGCCCGCCTTGTCCTTGAACTGGGTCATGCGGTTGAGCCAGCCCATCCGGGCCACACAATTGAAAACCCACGCCAATTCGGCGTGTTCGGCGACCTGACTCTGGTTGAAGACGATGTGCTTTTTCGGGTCGATGCCCGCCGCGATGAAGGCCGCCGTCACCTCGCGGATATTGGAGCGCAGTTCGACTGGCGACTGCTGCACCGTGATCGCGTGCAGATCGACCACGCAATAGATGCAATCGTGGGTTTCCTGCAGCGCCACGAAGCGCTTGATCGCCCCGAGGTAGTTGCCGAGGTGGAGGCTCCCCGTGGGCTGCACCCCTGAAAAGACGCGTTCGGGAAAGGTCGGCATCGGCGTGGAATTCCTCGGGTCTGGTTCGGCGGCCCTTATGTCAACGGGGGCCCGGTGGCGCAAGGGCGCGGCCGGGCGCCGCTTGGGAAGGTCGGTAAGGAAAGCCTTTACTTAATTGGCGCAACTTTAGGCAACCGACAACTTCGACGCGCCTTGGGCGGCGCCAGACGGGGGCCGTTTGATGAACATGGAAGCCAAATTACCGCTCAGCATCGTCGGCTCCGGGCGCGAACATCGGGACCAGTCGCGGACGCGCGTTCTCGGGCACCTTGTCTCCCTGAACGGGATGCACGGGTTGATCGCCACCCAGGTGACGACCGAAAGCGCGCCGGACCAGTGGTCGGTCGGGCACCTCATCACCATCAAGCACAACGGCGCCCGACTCGTTGGCGTGGTCTGCGAGATCACCGCGTCCGATCACGTCTGGACCGAGGCTGAAACCAACGTGGTTCTGGTCAGGGTGGAATTGTCCGGCGTCGTGATCGACGATCCCGCCGGCGCGCCGCGTTTCCATCGCGGCGTTCAGTCCTACCCGCGGCTGGGCGCGGTCGCGCACCGGATTCGCGCCAGCGATCTGGCGGCGATCTACGCCTTCAATGGAGAGGACGGCGTTGAAATCGGCCGGCTGTCGCAGGACGAGAGCATTCCCGCCAAGGTCGGCATCGCGCAGATGATCAGTCGCCATTTCGCGGTCATCGGCTCGACCGGCGTCGGCAAGACGACGACGGTGTCGATGCTGCTGCAGAAATCGCTCGCCGAGCGCAAGAACCTGCGCGTGCTGATCATCGACCCGCACAACGAATTCGCCAACCATTTTCCTGGCAATTCGATCAACCTCGATTCCGACACGCTCGACCTGCCGTTCTGGATGTTCAAGTTCGAGGAAATGGTCGACATCATATTCGCCGGGCGCACGCCCTCCTCGGACGAGACCGATGCTCTGTTCGACCTGATCAAGACGGCGAAGGCGCGCTTCGCCGGAGCGCAAGCCGCCGCGCCCGCCGCCGCGTCGGCGCTGGGCGCCTTGCGTCGCCCGACGGGCGCCGACCCGAGCAACATCAGCGCCGATACGCCGGTGCCCTATCGCATGGCCGACGCGCTGAAAATTCTCGACGACTGGATGGGCAAGCTCGATCAGAGTTACACCCTGCCCGTTCTGCGCGCCCTGAAAAACCGTCTCGACACGCTGGCGCGCGACGCGCGCTTCAAGTTCATGTTCGGCAAGGCCTACGTCGAGGACAACATGGCGCGGGTGATCTCGAAAGTCTTCCGCATCCCGGCCGACGACAAGCCCGTCACCATCGTGCAGCTCGCCGGGCTGCCCAACGAGGTCGTCAACTCCGTGGTCTCGGTGCTGGCGCGGCTTGCCTTCGACATCGCGCTGTGGAGCGGCGGCGGCTATGAGATCGCGGTGATCTGCGAGGAGGCGCATCGCTATATTCCCAACGACCCGACGCTTGGCTTCGGCCCAACCCGTCAGGCGATCGGCCGCATCGCCAAGGAGGGCCGCAAGTACGGCGCATCGCTTGGCGTGGTCACGCAGCGTCCGTCGGAACTCGACTCCACCGTGCTCTCGCAGTGCTCGACCATGTTCGTGATGCGCCTGCCAAACGAAAGCGACAAGGCGATCATCCGCTCGGCGCTGGCTGAATCCTCCGCCAGCATCGTGTCGTTCCTGTCGTCGCTCGCCGATCGCGAGGCCATTGCTTTTGGCGAGGCGATTCCGACGCCAATGCGCGTCCGCTTCGGCAACATTGATCACCCCGCGCGCGTGGAACCGGCGACAGCGGCCCCGCGCGTGATCACGCCGATGACCGGGCAGGATGTGTTCAGGGTCATCAAGCGGCTGCGCGGCGAATTCATCGGCGAGGCCGCCTGAGTTTTTACAGGATATATCGGCTGAGATCGGTGTTGCGGGCGAGATCGCCGACATGTTCCTCGACGTAGGCGCCGTCGATCTCGATCGTTTCGCCAAAACGGTCGGGCGCGGAAAAGCTGATTTCGTCGAGCACGCGTTCGAGGATCGTGTGCAGCCGACGCGCGCCGATGTTCTCCACCGAGGCGTTCACCTCGGCGGCGATTTTCGCGATCGCGCCAATCGCGTCGGCCTTGAATTCGAGTTCGACGCCCTCGGTCTTCATCAGCGCCACGTATTGCTTGACGAGACTGGCTTCCGTGTCGGTGAGTATCCGGCGGAAATCCTCCTCGCCAAGCGAGGACAGTTCGACGCGGATCGGCAATCGACCCTGTAATTCCGGCAGCAGGTCCGACGGCTTGGCCACGTGGAAGGCCCCGGAGGCGATGAAGAGAATGTGGTCGGTCCTGACCGATCCATGCTTGGTCGAGACGGTCGTCCCCTCGATCAGCGGCAACAGATCGCGCTGCACGCCCTCGCGCGAAACATCCGCGCCGCTCCGGCGCTCGCTAGCGCATATCTTGTCGATCTCATCGAGAAAGACGATGCCGTTATTCTCCGCGATGTCGATGGCCTCGCGCACGATCTTGTCCTGATCGAGCAGCTTTTCCGCCTCCTCGGCGATCAGGGGCGCGCGCGCGTCCGCCACGCTCATCTTGCGCGGCTTGCCGCGGCCGCCCATCGCCTTTCCGAAGATGTCGCCAAGGTTGATGGCGGTGACGGAGCCCGGCATGTTCGGCAATTCAAAAGCCGGCCCGGAGGAGCCAACGGAGGCGACCTCGATCTCGACTTCCTTGTCGCCGAGTTCGCCAGCGCGGAGCTTTTTACGAAAACTGTCGCGGGTGGCGGGCGAGGCCGTCGCGCCCACCAGCGCGTCGAGCAGCCGTTCCTCGGCGGCCAGTTCCGCGCGCGCCTCGACGTCCTTGCGACGCTCCTCCTTGACGAGCGACAGCGAGACCTCGACGAGGTCGCGGATGATCTGCTCGACGTCCCGGCCGACATAGCCGACCTCGGTGAAGCGGGTGGCCTCGACTTTCAGGAAGGGAGCGTTGGCTAGTCTGGCCAGACGGCGCGAAATCTCGGTCTTGCCGCAGCCGGTCGGGCCGATCATCAGAATGTTCTTCGGCAGAACCTCCTCTCGCATGGGCCCGGTCAATTGCAGGCGCCGCCAGCGATTGCGCAGGGCGATGGCGACCGACCGCTTGGCGTCCTTCTGGCCGACGATGTGGCGATCAAGCTCGGAGACGATTTCACGCGGCGAAAAATTGGTCATTCAGGAACTCTTTCGCGGAAACTTTTTCGGACAATCCCGTGATCGATATCAGTCGGCGTCGTCGATCGTCTCGACGACCAGATTGCCATTGGTATAGACGCAAATCTCCGACGCGATTTCCATGGACCGCCGGACGATCTCCTCCGCGCCAAGATCCATCGGCAGCAGGGCGCGGGCGGCGGACAGGGCGTAATTGCCGCCGGACCCGATGGCCATGGCGCTGCCGTGCTCGCTTGCCTGCGGCTCCAGCACGTCGCCGGTGCCGGTCATCACGAGGCCTGCCTGTCTGTCGGCGACCAGCATCATCGCTTCCAGCCTGCGGAGATAGCGATCCGTTCGCCAGTCCTTGGCGAGTTCGACGCAGGCGCGGGTCAACTGGCCGGGATACTGCTCCAGCTTGGCGTCAAGCCGCTCGAACAGGGTAAAGGCATCGGCCGTCGCGCCAGCGAAACCGGCGATCACCTTGCCATTTCCGATGCGCCGGACCTTGCGTGCGTTGGCCTTGATCACCGTCTGGCCCAGACTGACCTGACCGTCGCCGCCGATGACGACCCGCCCGCCCTTGCGCACCATGAGAATGGTGGTCCCATGCCAACTCATTCGAATTTACCTTGATTTTGAACCCTGGACGGCCAGGGCGCGGCGATATCAGCGCGATCTATTGCGCGGGCGCCGCTATTGCAAGGGTGGAAATGCCGGGGCGGACTTGATAGAGGTCCCCCATGTCCCCCACCGAGCGCGCCCATGCGAACCGCTGAAGTAGATCGCAAGACCAAGGAAACCGCCATCCGCGTCGAGGTTAATCTCGACGGGACCGGCAAATCCGCGATTTCGACCGGGGTCGGCTTTTTCGACCATATGCTCGATCAGGTCGCACGCCACGGATTGATCGACCTGTCGATCAAGGCCGAGGGCGATCTGCACATCGACCAGCACCACACAGTCGAGGACACGGGCATCGCGCTCGGGCAGGCCGTGCGCAAGGCGCTGGGCGATCTCAAGGGCATTACCCGCTATGCCGAGGCCTTTCTGCCGATGGACGAGACGCTGACCCGCGTCGCGCTCGACATATCCGGCCGACCATTTCTCGTCTTCCGGACGACGTTTCACACGGCCAAAATCGGCGCATTCGACACGCAACTCGTGCGCGAGTTCTTCCAGGCTTTCGCCATGAACGCCGGGATCACCCTGCACGTCGAAACGCTTTACGGCGAAAACGATCACCACATCGCTGAATCCTGCTTCAAGGGACTCGCCCGCGCCCTGCGGGCGGGGGTCGCCATCGATCCCAGGCGGGCCGGGGAAATTCCCTCGACCAAGGGCAGTCTGTCCGGTTAGGCCCATGCCCAGTTACACCGTCCATGTCCGCCCGGGCGCGACCCAGTCGGCCGCCGCCGATCAGGTCGTGTTCGTCCCGGAGACATTTTCCAAGGGAGCATTCGTCACGGGTCCGTTCTGGTTCATCGCGGCGCGGGCCTGGCGGGCGCTGATGATGTGGCTCATCGCCTTCGGCGCGCTCGCCGCCGTTGCAATCGGGTTTCGCCTGAATCCCGAAATTGTGCTCGTCCTCGCGCTGATCGGCCAGATTCTGACGGGTCTCGAAGCCAACAATCTCTGGCGTGGTGCGCTCGAACGACGCGGCTTCCGGTTCGTCGATGTCGCCTCCGGCGAACATATCGAGGACGTCGAATGGTCCTACTTTCGGCGTTGGCGTTCGACTGGCCCGACGGTCGCGCGGCCAGCCGCCGCATCCGCTGCGTCCGCGCCATCCTACGCGCAGGTCGGCGGCCTGTTCCCCGACGCGGGAGGCTGACGTGACCGTCGCCATCATCGATTACGGCTCGGGCAATCTCCACTCGGCCGTCAAGGCCTTCGAGGTTGCCGCCGCGACCGCCGGGACGGCGGAGAAAATCCGGCTGACCAGCGACCCCGAGGTCGTGCGCGCCGCCGACCGCGTGGTGTTGCCCGGCGTCGGCGCCTTCGCCGACTGCAAGCGCGGGCTCGACGCCATCGCCGGCATGGACGCCGCGCTGCATGAAGCCGTCATGAAACGCGGACGGCCGTTCCTCGGCATCTGCGTGGGAATGCAACTGCTCGCCACCCGCGGTCTCGAACATGGCGTCACGCCCGGCCTCGACTGGATCGCGGGCGATGTCGTCGCCCTGACGCCCTCGGATGCAAGCCTCAAGGTGCCGCACATGGGCTGGAACACGCTTGCGACGCGATCGGCGCATCCTGTCCTGAAGAACATTCCGACCGGCGAACATGGGCTGCACGCCTATTTCGTCCATTCCTACCAGTTGAGCCCGGGGGACCCGGCGGCGATCCTCGCGACGACCGATTACGGCGGCGATGTCGTCGCTATGGTCGGCCGGGACACCATCGTCGGCACGCAGTTTCATCCGGAAAAAAGCCAGAAGCTTGGTCTGGCGCTTATCGCCAATTTCCTGAGGTGGCGTCCGTGATCCTGTTTCCCGCCATCGATCTCAAGAACGGCCAGTGCGTACGCCTCATCCGCGGCGACATGAGTCAGGCGACCGTCTTCAACGACAGTCCCGCCGCGCAGGCCAAAACCTTCGAGACGCAGGGTTTTGAATATCTGCACGTGGTCGATCTCGACGGCGCCTTCGCGGGCAAGCCGGTCAACGCGGACGCTGTGAGCGAAATTCTGGCGGTTTGCAAGATTCCGGTCCAGCTTGGCGGCGGCATCCGCGACATGGCGACCATCGAGGGGTGGCTCGGGCGCGGCGTCACGCGCGTCATCATCGGCACGGCGGCCGTTCGCCAGCCAAGTCTGGTGCGCGAGGCGGCGCGTCTGTTTCCCGGACGGGTCGCGGTCGGCATCGACGCCCGCCACGGCCTCGTCGCGGTCGAGGGCTGGGCGGAAGATTCGGAACTCTCCGCCAGCGAACTTGGCAAGCGCTTCGAGGACGCCGGCGTCGCCGCGATCGTCTACACCGATATCGCGCGGGACGGCGTGCTTTCCGGCCTCAATCTCGAGGCGACGATGGAGCTGGCGGAAGCGATTTCCATCCCCGTCATCGCCTCGGGCGGTTTCGCCTCGCTCGACGACGTGCGCGAGTTACTCAAGCCCGAGCGCGCCCGCCTCGCCGGCGCCATCTCCGGCCGCGCGCTCTATGATGGCCGGCTCGACCCAGGTGAGGCGCTGGCGCTGATCAAGGCCGCGCGGGAGAAGGCATAACGGATATTGACCAACTTGCAAAAATTGGATTGTCCCGACTTGGCGTGATCAAGGTGCGGACGGCGCTTAATCAGCTGTTATGGCTTGTGGGGTTGGTCACTCCCCTCGCAATTCTGACGGCTTGGCTGTTTCCCGAACCCGCAATCCGGATTTGCGCGCTGGGACTGGCGGGGACATTGGTGATCGCCACCGTGATCGTTTATCTGATTTTGTTGTTTCGTGATCCCAACCGCCTGCAATCGGAAGAATACAGACTGCGCGAACTTGAAATTCGAACCATCTATCGCAAAGGCGAGAGCGGACATATCATAGAGTCGTCGGGCGACGAGCCAAGGATCGAACAATATCCCGAAGTTCGCCACAATGGAGATCGATCATGAAGCCCTATCTGCTGGTATTCGATGACGGAAGCGGCAGCGAATTCAGAGTTTCGAGATTCATCGATTCCCTTGATGATGGCGCGACGGGCTTCACGATGGACGGACACGTTTGCTTCTTTCGGAGCAGCCTCGCTCTAGGGGAGATCGAAGACATATTGACGCGTCTTGTGGGTTCCAGATTATTTTTCGTCACCGAAGTCGGTGAATCACCGTTCGTTGGCCGTATGTTGGGCACTCATTGGGACCTCATCAAACAGCACGACAAGCTGTCTTCCGCAGCCTGATGCTTAAACTCCGCGTTATTCCATGCCTCGACGTCAAGGACGG
>CAISJZ010000228.1 GCA_903885755.1 uncultured Hyphomicrobiales bacterium | reverse complement strand
TTGTTGCGGCACTGCTCCTCGGCGTAACGCTTTTGCGGCCCGTAGCCGCGCCAATAGGTTTCAACCACCTTCGCGCCGAAAGCCCGCGCGATATCCTGCGTGCCGTCGGTGGAGCCGGAATCGACGACCACGATTTCGTCCGCCAGCCCGCTCACGGCCATGAGCGTCGTGGGCAGGCGCGACGCCTCGTTTTTCGCGATCATGCAAATTGACAGCGGCAGTGGCCCGCCCGAGGCGCGCGCGATGGAACCGATGTTCGCCAACGTCATTCCTCGCCGAAACCTCCATGGCCCTTGTCGCGCCCGCGACCTCGCGATTTGCGTCGAGTGGCGCGCTAGGTCGGTGCACTCCCGGGTTTACTCGGGATCGGCCTGGAAAACCAGACCGGCAGCGCGCGGCATTCTGGAACCATTATCAAATGGGCCCGGACTCTGGACATGCCTGGAAGCGCCGCCTACCAATCGTCCACGCCACGACGCGCGGGGCCCTTCCGTCTCGGTGGCCGGGATCTGATTGATGAGCCAGCAGGCGTCCTTGAGCGGGGAGTCGCCCCGCAAGTTTTCCTGGAAACGTTTCGCCGCGGTGGCGGGACCCGGCATCGTCGTGATGCTCGCCGACACCGACGCGGGCAGCGTCATCACGGCGGCCCAGAGCGGCGCTGAATGGGGCTACCGCCTGCTGATGCTCCAACTAATCCTGATCCCGATCCTCTACATCGTGCAGGAACTGACGGTCCGGCTTGGCATCGTTGAAGGCCAGGGACATGCCAGTCTGATCCGCATGCGCTTTGGCGCCGGCTGGGCGTGGGTGTCGGTGGCGACGCTCGTCCTCGCCTGCGTCGGCGCCCTGCTCAGCGAACTCAGCGGGCTCGCCGGGGTTGGCGCGCTGTTCGGCGTACCGCAATGGCTGACCATGACGCTCGTTGTCGCGACGCTGGTCGGTATCGCCGTCTCGGGCTCCTATCTGACGGTCGAGCGCATCGCCATGGCGATCGGCGCTTTCGAGCTGGTGTTTCTGATTGTCGCCTGGCGGGCCCAGCCCGGTCTCGCCAGTCTGGCGCGGGAGTCACTCGATATTCCCGCGACCAACCCGAAATATCTCTATCTCGTGGCCGCCAACATCGGCGCCGTGATCATGCCGTGGATGGTGTTCTATCAGCAGTCCGCCGTGGTCGAGAAAAAGCTCGGCGTTTCGGATCTGCCGGCGGCGCGCGTCGATACCGCGATTGGCGCCTTCGTCACCCAGATGATCATGGCCGCGGTTCTTGTGGCGACCGCGGCCGCCCTGTCCGGCGGCGCGCCCGGCGCCTCTCTCGATACGGTGCAGCAGATCGCCGAGGCTCTGACGCCATCGCTCGGCGAGACCACCGGGCGGCTTCTCTTCGCGCTTGGCGTCACCGGCGCGGCGATGGTGGCGACGATCGTCGTGACCCTGACCGCCGCGCGCACACTGGGCGAGTTGCTTGGCTATGACCATTCGCTGGAGCGCGATCCCGGCGAGGCGCCCTGGTTTTATATCGTTTACGCGCTGATCCTGATCGCCGGCGCGGCGATCGTCCTGTCCGGCGTCAATCTCGTGACCCTGTCGGTCGGCGTTCAGGTGATGAACGCGCTGCTGCTTCCGATCGTGCTGGGGTTTCTCTACATGCTGGCGCGCAGACTGCCCGAACCACACCGTCTGCAAGGCGGCTACGCCGTCGTTGTCGGCCTCATCGTCGCGTTGACGGTCGTGTTCGGCGTCTATTCCGGCGTGTCGGGCATCTGGGGCTGAGCGTTCAGATAATGATTTGCGCGCGCTTCACGACCCTGATTTCCTCGGGTCTCACCGAACAGACCGCGGCGATGGCCTCGACGCCGCGCTGGCGCGCCAGGGCGAACGCCGCCGCGTAGGTCTTGTCGATATCGGCGGCGAGCGAGAATTGCTCGGCGTCCATCTGGATGAGATAGACCATCACGGCGCGCGCGCCTGCCTCCACCATGTCGCCGAGTTCGAGAAGATGCTTGGCCCCGCGCGCGGTTACGCAGTCAGGAAATTCGGCCAGACCGATCCGGCGCATCATGTGAACGTTCTTGACCTCGACATAGCAGGGCCGCCGGCCCGCGTTTTCGAGCAGAATATCCACCCGGCTATTCCTGCCGTATTTGACCTCGCGCCGAAGCGAGGCATAGCCCGACAGTTCCTCGAAAAAGCCCGCCGCGATCGCCTCGGCGACGATGGCGTTGGGATGGGACGTATTTATCCCGACGAATTGCGGCCCCGCGCCAAAATCCGCCTCGACGATCTCCCATGAATATTTGAGTTTGCGCGCGGGATTGTCGGAGGTCGACAGCCAGACGCGATTGCCCGGCGCGACGAGGCCCAGCATGGCGCCGGGGTTGGCGCAATGGGCGGTGACGATCTCGCCGCCCGCGAGTTCGACGTCGGCGAGAAAGCGCTTGTAGCGCTGGATCAGCCGAGCTTCGATCAGTGTTTGGGAAAATCGCATGTCGCAGGGTGCGCGGATCGCGCCGGAGGGTCAACCCGAGGGGGCCGAATGGCGGCCTCGCGCGATCCTTGCTTGACGCGCGCCGTTTCGCGCACAAAACTGCTCAAAAATGG
>CAISJZ010000227.1 GCA_903885755.1 uncultured Hyphomicrobiales bacterium | reverse complement strand
GATTTTGGCGGAACGAACCCAATTGAACCGGATGGTTGAAAAATGGGGGTGCCGATCCGATCAAGCCGGCGTGCGATCAGGAGATTGTCCCAATCGCCGCTGATTTTGAATTCACAAACGGCAAGTCACCAGGCTTCAAGTCGCCGCGTCGTGCTTTGATCGCAATGAGTGTTGTGGCAGTGTCCCCGCGACACGGGTACGCCGAGGCAATTCGAATGCACGCGCCTTATCACCGCCGATCAGGTCGAGGCGACGATCATGCGCGTACCGGCGGTCAAGGCGCGATTGAAGGAACGCGCGGGGTGAACCGGACGGCGTGATCCCGGCAGCAACAAGACTGCGCGCGGCTTTTCATGTTGGGCCGTCAGGTCGCAAGCCCGACCTTGCGACCAGCGCCGATCTCGCGCATTCGCATCAACTCGTCGGCGGCCATTCCACGATTAATTGCGCGGTCAGCGACGCGGCAGTCGCGTGCATGCGTTCTCACCGAAAGCACGATAAGAGGCGCCGGGTATGCGACTTGCTTGTCTCCATCGACCGAACCGGGAAGGAGAATTCAATGAAGCGAGAATCTCTCACGGAAAAAATTCTCGATATCAAACGCGAGAAGAATTGGACCTGGGCGCACATTACCGCGGAAATTGGCGGAATGTCGCCAGTGCTGGTCGTCGGAGCCCTGCTTGGCCAGATGAAGCTCGTGAAGCCGCTGGCCAGGCGAGCAGCCGAACTTTTCGGCCTGACCGACCTGGAGGAGCGGATGCTGAATGAAGTGCCTTATCGCGGCGGCGGCACGCCCATGCCGCCAACGGACCCTCTGATTTACCGGTTCTATGAGCTTGTCATGGTCAACGGTCCCGCATGGAAGGCATTGATCGAGGAAGAATTTGGCGATGGCATCATGTCGGCCATTGATTTCAACATGGAGTTCGAGCGCGAGCCGAACCCGAGGGGCGATCGCGTCAGGATAACCATGTCGGGCAAATTCCTGCCCTTCAAATACTACGGGAATGAACAGGGCATTCCGGACTATGGATTCAAGGAGGAATAGCCTTCGAAACGCCTTTGGCCGGAAGACGACCTGGGCGCCTGATTCATGGGTATCGAGCCCGGATTCGCCGATCTGGCCGCAAACATTGCGTCCCCTCGACGACCCGTTCGGATTCAGGATGTCGCCCGCGCCTCAGGCGCGTTCCGTCACCCGTCTCTCGGGGTCGGATAAATGCTCAAATGGTGCCGGCGGAGAGGATCGAACTCCCGACCTTCGGTTTACAAAACCGCTGCACTACCGCTGTGCTACGCCGGCGCTGGCGCTCTTCTAGGTCGGCCCGGATTGCCGCGTCAACCACGGGACGGCGGCTCGCGCCGCCTCAATTGACTTGACGAAACGGCGGGCGCTACGATTTGCCCAACCAACGCGCGGAACATCCCGTGCGACAAGCTAAACCGGTTATCGCGCCTGAACCGGGGGAGGTCGCCATGACGCGCCTGAAATCCTGCATCCCCGCCATTCTGGCGCTTTGCGTAGCGGTGGGCGCCGCGCCCGCGCGTGCCGATGATGTCCTGAAGATCGCCGTGACCCAGCGCGGCGCGTGGGACACGAGCATCGCCGAGCTCGGCAAGACCTCCGGCATTTTCAAGAAATACGGGCTCGACGTGCAGGTCCTGTGGACGCAGGCGGGCCCGGAGGCCATTCAGGCTCTGATCGCGGGCAGTGTCGATATCGCGGCCGGCGCCGGCATCACGGCGGCCATCGGCACGATCTCCAAGGGCGCGCCGGCGCGCATCATCGGCAGCGAGATCCAGGGCGCGCCGGACCAATACTGGTACGTGCCGGCGGATTCGCCAGTCAAGTCAATCGCCGACATGAACGACCGGACGATTTCCTATTCCCTGCCGGGATCAAGCAGTAACGCCGCCGCGCAGGCGCTGATCACGCAATACAAGCTGAACTCAAGGACCGCCGCAACGGGCAGCATTGTCTCGACCCTGACACAGGTGCTGACGAAGCAGGTGGACGTTGGCTTTTCCGCCCTGCCGTTTTTCCTCGACAAGGTCGAGGCTGGCGAGATTCGCATTGTCGCGACGGGCGAGGACGTGGCGGTTCTGAAAACTCGCACGGGTCGGGTCAATCTCGCCAACCTGAGCGCCCTTCAAACGAAGCGCGACGCGCTCGCGCGCTTCAACGCGGCCTATCGCGACACCGTCAACTGGATGTACGACGATCCCGCCGCGTTGAAGACCTTCGCGGATTTCGCGGGGCTCCCCGTGTCGGTGCTCGGAAAACTCCGCACGCTCATCCCAAGGGGGTCGGTTCTGCCGGGTGGGATCATCGGCGTCGAGCAGGTCATCGCGGAAGCCCTGCAGGGCAAATTCATCGCGGCGAGCGTCACGCCGGCCGAAGTCGCGGCGATGGTCGATATCCCCACGAAATGATGACGATGCCCTCCGGGCGCCGGCGCGGGCCTCGCCGTGAATTCGCCGTTTTGGCGACCTAGATTAAAAAACAGTCGCCCGGCGCCAGTTTGCGGCGTTGCGGTGGTTGGTTGGGCGTTTCGATCCCGCCCGGGCATCTGATGGAGCAAAAAATGTTCAGAAACGGAATGACTTTGCCTCGGGCGTTGCGCGGTGGCGCGCTGGTGGCCGCTCTAGTCGCGGGGACCTTGGCGCTGGGCGTGAACGACGCGTCGGCCCAGTGGCGGCGTGGCGGCGGTTGGGGCCCTGGCGTCGCCGCGGGTGTGCTGGGTGGCGTCGCCGCGGGCGCGATCATCGCTGGCGCGGGCAATCCCTATTACGGCCCCGGCTATTATGGGCCGGCTCCCGTCTATGGCCCGGGGCCCGCGTGCTGGTTCGAGCCCCAGGACGTCTGGAATGGCTATCGGTGGGTGCGCCGGCGCGTTCGCGTCTGCGAATAGTTCAGCGAACTTCGACGAAAACCAAAGGCTCCGCCACGGCGGAGCCTTTTTGCGTTGACGCGAAGCCGCGCTCAGTTGAAAGGCTGTGACTTGATCTTGTAAGAGCCGTCGCGCCCGCGAGAGAACATTTCATCGATACGTGGGTGACGGCAGGGCTCGCGCGTATCGTCGGGCAAAAGGTTCTGCTCCGAGACATAGGCGACATATTCCGTTTCCGCGTTTTCCGCATAGAGGTGGTAGAAGGGCTGGTCCTTGCGCGGTCGCACCTCCTCGGGAATGGACATCCACCATTCCTCGGTATTGGTGAACGTCGGATCGACGTCGAAAATCACGCCGCGGAAGGGGTACTTCCTGTGGCGGACGACATCTCCGATCCGATACTTCGCGACGCTTGCTTTCATGACCCTGATCCGGCCCCCAACCGGTTGGCCAAGTGGTAGACCCGGCCCGGCGGGCAAGTCAACGCGATTGACGCGGGGGAAGGGCGTTCAAAACGTCGCGCGGGCGCCCACAATGATCGAGCGGGGGCGCGCCGGACTCAACGAGCGGGGATCGCTGAAATTGGCGAAACCGATCTGGTTGATGTCGAAATACGTGCCGAAGGTCGCGTATCGCCGGTCCAGCAGATTGTCGACCTTGGCGAATACTTCAAACGTCTTGTTTATTCTGTAGGAGGCCCCCGCGTTGACCGTTCCATACGCGGGCAGGGGGGTGTTGAGGTTGGCGGCGTCGCCATTGAAGAATTGCGAGCCGACGATCACGAGGTCCGCGTTGACCTTGAAGGCCTCGGTTAGGGCTATCTCGGCCCCGGCCTTGAAGCGATGCCGCGGCGTCATCGGAAGGCGATTGCCGGGCGAGACGTAAATCAGCCCGTTGGCGTCCGCCAGCGGGTTGTTGGGCGAGGACAGGGCGAGTGCGTTGAGGAACGTCGCGTCGAGGTAGGTGTAGCCGGCGTAGGCGTTGACGCGGTCATTGCGCAGGCCGACCTCCGCCTCGACGCCCTGGCGTCGCGTGCTCCCGACATTGGCGAAATAACCGAAACCCTGAATATTGCTGGGAATGGTGAGAATGTCATCGCTTGTGTCGGTGCGGAACGCGCCGAGTCGCCACGTCACGCGGCCGAAACCCGCTGGCGCGTCGGCCTCGCCGCGCAGGCCCGCTTCGACGGTGTGCGCGACAACCTGTTTCAGCGGTGGGTCGGAGACGAGGAAATTGGCGATGATGCAGGGCTGGTTCGGGTTGGAGCATCCAAGCTCCAGCGCGGTCGGCGCGCGGTTGGCCTCGGAATAGCCGGCGTAGGCGGACAGATCCGGCGTGATTGCGTAGGTCAGTCCCGCGACGGGATTGAAGCGCTGGAACGAATGCCCGCCCGTCAGCGCGCCGCCCAGGAGATCGTTCAGATCAATCCGCGCCGCGTTGAAGCGCCCGCCGAGCGTGATGGACAATTGCTTGGTGACATCGAACGTATCCATCGCCCAAGCGCCGGCGTAGGTCGCGGTCGCGTCCAGCAGAACCGGCCCGATCATCGTCGGCGCGCCGGACGGGCCGAGAAACCGACCCGATCCCGTCACCACGAAATTTGGACCGATGACGCCAAGTTCGCTCGACGCGTTGAAGCGCGTCATCGAATGATCGAGACTTGCGCCCACCTGCAATCGGTTTGCGTGATCGAACAGCGTGTCGGTGTTGGAGAGTTGGGCCGAGCCGCCCAGACTCGTCGAGCGCGTGCTGGCGCGATCGATCTCGCCGAGCTGCGCGCCGCCAAATGTATCGACGAGTTGCGCGCCATTTGATCCGTTCGCCGGCGTCGCGCCATTGCCGAAACACAGCAGGCCGGGGATGGCGCAACTCTGGACGTCGGTGGTGTTGCCATCGACCGTCCGCTGCGAAAAACTCCTGACGTAGGCGTTGGCGTCAAGACTCCATGTGGGCGCGAGCTGAAACGCGCCGGTCAGATTGACCATCCGCATCGCATTGCTGGATGACTGAGGGGTCGTATAGACCGCCGACCACGACTGGTTCAGCAATTGAACCGGCGTCGCGGCGCTCGCGCCGAAGACGTTTTGAGCGGCGCCGATGTTCAGATGGATTTCGCCGCTGTCGACCTTGACGCCAACGTCACCGTAAAATCGCCGGATGTCGGACGCGCCGAACTGGCGAAAGCCGCCATCGCGCAAGCCCTCGACCGCGACATAGGCGGAATAGTCGCCGATGCGCTTGCCGAACTGTACCGAGGCCGAAAGGCGTCCGTAACTTCCGCCGGAAACCTCCGCCTCGACGCCCTCGAAGGAAAATCCGGTCTTCATCTTCAGCGACAGCGCGCCGCCCAGCGCGTTCAGTCCGAAGGCCGGATCGTTGCCGCCGATGTCGGCGCGATCGACGGCGTTGGACGGGATCAGATCCCAGTTGACGTTGTCGCCAAAGGCCTCGTTGATCCGCACGCCGTTCTGGTAGACGGCCAGCCCCTGCGGCGTTCCCGCGATGGGCGATGCCTCGAAGCCGCGATAGGTCAGCGAAGGCTGGAATGAATTGCCGGAGACCTCGTTGATCCCGACGCTGGCGACGCGCCGGTCGAGGGCGCTCGCGACGCCCCCGCCGGAATTTTTGGCGATGTCGGCCACGTCGATCGACTGGACATGGGCGGGAACCTTGTCGAGGGCCGCCCCGGCGCCAATGGGCGCGGTAGCCACCACGTCAATGGTTGGCAGTTCGACGACGTCCGTATCGGTTGTCTGCGCGCTGGCGCGACCACCCATCGCGACAAGCCCCATCGCGACCAACCGGACAAAACCCGTCCCCGCCACGCTTCCACCCACGCCGTTCCCGCTACATCCGGGGTCATGTTTTCCTTGCGCGAAAACGTCGCACGGCGCGACGGCGATGGAAAGGGGCCCAACTCCGGCGGCAGGACGAGCTTCCGCTCCAGCCCGATCCGGGATTCCGGACAACCGCGAGTTCGCGGGCTTCACCCCCGGGTTAACCTCAAGCGTTTAGGTAAACGAGCGATGAACGCCATCCCCGGCGTTTGAAGCGTTGCTTTTCGGCGGAGCCACGGTAGGGTCTTCATGCCCGGCGGCTTGGCGGGCGCGAGTCGGGATGAAAGTCCGGATTTGCCTGATTCAAGAATACCCTACGGAGTGCTCAGGTCCGCCGCATCTCCTGGGTCCGTGGGGTTCGGCCGGTCGATGACGGCAGGAGTGGCCTCCTCAAAACCGTCGTTGGCCGGCCACCTATCTGGCCTTAAGGCCACAAAAAAGGCGCTCCCCCCGGGAGCGCCTTTTTTCGTCGCGCGGTGGCGCGGATTACTTGATCTTGGTTTCCTTGAACTCGACGTGCTTGCGCGCGACCGGATCGTACTTTTTCATCGCGAACTTGTCGGTCTTGGTGCGGGCGTTCTTCGAGGTGACGTAGAAATAGCCGGTGTCGGCGGTCGACAGCAGCTTGATCTTGATGTTGGCGGCCTTGGCCATGGTCAGCGTCCCGTTCTGGCCCCGGCGGGGCGAAATGATGCCCGCGATGGGCGGCGGCGAAAACGGAACCCCGCTCCAGCCTGATTGGCGCGCAAAATACGTGCGGTTCGCGCGATGTCAAGGACAACGACGCGGGTTCAGACGGTCGTGCGCGCCCAGCCCTTGCGACTGGTGAGATAAATCGGAGTCGGCGCGCGCCGGTCAAGGCCCGCCGCGAGCCGGTTGGCAAGCTCCCGAAGCATCACGCGGGTGATGGCGACAAGGCCGAGGTTCAGCGCCTCGGGGATGGACGCCCAGACCAGCTCCACCAGCTCGGAGGAAGGCCCGATCACGCCCTCGACCTGTTCGGCGATGGCCGAGGCGTCAACGCCGAGGAAAAAGGCGTCAAAGCGCATTTTATTGCGCGGCGGCGTCACGGCGCGACCGATGAAATGGATGTCCTCCAGCGCCGGGAAGACGCCGCGGGCGGCAAAATCGGTCCAGGCGCCCGGCGGCGGGTTTTCGGGCGCGCCAAACTCCTTGACGCCGAGGAGAACGCCGGTCTCCTCGAAGGTCTCCCGAATGGCGGCCATCGCCACGGCCCGCGCGGCGCTCGTGGAGGGCCGTCGCAGGCAAGCCATGAGCTTGGCCTCGGTCACGGCGTCGAGGGCGCCAGCGGCGCTCATCAGCCGGTCGCAGGGCTCGATTCGCCCGCCGGGGAACACCACCCGTCCCGGCATGAACTTGTGGCCCTCGTGGCGCTTGCCCATGAGGACGCGCGGTTCGGGGCCGGTGCGGTCAAAGATGATCAGCGTGGCGGCCTTGCGCGGACGCGCGCCGGTTGGCGCGCCCGACTGGATGCGCGCCCACATGTCGCGGGTCAATTCGTCCGCGAAATCGATGTCGTAGGGAAGCGCTGTCACGGACGGGCGAGCGCCGCGTCGAGAAACCCGTGCATGCCCAGCGCCCACTGGTAGCCAATGAGCGCGCCCTTGAAGCGCGGCAGCAGCGTCAGGCAGAGGATCACGGTCAGCGCCGGCCAGATCGCCATGTGGATCCAGATCGGCAGGTTGTCGTTGACCTCCTCGACGTAGAGCATCGATCCGCCAATGATATGGCCGACGACGAGAATGGTGAAATAGGGCGGCGCGTCGTCGGCGCGATGGTGAAAGAATTCCTCGCCGCATTTCGGGCAGACGTCGTTGACCTTGAGATAGGCGCTGAACAGCTTGCCTTCGTTGCAATTGGGGCAACGGCCCATAAACCCGCGTTTGATCGACTGCCATTTGTCGCGGGCGGATACGCGCGCCGATGTGGTGCTCAAACTCATGGTTTTCCCTTGCGCTTCTTGCGGCCCTTGCCGCCGGGACGCGCGGGAGGCTTTCTAGCACCCGGCGCGCCGCCGCGCGCCCTCGAATTTCGCAGGGGCGGGGCGCCGTGGCCGCGGACCTTGCCGTCCGACAGCAGCTCGAAACGCAGCGCTCCGGCGAACGGCGCGGCCTCGACCAGCTTGACCTCGACCGTGTCTCCAAGGCGGAAGGTTTCGCCCGTGCGGTTGCCGATCAGCGCGCGGTGGGCCTCCTCGTAGCGGAAGTAATCAGCGCCAAGGGTCGCCGCGGGCACGAACCCGTCGGCTCCGGTTTCAGCCAGCTTGACGAACAGGCCCGCGCGCGTGACGCCGCTGATGCGCCCGACAAAACTCGCGCCAACCTGATCGACGAGAAAGGTCGCGATGAGGCGATCGTTTGTCTCGCGCTCGGCGGCCATGGCGCGGCGTTCGGCGGCGGAAATGCGGGCGGCGATTTCGGCGAGGTCCTCGGGGCTCATGTCCGGCAGCCCATCGGAGCCAAAGCCGAAGGCGCGGATCAGGGCGCGATGCACGATGAGATCAGCGTAGCGGCGGATGGGCGAGGTGAAATGCGCGTAGCGCCGCAGGTTCAGGCCAAAATGTCCGTAATTGTCCGAGGTATATTCGGCCTGCGCCTGGGTGCGCAGGATGGTTTCGTTGACGACCGCCTCGTGGTCCGTGCCCTTCGCGCGCGCCAGAATGCCGTTGAACTGTTTGGTTTTCAGCACCTGGCCCTTGGCGATTTTCATGTCGATGGTGGTCAGGAATTCCGACAGGGCGTGGATTTTTTCCTGCGTCGGCTCGTCGTGGGCGCGGTAGATCAGTTGCTGGCGCTTGTCCTCGAGCGCCTGGGCCGCCGCGACATTGGCGAGGATCATGAATTCCTCGATCAGGCGGTGGGCGTCGAGACGCGGCGGAATGATGACGCGATGGATCGAGCCATCGACGTTGAGCAGCAGCTTGCGCTCGGGCAATTCGAGATCGAGGGGCGAGCGATGCTCGCGCTCGATCTTGAGGGCGGTGTAGGCGGCCCACAGGGGCCGCAGGACCGGCTCCAGCAGGGGCGCGGTGATCTCGTCGGTCATGCCGTCGATGGCCGCCTGCGCGCGGGGATAGGCGAGCTTGGCCGCCGAGCGCATCATGATCCGGTGGAAAGAGTGGCGGCGCTTGCGCCCGTCCTTGCCGATGACCATGCGCGCGGCGAGCGCGGGCCGGTCGACATTCGGCATCAGCGAGCATAACTCGTTGGAAATGCGCTCGGGAAGCATCGGCACGACGCGACCGGGAAAATACACCGAATTGCCGCGATCGAGGGCCTCGCGGTCGAGCGCCGAGCCCGGCGTGACATAGGCCGCCACGTCGGCGATGGCGACGGTGAGGATGAAGCCGCCGGCATTGTCCGGATCGGGGTCGGGTTCCGCGTGGACTGCGTCGTCATGATCGCGGGCGTCGGCGGGATCTATCGTGATGAGCGGCAGATCGCGCCAGTCCTCGCGCCCGCGCATGGACGCCTCGCCCGCCGCCCCAGCCGCCGCGAGGGTCTCGGGGCGAAACTCGTAGGGAATGCCATGGGTCTTGAGCGCGATCAGGCTGATCGCGGCCTCGCTCGTCACCGAGCCGAGGCGTTCGCGCACCTTCGCCGAGGGCAGGCCAACGTGACGATCGCGCATGAGATCGACCGCGACGAGATCGCCATCGCGCGCCTCCCCTTCCGCGCCGGGTGGGATGTTGATTTCGCGGTTGAGCGATTTCTTGTCCACGGGCGACAGGCGACCGCCGCCGCCCGGCAGGGCGCGATAGACGCCCAGCACCTGTGTTTTGGCTTTCGACAGCGCTTTGATGACGCGGCCGGAGTAGGGCGGCTCGCCGGGCTCGGGATTGGCCTCGGCCTCGACCCGCAGCAGCACACGGTCGCCAACGCCGGGAATGATCTGTCCCGGGCGCGGACGCTTGGGAACGTTGACGATGATCCTGGGCGGCGCGCCGTGCTCGGCATTGTCCCATTCGGTCGGCTCGGCCACGAGATCGCCATCGTGATCCCGGCCCGTGATATCGGCGACAACGACCGGCGGCAGCGCGCCCGCCGTGTGAATGGACTTGCCGCGGCGTTCGACCGCGCCATCCGATTCCAGTTGCTTGAGCAGCGCCTTCAGGCCGATGCGATCGGAGCCCTTGACGTCGAAGGCGCGGGCGATCTCGCGCTTGCCAATCTTGCCGGGGCTGGCCTTGCCGGCCTTGAGCGCGATGGCTTTTTCTCGGGCGATGAAGGCCAGCACGTCTTCCCGCGATGGCAGGCCGGAGGACTTTCGCGGCGTTCTGGAGGGGTGGTCGGATTTGCTCAACAGCGTCGCCGGGCGCGAGGAATCGTCGCGCGACTATAAAGCCGACGCGCGCGAGGGCCTAATGGCGCGGACACGAACGGGCGCCAGATCCTCATTCGGAAGCCATTAAAGCCGCCTTTACTCGCCTGCCTTAGCGTGACTGAGCCCAGAAAAAGGCGGTGAGGCATGGGAACCCCGAAACCGGCGGACGAACGCGACCAATGGGCGACACTGGCGCTGATGCGCTTTCTGCTCGCGACCGAAGTCCTCGTTGGCCATCTCGGCGCGACAATTGGCGGGCCGGGCGACTGGTCTTATGTCGGGCTGTCGCTCAATCCTCTCAGCGCGGTTTATGGCTTCTTCGTTATCTCCGGCTTCAGCATCGCCGCCAGTCTTGAGCGCGAATCCGCGCATTTCATGGCGCGCCGGGCAATCCGAATCTGGCCGCTTTACATCGCCGCGCTTGCCTTTGGTCTCGCGGTGGCCCTCGCCGCGCCGCGCGGGCTGGCGTGGCCGCAAGGCGGCGCGCTGCGCGACCCCTCGCTGATCGCCATGTTCGGTTCGGCGTTGATGCTGCAAACCTTCGTCACCCTGCCTATCGGCGCGCTTGAACCGATCTGGTCGCTTAGTTCGGAGTGGTGGCTTTACACCGCCGCGCCGGCGTTGCGCCGGCTTTCGACGGCGATGACGCTCACGCTGATTGGCGTGTCGCTCGACCTCTATCTCGTCATCACCGAACCGAAATGGCGGCCGGCCGACGTTTCCGGCGGGCTCGACTTCTTCACACTCGCATGGCTCTGGATCACCGGGTTTTTCTACTATTCGCGTCGCGGGACGCCTCTCGGCTTCGCGGTTCTCGTGTTTCCCGCGATGTTCATCGCCGCCTTCGCGCACCAGCTCGCCAGCTTGCCGTACTTCCTGACGATCGTCGTGGTCACGATGCTGCCGGAAATTCGCTGGGGCAGGCGTGCGTGGCGCGTTTTCAACTATGCCGGCGATCTCAGCTATTCGCTCTATTTATTCCACTATCCCGTGCTCGTCGCCGCCGTCGCGCTTGGCGTCGGCTCAACGGCGTTGATCGGCGCGGCCTGCTTCACCGTGGGCGCGCTCGCGCTGCATCTTGTTGATTATCCGGCGCGCAGCCTCTTTCGACGGAGGATGAAGAGAGTGAATTCGACCGCCGCGGAGCCGCAAATCGCCTGAACACAGCAAGAGGAATTGACGAGCCGCTAGCCCGGACGAGATGACGTGGATTTCGTCGCGGCGCATACGCCGCTCTCGGCCGCGGCCGCGATACTCGCCTTCCAGCCGACGTAATCGCGCGCGTTCAAATGTACGCCATCGTACGTTTCGATATGATCCAGCGGGTTGGCCATTGGCGCGCCCGTCCTTGCGAGCGCGTCGTTGTAGAAGGCGACGTCTGGCACTTCAGGGCCCGGCGGCAGCGGAACGAGAAACAGCGGCCAAGGCTTCAACCGCGCCAGAAGCTCGCGCATTGACCGCTCGAACGTCGCCTTGCGTCGGCGCAGGGCATTGTTCGTTCCAAGCGCGACGAAGATGAAGTCCGGCTTCGCCATTTCGACGAAATCGCGGCCTTTCTCGATGTAGGTTTCGACGGTCGCTCCGCCGACGGCCGCGTTGATCGCCTTGCGACCACAAAGAGGCGGCAAGTCCGCGAATTCGGTGATGCTGTCGCCCAGCGCGACATAGACTGGCCGAGTCTCGTTCTGGTTGATGTAGCTCTCGATCGCCTGTCGGCGGGCGTCCCAATGGGCGCATGGCAGGTCATTGCACGCGGTCCACGTGGCGTCTTGAATGCGATTTGCCTCAATAAGCGCTGCGGAATGAATGCAGAAGGCGATAATTGCCGCCGCCGCGGCGGACTTGAGAATGAAATCGCGCTGCATGTCGGTCCCCCGGGTCGTCCGCGCCGCCACGACGCGCGACTATCGCGAGCGCCTATCCTAAGGGCGCGCCGGAAAGGAACGGTTAAGCCAGGGCGCGGTTGGAGCGCGGGTTTCAGTCGATCCCGCCGCCTGATCCTGTTGTTTTTCGCGGCTTCCCGATGGGCAGGCCCGGCTTCCGCGGGCGCTGGCCCATGACGCCCTCCGACGGATCGAATGTCTGCTTTCGCGGGCACAACGAACATTCGATCCGGCTGGAGCGACGAATTCATGGACCGGGTATGGCGCTGCGTATAACCCATGGACCAGCGCTTGCATCGGCGGTGTCGCCCCGACACACTCCGGCAGCGATTCGTTTCCTTCAAGAGGCTCCATGTCCGCTATTCCCGGTAAGTCCTGCGGTTCCTGCAATATGTGCTGCCAGATCCTGGATATCGTCGAGCTCAAGAAAGACGCCGGCATTCTGTGCAAGAATTGCGTCAGCGGAACCGGCTGCAAGATCTATTCGACCCGCCCCCAGGTGTGTCAGGATTTCGAGTGCGAATGGCTCACCGAGCGGTCTCTCGGCCCGCAACTGAAGCCGGACAAGGTTGGCACCCTGTTCATGATCTGCCCGGATTCAGAGCAATACCAGGCGGTAACCGACCCCAAGCGCCCGACGGCCTGGCGCAATCCGCTGGTGTTCAAACACCTCGTCGCCAAGGCGAAGGAGGGCCATATTGTCGTGGCGAAATCGGGCGTCACGTCGTGGCGCGTCTATGAGAGCGGCGCGACGGCGCTTTGGACGTGATGACCCGTGTCACGCGCTTGCTTCAAAGGCGCGCGCCAGTCGCGTAAAACCCTCGACATCGACTTCCTCGGCGCGCCGTGTCGGCTCGATGCCCGCCGCCTGCAGCAGCGCGAGAGGGTCAATGTTCCTGCCCCGCGCCGACAATCCCTTGAGCGACTGTCGCAGCATCTTGCGGCGCTGACCGAAGGCGGCGCGCGTGATGTTCGACAGCGTTCCGGCGTCGCATGGCGAGGGCGCCTCGCGCGGCGTGAATTCCACCACGGATGAGACGACCTTTGGCGGCGGCGTGAAGGCCGAGGGTGGGATGTCGAACAGAATACGGGCCTTTGTTCTCCAGCCTGCAAGTACCCCGAGACGGCCATAGTCCTCGCGCTCGCCGGGCGTGGCGACGATGCGTTCGGCCACCTCGCGTTGGAACATCAACACCATGCGGTCGAACCATGGCGGCCAGGGTTCGGTCAGCAGCCACTGGACGAGCAGGGGTGTGGCAACGTTGTAGGGGAGATTCGCGCAGATGCGCGCCTTGCGTTCGCCCGTTCCAAGCAGGGCGCGCGGATCAAAGGCGAGAGCGTCGCCATGGACGACTTCAAGGCGGCCGGGATAGCGCGCCGCGATCTCCGCGAGGGCCGGCAGGCAGCGTTCGTCGCGCTCGATGGCGACGACCTTCGCCGCGCCTTCGGCGAGCAAGGCGCGGGTGAGGCCGCCGGGACCGGGACCAACCTCGAGAATCGTGAGACCTTCGAGCGGACCCGCGGCGCGCGCGATACGCGCGGTGAGATTGAGATCGAAGAGAAAATTCTGACCCAGCGATTTCTTAGGCAGCAGTCCATGAACGCGGGCGATATCGCGCAGCGGCGGCAGATC
>CAISJZ010000226.1 GCA_903885755.1 uncultured Hyphomicrobiales bacterium | reverse complement strand
GCATCCGCGCCAGCGCCTCGTCGAAAGCGGCGAGCGCCGCGTCGGGATCGCCGCTGCCCGAGAAGGCCTCGAGCAGCGCCGGAACGAGTTCGGTGAGGACCTCGCGCGCGCGCGGACCCTGCACCGAGGGGCGGCGACCGAAATGCCAGCCGCGCACGGTTTCAATCGCGCGCGCCGGGTCGGCAAAGCCCATCAGGCCCAACGTTTCGATCGTGTCCGGATCGTCCGTGACGCCGGTGAACACGAGGCTCCCCGCGCGCGTGTCGAGACCCGGAGCATTCTCGAACAATCGCGCGTAATGAAACTCGACGCGCCGCAAACATAGGGTCAGTTCCTTTTCAAAGGTCGCGAGATTCCCGTGTCCGAGGAACTTCGCGAAGCGCGTGAGTTCGTCGATGTCTTCCGGCAGACGTTGCGTCTGTTCATCGGCGATCATCTGCAGACGATGCTCGACCATGCGGAGATAGCGATATGCCGACGAAAGGTCTTCGACGGCGTTCTTCGTCACCCAGCCATCGCGCTCAAGCTCCGCCAGCATGTCCAGCGTGCCGGCGCCACGCAAATTCGGGCGGCGGCCGCCGAAAATCAATTGCTGCGTCTGGACGAAGAATTCAACTTCGCGAATGCCGCCCCGGCCGAGCTTTACGTTGTGGCCGGCGACCGCCACCTCCGCGTGGCCGCGCACCGCGTGAATCTGGCGCTTCATCGCGTGAATATCGGCGATGGCGGCATAATCGAAATATTTGCGCCAGATGAAGGGCGCGAGTCCCTTCAGAAATTCCACGCCAAGCGCGAGATCGCCAGCGACGGGCCGCGCCTTGACCAACGCCGCGCGCTCCCAGTTCTGTCCGAGAGTTTCGTAATAGGAAAAGGCGGCTGGCAATGAAATCGCCACGGCGGTCGAGCCCGGATCGGGGCGCAACCGCAGATCGACCCGCAACACGTAATCGTCCGAGGTGCGCTCCTGCAGCATGCGCGCCAGCGCCCGCGTGATCCTGACGAAAATGGTCGATGGCTCCGCGCTCTCGGGGATCGCGCGCGACGCGGGATCATAAAAGACGATGATATCGATATCGCTGGAGTAGTTGAGCTCGCGCGCGCCGTGTTTTCCCAGCGCCAGCACCACCAGTCCGCAATCGCGCTCGGGGGCCGCGCGATCGGGGAGCATCAGCCGTCCCAAGTCGTCCGCCGCGCGCAACAAAAATCGCAGCGCGGCTCGAACCGCCGCGTCGGCGAATTGCGTCAGCGCCTCGACAACATCATCCACGCTCCAGACGCCGCCAATATCGGCGAGACCGATCAGCAACGCTGCTTCCTGCCGCGCCAGACGCAATACGCGCATGATGTCGGCTTCGCTCGTCGCGACGTCACAGTCCGCTCGCAGGCGCTCGAGGCAATCGGCCATCGAGGCATGCGCCGCCGACTCGATCAATCGCGACAGGCGCGCGGGATCGCGGCTGGCGAGCCGCCAGAGAAAGGGGGAGTGATCGGCGAGGCCGAGCAGCAGGTCGCGAACCGCGCGCGATTCCGTCAACGTGGGCAGGCCGGACGCGATGGCCTCCGATTCCGCCAGAAGTTCGGCAAGCCGCGCGCGCGCGGCCTTCGCCCCGGCGAGTTTTGGCGCGGTGCTCAACGAAAGGCCTAGCGCCGTCGCGTCCATCATGAGGAGACAGCTATGGCTGGAGCCGGCGCCGGCAACGCCAGGACGCGCGCCGCCGGTATCGAGAGAATGGCGCGCAATCCTGGCGCGTTATCCTCGAGCCGCAGGCTGCCCTTGTGCAGGCGCGCGACCGCGGACGCGAGTGAAAGACCAAGTCCGGAGCCTGGCGCGGAGCGCGAGGTCTCAAGTCTGACAAACCGGTCCAGCACTCGGGCGCGATCAGCCGCGTCGGCGATGCCTGGCCCCCGGTCGGCGACCTCGACCTCGATCATGTCGCCCACGCGGCGAGCGCGAACTTGAATGGCCGCGTCGCCCGCCGGCGCCTCGCAAGATTTCGGCGCGCCGTATTTCAGAGCGTTGTCGATGAGGTTGGCGAGCGCGCGGGCGACAAGTTCGCGATTGGCGTGAACCACGAGCCCCGGACCGCCCTCATGAACAAGTGGCGTTTCGTGTTCCTCCGCGGAGGGTTCGTACAACTCGACGAGATCGGTCGCGATCGTGTCGATATCGAAATCGGTCGCGCCATCGGTGATGGAGCCGGCCTCGAGCCGCGCGATCATGAGCAGCGCGTCAAAGGTGCGGATCAGGCCATCGGACTCCGCGATGATCTTTTCAAGCGACGCCTTGCGGTCATCGTCGGTGGCCGAAATGCGCAATGCCTCGTCGGCGCGATTGCGAAGCCGCGTCAATGGGGTCTTGAGATCGTGGGCGATGTTGTCGGAGACCTCGCGAAGTCCGGTCATCAATTCGGCTATGCGATCGAGCATGGCGTTCAGATTGCCCGCCAGGCGATCGAGTTCGTCGCCCGTGCCGGCAAGCGGCAGGCGACGCGACAAATCGCCCTCCATGATCGTGCGCGCGGATTCGTTCATGGCGTCGACGCGTCGCAACACGCGAATGGCGACAAAGGCGCCGCCAATCACGCCGATTACCGTCAGCCAGACGAGCGATGCGACCAGCGCGCGCAGCAACGCGGCGCGCAACGCCTCGCGCTCCTCGAGATCGCGACCGACCAGCAAGCGAAAACCACCGGGCAGCACATAGACCCGCGCCACGGCGGGGCGTTTCGTCCCCTCGCCGCCAACGCGCTGATAGGTGATTTCCTCGCCGCCGCGCCCATCGAGCGCGCCAGGCGAAATTTCCGTGACGTTGCCGACGATGCTTTCGCCAGCGTAGGTCGTCACGAGATACAGCGAGGATCCCGGCTGGCGCGAGCGTCGCTCGACCGCGTCGACGAGGCGGCGAATGCCACCCTGCGAATACGCGTCCGACAGACCGTTGATTTCGGCGTCGATGGTGCCGGATATCTGTTCGTCGATGAAAAACCGCGCGGTGAAGCCGACGCGCGCCAGCAGCAGCCCGCAACCGATCGCGAAAATGACGAGATACGCCAGCGACAGCTTGAAGACCGTCGTGCGCAGAAGCTTACCGAGCGCCGTCACGGATCATGTATCCCGCCCCACGGATGGTTTGCAGCAGTTGATTGTCCTGCCCCTTGTCGATTTTCGAGCGCAACCGCGAGACATGCACGTCGATGACATTGGTCTGCGGATCAAAGTGATAGTCCCAGACGTTTTCGAGCAGCATGGTTCGCGTCACCACCTTGCCCGCGTGCTTCATGAGATATTCCAGCAGGCGAAACTCGCGCGGCTGGAGCGCGATGTCCTTGCCGGCCCGCCTGATCGTGTGCGACAGGCGATCGAGTTCGAGATCGGCGACACGGTAATGGGTCGGCTCGCCGCCACTGGCGCGGCGGCGGCGGGCCAAAACCTCAACGCGCGCCAGAAGTTCGGAAAAAGCGTAGGGCTTGGCGAGATAATCATCGCCGCCGGCGCGAAGTCCTTTCACGCGGTCGTCCACCTGTCCAAGCGCGGAGAGAATGAGGACCGGCGTTTCGACCTTCTGTTCGCGCAAGCCGCCAATCAACGACAGGCCATCGAGCTTGGGCAACATGCGATCGACGATCAGGACGTCGTATTGGCCGTCGCGGGCGCGCGCATAGCCGTCGAGCCCGTCGGCGGCGTGGTCGGCGAGGTGGCCCGCCTCCCGAAACGCCTTAACGAGATAGGCGGCGGCTTCGGAATCATCCTCGATCAGTAGAATTCGCATCTCGGACATATAGCGCGCCTCATGAAAAAACGGCAGGCCGGGGTCGCCGGCCTGCCGTCCACACATCGGGCCCGAATCGGGGGGCGGTGACCGGGCCCGAATTATCGGGCCGGATCAACCGGCCGCGTTGAGGCCCAGCGCGACGAAGCGCGTGCCTTCGCCGCTCTTGACCCGCATCAGAACCGCCTTGCGGCCTTCCTTGCGCGCGGCGTCAACCGCGGCGCGCACGTCGGCCGGGCGCGAGACCGCCTGACCGCCGATGTCGAGGATCACATCGCCTTCGCGCAGGCCCTTTTGGGCCGCCGCCCCATCGGGATCGACGCCGGCCACGACCACGCCGCCCTTGCCGCCGGTCGCGGGCGCTAGGGTCAGACCGAAGCTCTTGAAGTCGCTCGGGTTGGCCTTGGCGGGTGAATCAGCCTTGGCGCCGGCGTCATTGGGCAGGACGCCCAGCGTCACCTTGGCGGTCTTTTCCGATCCATCGTGGATGTAGGTCAGCGTCGCGCTCTTCTCCGGGCCAATGCCGGCGATCTTGCGGGCGAGCTCGCGCGGGCCGTCGACCTTGTCGCCATTCACGGCGGTGATGACGTCGCCCGAATGGATGCCGGCGGCGGCGGCGGGCGAATTGGCCTGCGTGTCCGCGACCAGCGCGCCCTTGTCGCCCTTCAAACCGAGCGAGTCGGCGATCTCCGCGGTGACAGGCTGGATCTGAACGCCGATCCATCCGCGCGAGACCGAACCCTTGTCCTTGAGCGAGGCGATCACGTCCTTCGCGACTTCCGCCGGAATGGCGAAGCCGATGCCGACGCTGCCGCCCGAAGGCGAATAGATCGCGGTGTTGACGCCGACAACCTCGCCCGAGGCGTTGAACGTCGGGCCGCCCGAATTGCCGCGGTTCACCGGCGCGTCAATCTGGAGATAATCGTCATAGGGGCCAGAGCCGATGTCACGGCCACGCGCCGAGACAATGCCCGCCGTCACGGTGCCGCCGAGGCCGAAGGGATTGCCGACCGCGATGACCCAGTCGCCAACGCGCGGGGAGGCCGGCGCCCAGTCGACGTGCGGGTAATTGCCGCCGTCCTTGATCTTCAGAAGAGCGAGGTCGGACTTCTTGTCGGTTCCCACCACGGTCGCGTCAACGCTGCGGCCATCGTCGAGCTTGATGCTGACGTCCTTGGCGTTCTCGACGACGTGGTTATTCGTCACGACAAAACCGTCGGAGGAGATGATGAAGCCCGAGCCCTGCGCCTGACCCATGCGGGGTCCATGCTGCTGACGGCCGCCCGGCATTCCGGGCATACCGTTCTGGCCGCCGAACTGGCGGAAGAATTTTTCGAGGGGATCGCCGGGCTGTAGCCGCGGCATGGACGGGCCATCCTCGTCGTCGGAGGTCGCGGCGCTTTCGACGATATTGACCTTGACGGAGACGACGGCGCCACGAACGCGCTCCACCGTGTCGGCGAAGGACATCGGCGCGACCGATTGCGTCGTGGCGGCGATGGCGTGGGAGGGCGCGAAGGCCGACTGGCCGGCGAAACCGACAACGGCGATGGCGGCTGTGGCGCCAAGCAGGGCCGCGCGAAGCGAACGATTGTTTCTCAGAGTGGCGATGGGGGACGGCATTTGGCTTCTCCTCGACAGATTTTTCAGGCTGCGCGTTCGCTGGAACATCGCGCCCCTGTCGAGGATGAATATGGGGTGGGCCGTCTTACGCCGTCATTGCGGGAAGATGAATTGTTTGTAATGAAGGAGGGAGCGCGGGGCGCCTTTCGGGCCTATATGAACTTGTGCGCGCTGGCCCAGTCCCGCCATTGGACGAATTCCTCATCGAGCGTTTCCAGTCGCTCGTTGAAGGAATGATTGTCGGCGAAAATCATCAGGTTGTCGCAAGCCCATCGCGCGGATGGCGCGATCAGGCCGTCCAGGTCAAGAAACGCCAGCGCGGCGCCAATTTCCTGCGTTCGACGATAATCGCGCACGCCAAAGTTGGCCCAATCCACCCCCAACCCCTCAAGGGGTTCACGCGCCAGCCTGAACGTGCGCGCGGTGGATACGCCTAACCGGGTTACCTTGATCGGGCGTGGCCCGGGAATGGGATTGAGGTCCGCGAGGAAAGAGACGACTTCCGCCAAGGCGCCGTCGCGTTCCAAACTCGTGTAGAGCACCGCGATGCTGACATCGCCATTGGCTGGCGGCGCCCAACGCCCGCCGTATGTGGAAGCAGCCGTCGGGTCGGCGCCAACGCGGGTCGCGCGAAAGACCTCGCCATCAAACCGTTCGGGATCGAAGGCGCCAAGCCGATCGAGCAGGTCCTGATCGTGGATCGAGCCGGGCAAGATGGTCGGGCCTAAACGTACACGGCGTCACGAAGCTGATTGACCAGACGCCGGACATCGTCGATGCGGCCGATCCTGATCAACTCGGCCGGCGAAGCGCCATCAAGGTGCTTCTGCGGCGAAAACATCCATTGTCGCGCCTCGTTCGGCTCGTAGAAATCCGAAAGCTGGTCGACAATGTATTCCAGTTCGAGCAGCGTTTTCTCGGTGTTGGCGTGCGGATAGGAACGACCCTGATTCCAGCGCGAAACCGTCTCCGGTCGCGTTCCCAGGAGATTGGCGACCTCGATATGCCGCATCGCGCCCTTGGCCCGAATGGATTCCAGCTTGCGAGCAACCGCGCTACTCATGACGGGCTCCCGATATCGGCTCCGCTTTGATCACCTATTAGCATAGCGTTTTGAATTGCGCAATGGATTGACATTTTGATTGATGCTTCGGACGCAATTACTTCCCGCCCCTTCCCATCGCCTTGGCCAGCCTGCGTTCTTCCTCGGGGCTCAGCGGGACCAGCGCCGGCTCCGCCTCTCCCCGCCGTCGCCGCGCGGAGATGGCCAGCGCCAGCGCGCCCAGCGCCAGCACGGCGAAGGGGGTTGTCCAGAGCAGCAAGGTCTCGGCTTTGAACGGCGGCTTCAGCAGGATGAAATCGCCATAGCGCGCAACGAGATAGGCGCGCACCGCGTCGTCGCCGTCGCCCGCCGCGATGCGTTCGCGCACCAGCAGGCGCAGGTCTTTCGCCAGAGGCGCCTGGCTGTCGTCGATGGACTGGTTCTGGCAGACGAGGCAGCGCAACTCGCTGGACATCGCCCGCGCGCGCGCCTCCAGCGCGGGGTCGTTCAGCGCCTCGCCGGGTTCGACGGCGGAGGCCGGCGCGGCCAGAAGAAACAAACCGGCGATGAGCGAAACGAGGCGACGCATGGCCCTACTCCGCCGCCTGCGCCGCCGGGGCTTGCGCCCGCGCGCGCCTGGCGACGCCGATGCGCAGTCGTCGGTCGGAAAGCGAG
>CAISJZ010000225.1 GCA_903885755.1 uncultured Hyphomicrobiales bacterium | reverse complement strand
GGCACCGACCTCGGTCTTTTGAAAACGAAAGCCGCGCCGAACGCCGATGGCTCTTACGCCATCACCGGCCAGAAGATTTTTATTTCCGCTGGCGAGCACGATTTGACCGAGAACATCGTGCATCTCGTACTCGCGCGAATCGATGGCGCCCCCGCTGGCACGCGGGGCATCTCGCTCTTTATCGTGCCGAAATTCATGCCTGGCGCCGATGGAACATCGGGGGCGGGCAACGCCGTGACCTGCGGCTCGATCGAACACAAGATGGGCATTCACGCCAATTCGACTTGCGTGATGAATTACGACGGCGCCACGGGCTATCTCATTGGCGAGGCCAACAAGGGCCTCAACGCCATGTTCGTCATGATGAACGAGGCGCGCCACGGCGTCGCCAATCAGGGTCTCGCGCTGTCGGAAGTCGCCTACCAGAACGCGGCCGCCTACGCGCGCGAGCGGTTGCAGGGCCGGTCGCTCAGCGGACCAAAATCGCCGGAAAAGCCGGCGGACTCGATCCTCGTCCATCCCGACGTGCGGCGCATGCTTCTGGAAATCCGCGCGTTCAATGAGTCCGCCCGCGCGCTCATTCTCTCCAGTTCGCTGCACGCCGATCTTGCCCGCCGTTCGCCCGACGAGAAGGAACGCCAGAAATCGGATGACCTGCTGGGGTTGCTGACTCCGGTGCTGAAGGGCGTGTTCACCGACCGCGGCTTCGAGAACGCCGTCAAGGCGCAGCAGGTCTTCGGCGGCCATGGCTATATCGCTGAATGGGGCATGGAGCAGTTCGTGCGCGATTCGCGCATCGCCATGATCTACGAGGGCGCCAACGGCATTCAGGCGCTCGATCTTGTCGGCCGCAAGCTGCCGAAGGACGGCGGCCGCGCGCTGACGGCCTTCTTCGAGGAGGCGCAGGCCTGCATCAAGGAAAATGCCGCCAGCCCCGACATGGCGCCTTATCTCGCGGGATTGAAGGCCGGTCTTGGCGATCTCCAGAAAGCGACCATGTGGTTCATGCAGAACGCGATGACGAAGCCCGACAACGCCGGCGCCGGATCCTACGACTTTATGCACATGTTTGGCCTCGTCGCGCTCGGCTATATGTGGTGCCGGATCGCGCGCGCGGCGCTGGAAAAAAAAGGCTTCGACGCCAACGCGGCGCCGGCGATGGACGCCAAGCTGAAAGTCGGCCGGTTCTTCATGGAACGGATGATGCCGGAGACCGCGGCGCATCTGGCGCGCATCCAGAGCGGCGCCGACACGATGATGTCGCTTTCGGCGGAGATGTTCTAGTTTTCCCAACCGGAATGGCGGGACCCGAGAAATCAAGGAGGCACGAATGCCCGAGGCGCTTATTTACGACGCGGTGCGCACGCCGCGGGGACGCGGCAAGTCCGATGGCTCCCTGCACGAGGTCTCGACCCTCGGCCTCGCGACAACGGCGCTGAAGGCGATCCGGGAGCGCAACAATCTCGATACGCATCTGGTCGATGACGTCATTCTGGGTTGCGTCGATCCCGTCGGCGAGGCGGGCGGCGACATCGCGCGCATATCCGCCCTGACCGCTGGCTACGGCGATCATGTGCCTGGCATCCAGATCAACCGCTTCTGCGCCTCCGGTCTCGACGCAATCAATTTCGCTTCCGCGCAGGTCATGTCTGGCCAGCACGAGATGACCATTGGCGGCGGCGTCGAATCCATGAGCCGCGTCGGCATCGGCGCCTCGGGCGGCGCATGGCCGGTCGATCCGACCATCGCCATTCCCGCCTATTTCATGCCGCAGGGCGTGTCGGCCGATCTCATCGCGACAAAATACGGGTTCTCCCGCGACGATGTCGACGCCTATGCCGTGGAATCGCAGAAGCGCGCGGGCCGCTCATGGGACGAAGGCCGCTTCGCCAAATCCGTTGTGCCGGTGAAGGACATCAACGGCCTGACCATTCTGGCGAAGGACGAGCACATGCGTCCGACAACGGACATGCAGTCGCTCGCCTCTCTCAAGCCGTCCTTCGTGATGATGGCCGAGCAGGGCGGCTTCGGCGCGGTCGCGATGCAGCGCTATCCCGAGATCGAGGCGCTGAACCACGTGCATCACGCCGGCAATTCGTCGGGCATCGTGGATGGCGCGGCGGCCGTGCTGATCGGCAACGCGGATGCAGGCAAGGCGGCGGGCCTCAAGCCGCGGGCGCGTATTCGCGCCTTCGCCAATATCGGGTCTGAACCGGCCATCATGCTAACCGGCCCGGTCGACGTAACAAAAAAAGTACTGAAGCGCGCCGGCATGTCGATCGCCGACATCGATCTTTTCGAGGTCAACGAGGCGTTCGCCTCGGTCGTGCTGCGCTTCCAGCAGGCGTTCGACGTGCCTGGCGACAGAATTAACGTCAACGGCGGCGCAATTGCGCTTGGTCATCCGCTCGGCGCGACCGGCGCGATGATTCTGGGCATGGCGCTCGATGAACTCGAACGCTCCGGCAAATCCACCGCGCTCATCACCCTGTGCATCGGGGCCGGCATGGGCACCGCGACGATCATCGAGAGGATTTGAGCCATGTCGTTCACCAACTTCCGGTTCGAAACCGACGCCGATGGCGTCGCGCTCCTCACCTGGGACATGCCCGGACGCTCCATGAACGTCATCACCCTCGACGTGATGAGCGAGCTCGATCAGGCGATCGACAAGGTCGTCGCCGACGCAGAGATCAAGGGCTGCGTCGTGACCTCTGGCAAGGACACGTTCTCCGGTGGCGCCGACCTCACCATGCTGGAAGGGTTCTCGCGGCAGTTCGCGAGCGTGGCGAAGGTCGACGGCGAGGAAAAGGCCATGCAGGCCTTCTTCGACGGCACGCGCAAGCTGTCGCAATTGTATCGCAAGCTGGAGACTTGCGGAAAGCCATGGGCGGCGGCGATCAATGGTGTTTGCGTTGGCGGAGCCTTCGAGCTGTCGCTCGCCTGCCATTATCGCGTTGTGTCCGACAGCGACAAGACACGCGTTGGCCTGCCCGAGATCAAGATCGGCCTTTTTCCCGGTGCCGGCGGCTCGCAGCGTGTCGCGCGTCTGATGCAGACCCGCGACGCCTTGCAGATGATGTTCAAGGGCGATCAGTTGCGCGGCGAGGTCGCCCAGAAGATGGGTCTCGTTCACGAGGTCGCGCCAGTGGTGGACATTGTCGCGAAGGCGAAGGCGTGGATCAAGGCGGGCGGTTCCCCTGTCGCGCCATGGGATCGCAAGGACTTTCGCCTTCCGTCGGGCAAGGTCTATTCGCCGGTCGGCATGATGACGTGGCCGGCCGCCAACGCCATCTATCGGCGCGAGACGATGGACAATTACCCAGCCGCCATGGCCATCCTGCACGCGGTCTATGAAGGCCTGCAGGTTCCGATGGATACGGCGCTGCGCATCGAAAGCCGCTGGTTCGCCAAGATTTTGCGATCGAAGGAAGCGGCGGCGATGATCCGCTCGCTGTTCGTCTCCATGGGCGAACTCAATAAAGGCGCCCGCCGCCCGAAGGAGATCGCTCCAACAAAGGTCCGCAAGGTCGGGATTATCGGCGCGGGCTTCATGGGCGCGAGCATCGGCTATGTCAGCGCCAGCGCCGGGATCGAGGTCGTGTTGATCGATCGCGATCAGGCGTCGGCTGACAAGGGAAAGCAGATTTCCCACAATCTCATCACGGGCCAGATCAATCGCGGCCGCGCCACGACGGCCGATCGCGAGGCGCTGCTGGCGCGCATTACCGCAACGGATGACTACGGCAAGCTCGCGGACGTTGATCTCGTCGTCGAAGCGGTGTTCGAGGATCGCGACGTCAAGGGCGCCGCGATCAGGAAGATCGAGCCCATCATCGGCAAGGATGTGATCTTCGCGACCAATACATCAACCCTGCCGATCACCTCGCTGGCCGAGAATTTCTCGCGGCAGGCCGATTTCATCGGCATTCATTTCTTCTCGCCCGTCGAGCGGATGATGCTGGTCGAGGTCATCGTGGGCAAGAACACCGGTGACCGCGCGCTCGCGACCGCGCTCGATTTCGTGCGGCAGATCAGGAAGACGCCGATCGTCGTCAACGACACGCGCGGCTTCTACGCCAATCGGTGCGTGCTCAATTACATTCGCGAGGGACATCTGATGCTCATGGAGGGCGTGCCGCCCGCCATGATCGAGAACGCCGGCCGCATGGCGGGAATGCCGGTCGGGCCGCTGTCGCTCAATGACGAGGTCGCACTCGATCTCGCATGGAAGATCGTGCAGGCGACGAAAAAGGATCTCGGCGCGCGGGCGATCGACCCGCAGCAGGAAAAGCTGCTGGAGGAACTCGTCGTCAAGGGCGGGCGCCTTGGCCGCAAGAATGGCAAGGGTTTCTACGATTATCCCGAGAAGGGACCGAAGAAGCTGTGGCCCGGTCTTGTCGCCTTGCAGCCGACGCATCTCGACCCCGACGCAATCGACGTCAAGGAACTGAAACAGCGCCTGCTCGTCACCCAGTCGGTCGAGGCCGCGCGCACGGTGGAAGAGGGTGTGATCACCGATCCGCGCGAGGCGGATGTAGGCTCGATCCTCGGATTCGGCTTCGCGCCCTTCACCGGCGGCACGCTGAGCTACATCGACGGCATGGGCGCGAAAACGTTCGTGGCTCTGTGCGAGAATCTCGCGGCGAAACATGGCGACCGGTTCTCGCCGCCAAAACTGCTGCTCGACATGGCGGTGAAAGGCGACACGTTCTACGCCCGTTTCGCGCCGAAAAAGGCGGCGTGAGGCGCGGCGATTGAATCTCTGGCTGCGCCTGCTCTGGGTGTGTCTGACCATCTGGTTCAGGCCGCGGCTCGCCGCGCCGCTCGGCGTGTCGGTGGTGCCGATGATCGTTCTGCCCAACGATCTCGACATCAATCTTCACATGAACAATGGCCGTTATCTCACGGTCATGGATCTCGGCCGTTTCGACCTCTTCGCGCGTGGCGGCTTGCTCAAGGCCATTCGCGGCGCTGGCTGGACGCCGATTCTGAGCGCGGCGAAAATCAGGTTTCGGCGGGAATTGCGACTGTGGCGGCGCTTCCGCATAGAATCCCGCGTTGTGTTCTGGGAGCACACGACATTCGTGATGGAGCAGCGGATCGTGATCCGCGGGCCCGATGGCGAGGATGTGCTGGCCGCCGTGTCGCTCAATCGCGGCGGCGTCCACGATCCCCGCGAGCGCCGTTTCGTTCCCGTCGCGGAACTGTTCGCGATGATGAACATCGATGCGCGCTCGCCTCCGGCGAGCGACGAGGTGCGCGCCTTTCTCGACGCGGAGGCGGCGCTCAAGCGCGCGGGCTAGCCAGACTTTCCTTTTTATGCGGAAGCGCTAGCTTGGGCGCTCAAGAAACGATTGGGAGTGTTCCATCGCCATGACATCCGTCCTGTTTTCGCCGCTCAATATCGGACCGATCCGCGTTCCCAACAGAATTGCCATCGCGCCCATGTGCCAGTATTCCGCCAATGATGGTTGCGCGACGGACTGGCATCTCCAACTCGCGATGAATTATGGCATGTCCGGTGCCGGAACGGTCATTCTGGAGGCCACGGGCGTGACCCGCGAGGGCCGCATCTCGCACGGCTGTCTTGGCCTTTATTCCGACGCCTGCGAGTACGCCCTCGCGCGCGTCCTTCATGCCGCGCGCGCCGTCGCTCTGCCGGGCACGAAATTCGGCATCCAGATAGGGCACGCCGGTCGCAAGGCCTCGACCCATGTGAACTGGATGGGCAGCGGCCCGCTCGGCGCGCATGAGAGCCCCTGGCGCACGGTCGCGCCCTCGCCCTTGCCCTATGGCGACAACTGGCACGTCCCGGCGGAAATGGACGACCGCGAGATCAGCGCCACCATTGGCGCCTTCGCGCAAGCGACGCGACGCGCTGTTCGTCTCGGCTTCGACATCATCGAGGTCCATGCCGCGCACGGCTACCTCATCCACGAGTTCCATAGCCCGATTTCGAACAAGCGAACGGACCAATGGGGCGGCGACGCGGAGAAACGCCTGCGCTTCCCGCTCGCGGTGGCGGACGCGGTACGCGCCGAGACGCCATCGCATATCGCGCTGGGCGCGCGCATTACCGGCACCGACTATGTCGAGGGAGGGCTGACGGTCGAAGACGCCGTGCGCTTCGCGTCGGAGTTCCGCAAGCGCGATTACGGCTACGTCTGCGTCAGTTCCGGCAATATCTATCTTGGCGGACGTCCGGCCAGCGGGCCCGGCTTCAACGTGCCGAACGCCGCGCGGGTGCGCAAGGAAGCGGGCATTGTGACGCGGACCGCGGGACTCATCGCCGAGCCCTTGCAGGCCGAGGACATCGTGGCCACGCGGGGCGTCGATCAGATCGCCATCGCCCGGGCCCAGATCGACGATCCCCGTTGGGGCTGGCGCGCCGCCGAGAAGCTTGGCGTCAAGCTTGAACTGCCGCCTCAGGCGCGCCGCGTTTCGGTTGGCCAGTGGCCCGGCGCCAAACTCGTGCGTCCCCAAGCCTGACCGTCGGCGTTATTCGGCCGCGTTCTGTCGCGCGACGCGCCATTGCGCCAGCAGCGCCCGCAGGGCCGCGGGTTTCAGCGGCTTGTGCAGCACGCGGATGCCGAGATCCTCGGCAAGTCGCCGAATTTCCGGCGTCCGGTCGGCTGTCAGCAGGACCGCCGGCAGGTCCTTGCTGTAACTCGCGCGCAGGCCGGCAATCGCGGAAAGCCCATCGGCGTCGTCGAGATGATAGTCGGCGATGATGACGTGTGGCGTCTGACGGGCTTGCGCGATGGATTGTCGCGCCTGTTCGAGGCTGTCCGCCGTCGCGATGCCGCAGCCCCAGCCCGACAGCAGCGCCACCATCCCTTCGAGAATGCGGGGGTCGTTGTCGATGGCGATGACGCGAAGGCCTTCCAGCGGCGCGCGCGTCGCGATGTTCGCCGCGGAGTCATTGGCGGCCATGGCGACGTTTCGCGCGATCGGCGCCTCGACGGAGAAAACGGAGCCGTGGCCGGGTCGCGATTTTATTCCGATGCGATGGTTCAGCACCTTGCTGACGCGGTCGACGATCGACAGACCAAGGCCGATGCCCGGCGCCGTTCCAGCCGCGTTGGACAGGCGCTCGAATTCGCGGAAGACCAGCGCTTGCTTGTCCTCGGGAATGCCCAGGCCCGTGTCGATTACCTGGATTTCCAGCCGCGCGCCGCGCCTTCGGCACCCCACCAGCACGCGACCCGATGGCGTGTATTTGATCGCGTTGGCGATCAGGTTCTGCAATATGCGGCGCAGCAGGCGGCGGTCGGAGCGAACGCCGAGCGAGCATGGCGAGAAGATGATCGCCAGACCCTTCTCGCGCGCGATCGGCTCGAATTCGATGCGCAACTGCCGCAGGATGTCATCGATGCGGAACTCGGAAAACTCGACTTTCATCGCGCCCGCGTCGAGGCGCGAGATTTCCAGCAGCGCCGTCAGAATATCCTCGACCGATTCCAGCGAGGCGTCGAGATTGCGCGTCAGGCCGGCTTCGGCCGCGATGCGCGGATTGACGCCGATGCGCTCGACAAGGCTGGTCGCGTAAAGTCGCGCGGCGTTGAGTGGCTGTAGAATGTCATGGCTTGCGGCGGCGAGAAATCGCGTCTTCGACAGATTGGCCTCGTCGGCCTCGGCCTTGGCGCGCGCCAGTTCCGCGTTGAGGCGCAGCAACTCGTCGGTGCGTTCGCGAACGCGCTGCTCGAGTGTTTCGTTGGTGGCGGCGAGCGCTTCCTCGACCTCGACGGTTTCCGTGATGTCCGTATAGGTCGTCACGAGACCGCCGCCGGGCATGCGCGCGGAACGAATTTCGATAACCTCGCCTGAGTGGCGAAGCCGCAGGCGCGAGGGTTCGCCCACGTCGACCAGCGCCTTGAAGCGGGCTTCAAGAAGCTGATGCACCTCGCCCGGCCCGTAGAAGCCGCGTTCGGCATTGAACCGGACAATGTCATCGAACCCAACACCGACTTGAAGCCTGTCGGGCGGCAGATCGAAAAGATCGCGAAACTCGCGGTTCCAGCAGATCAGCCGCATGTCCTTGTCGAGAACGGTAATGCCCTGGCGCGCGAAATCGAGCGCTTGCTGCAGCATGTCCCTGTTATATTGCAGGACGGCGGAGGCGTCGTCGATGAGCTTGAACGCGGCTTCGCGCGATAGCGTGCGTCGACGCAGCAACAGCGAAAGCGCGAGGCGGGCCGACGCCGCGCCGACGGCGGAGGCCAGTTGGTGTTCCGCGAAGCGGAAGAGGTGAATGTCAGCCTCAAGGCTTGGGGCGCGCGCGACGCCGCGCGACTCAAGGAACGTGTCGAACAGGCGACGCGTTGGCTCCGCGCCGAGATACAGCGCGACGGTTGCTTCAAGTTCGGCCGCGGTGATCGACGCGCGCCACGGTCTCGGGCCGACGTCGCTTGGCGCGCCGGTCGCGCCGACGAAAATTTCCGCCTGCACCTGTTCGATGGACGTTGGCTGGCGCGAAAGGGACAGGCCAACAAACGCCAAAACATTTGCCGTCAGACTGAGAAAGACGCCCTGAACCAGCGGTTGCAGACCGAGATCGAACATGTTTTCAGGGCGAAGCCAGGCAACGCCCGCCGGGCCGTGTTCCACGATGGAGGCCAGAGTGACCGAACTCGATTCGAGCGTCGGCAACAAAAGCGTATAGGCCCAGACAAACATACCGGCGGCGAGCCCGCCCATGGCGCCACGCGCCGTGGCGCGGCCCCAAAACAGGCCGCCGACAAAGGCAGGAGCAATCTGGGTGATCGCCGCGAAGGAGAGCAGGCCAATCGACACCAGCGCCGCGTCGCTCGACGCGCGCAGATACCCGTAGCCGAGCGCCAGCATCAGCACGATGGCGAGGCGACGCACCACCAGAATAGCCGCACCCGGACGGCTGGCGATCCACCCCGGCGCGCCGGTCCCGCGCAGCACCAGCGGCATCACCAGATCATTCGACACCATCAGCGACAATGCGACGCATTCGACGATGACCATGGCGGTCGCAGCCGAAAGTCCGCCCACCATGGTGATCAGCGCGATGACCGACGCCTTGGCCTGTAGCGGCAGCGCCAGAACCGTCATGTCGCGATCTATCGAACCATCCGGGAAGACCAGATGGCCGGCGATCACCAGCGGAATGACGAACAGGTTGATCGCCACGAGATACATGGGAAACACCCAGGCCGCCGTGCGAATATCGCGTTCGTCGCGGTTCTCGACGATGGTCACATGGAACTGACGCGGCAACAGCAGAACGCAACTGGCCGCGAGCAGCATGTTGGTGGCCCAGTAGGCAAGGTCGGGCGGCTGCTCGAAGGGGCGCCTCGCCGCCGGGTCGTTGACCATGCGGGCGACCATGTCGCCGACGCCATCGAACATGCCCCAGGTGACGAAACAGCCGACGGCGAGGAAGGCGAGCAGCTTGACGACGGATTCCGTCGCAATTGCGAAGATCAGGCCGTCCTGGTGCTCGGTCGCTTCTATGTGCCGCGTGCCAAAAGCCATGGCGAAACCGGCCAGAACGACGGCGACGCCAACTGCGACATTGGCGGCCGAATGGCCGTTGACCAGCGCATGGCCCGCTTCCAGGGAATCGAGCACGGTCGTGATCGATTGCGAGATCGCTTTCAATTGTAGCGCGATATAGGGCACGACGCCGATCACGGCGATGACCGCGACCAGCGCCGCGACCGGCCCGGATTTGCCGTATCGCGACGCGACGAAGTCGGCGACGGAGGTGATATTCTGGGAATGGGCGAGCCGCGCGATGCGGGTCACGAAGGGATAGCAGAGCCCGATCATGATGATGGGGCTGAGATAGGTCGGCAGGAAGTCATAGCCGTGCGAGGAGGCGAGGCCGACCGAACCGAAGAATGTCCACGAGGTGCAATAGACGCCGAGGGTCAGCGCATAGATCACCGGCCGGGCGCGCCCGGCGACAAAGCGGCGCCCGGACGTGTCGGCGTAATGCGCGACCGCGAACAAGGCGCAGAGATAAACCAGCGCGGTCAGCACCGCGACCCAACCGGCGATCATGTTTGTGCCTGTAGTCTCCTTGAAATGATTTTCTAGCACGGATTGCGAGGTCCGGCGCGCCATTGCCGGAGATTTGGGCTTCCAATAGACATAGGTGAGCGGCGCGCCGTTTCGCCCCGCGATTGATCTGCCCTTTTGTTCCGCCAGTTCGGCGCGCGTGACGCAGGAGAATTAAATATGTTACAAGAATTCAAAGACTTCGCCATGAAAGGCAATGTCGTCGATCTAGCGATCGGCGTCATTATCGGCGCCGCTTTTGGCAAGATCGTCGATTCACTGGTCAACGACATCATCATGCCCATTATCGGCGCGATCTTTGGCGGCCTGGATTTTTCGAATTATTTCCTGGGCCTCTCCAAGGCCGTCACCGCGACCTCGCTCCTCGACGCCAAGAAGCAGGGCGCGGTGCTCGCCTATGGCAGTTTCATCACCATGGTCGTCAACTTTCTCATCATCGCCTTCGTGCTGTTCCTCGTTGTGCGCGCCCTGAACACGCTGAAGAAGTCGGAACCCGCCCCCGCCCCCGCCGCTCCCCCGGCGCCGCCGCGCGCCGAGGTTCTGCTCGAACAGATCCGCGACGCTCTCGCCAAGCAATAGCGCGCTACGCGCTCGCCAGCCGTGACCATGGCGAGCGCCTGTCGGCATTGAGGTATCGATGCGGGATCGGGCCACCGGGATTTCATCGTTGACGTCGAGTGCGCATTCGCTGGCGAGTTTACGCGCCGAAGCTCTCGCGCCGGCCACGAGCGGCATTGTCGAGCTGTTTAATCTTGGTCGCGGGCGGCCCGACGTCATTCCGCTCTGGGTCGGCGAGGGCGACCTTCCGACTCCGGATTTCGCGCGCGAGGCCGCGCGGCGCTCCATCGAGGCTGGCGAAACGTTCTATGCCGCGCAGCGCGGGCTTCCCGAACTTCGCGCGGCGATCGCGCGCTATATGAACGCGCAATATGGCGCGGCGGTCGGTTCGCCGCCGCGGTTCAGGACCGAGATGTTTTCGGTCACGGTTGGCGGCATGCACGCATTGCAGATCGCCCTCCGTCTGGTCTCGGGACCCGGCGCCGAGGTGATTATTCCCACGCCTGCCTGGCCGAATTTCGCGGGCGCGCTGGGCGCCGTTGGGGCCGAGCCGATCGAAGTCCCGCTCGAACTTGCCGGCTCGCCCGACGCGCTGACCTGGCGGCTCGATATTGGCCGTCTGTCCGCAGCCATCGGTCCATCGACGCGCGCGATCATTGTCAATACGCCCGGCAATCCGACGGGATGGACGGCGACGATTGACGAGTTGCGCGCCATTCTGGATCTGTCGCGCCAGCATGGCCTGTGGATCATCGCCGATGAAATCTATGGCCGCATCGTCTTTGATGGCGCTCGCGCTCCGTCCTTTCACGACGTGATGGAGGCCGAGGATCGCATTCTCTTCGTGCAGACCATGTCCAAGAACTGGGCGATGACCGGGTTGCGCGTCGGCTGGATCGAGGCGCCGCCGATCTTCGGTCCCGTCATTGAAAATCTTATCCAGTATTCGACCTCTGGCGTGGCGACGGCCATCCAGCGGGCGGCGATCGCCGCGCTCGACGGTGGCGAACCCTTTGTAGAGGCCCAGTTGAGCCGCCTGCGGCAGAGTCGCGGTATTCTGTGCGGTGGATTGACCGCGACAGGCCGCGCGCGCTTCGCCGCGCCCAGGGGATCATTTTATCTCTTCTGCTCGATTGATGGATTTACGGACAGCCGCGATCTCGCAATCCGGCTGCTCGAGGAGGCGCTGGTTGGCGTGGCGCCAGGCAGCGCCTTCGGCGCGGCCGGTTCTTCGTTCCTGCGCCTGTGTTTCGCGCGCGATCCCCGCTCGATCGAGGAGGCCGTGGCGCGCATGAGCAAATGGTTGGCGGCTCACGGCGCTGGCTGAAACCGCCGCGCCAGCGTCGCGGCGATCGCGGAGACGGAATAGACGAGGATCGCGAACAGAACCGGACGCGAAAAGATCACCCGCCCATCCACAAGTTCCAGTGCGAAGACGAAGACCGGTCCCAGCGACCGAACAACCTGCGCAAGCAGGGCTGGCGTGCGGGCGACGCCCATCTGCAGCACGAAGGTGGGCGCGACGATGAGCGCGAGACCCGAAATGGAAATCAGACCGGCGTGCGCGAGACTGGATGAAGCGGATCGCGATTCGCCCAGCGCCAGCACGGTCGCCACGGCGACCAGCGCGAGATAGCGCACCGCGGTTACGGTGATTGAACCAAACCCGGCGTCATGCAGCTTCTTCGACAACAGCAGACTGATGGTGATCGACGCGCCGCTGCAAAAGAGCACGGCGAGGCCGGTCAATGTCTGCCTCCGATCCTCGACGCCGAGGCCCGACGCGCCGGACAGAACGATGACCCAGAGCGCCAAGATGGAAAGCGCGATGCCCACATAGGCCGCGCGCTCGATGGCGCCGACCCGGACACGATCGACGAGTGAGCCGCCAATCGCGCCCAACGCCAGCGCCGTCAGGGGACCCATGCCGGAATGGATTGTATTGACCACCGATGGTTCGACATATTTGAGCCCGACGAAATAGCAGGACCAAGCCAACGCAGTGGTCAGGTTCATCCACAGCACCAGCCGTCCATGGCGCCAGATCCGCAGGAGTTCGCCGCGCGTCAACCACGCCGACAGCGCCAGAAACGCCGCCGCGGCGAGGCTGAACGCCAGCGCGACGACGGTGAAAAATCCGTCGCCCTGAAAAACATGGGCGAAATAGACATCGCGCAGCGCCTGCGACAGGCAGAAGACCAGAATCAGGATGGGGCCGTCGAATCTGGTCACCGGGCTTGGATCTCCTCGTGGTGAGGAACTCTCGCCATTCTTGGTCGCGATGGCCACCCGAAAACGATGGCGCCGGCGTTATCTTGCGCGCCGATGGTCGCGCATGGTCTAACCGCCGCGACATACGCGCCAGACCAAGGCTACGGGCCTTCGCCGGAAAGGCACATGACCGAGGGCTCCAGCAAAAATCCGACGGGCAGCAGGGCCTTCCTCGCCGAAGCGCCCTTTCGGCTGCAGGTCTCGACGATCGCCATTGGCGCGGTGGGCGGCCTCGCCTTCTGGCGCCTCGGCGTTCCCGCCGGCGCCATGTCGGGCGCGATGGCGACGGTCGCGCTGGTCGGCGCGTTTCCCAAAATCGCCACGCCAAGTATCGGACAACTCGGCTCCTTCCTGCGCTACGCCGCCATGCTGGTATCTGGCGTCTCGATTGGCACGTCGGTGACACTCGACACGTTGCGCAACATTCTGGCCTATCCCGCCAGTGTCATCGGCATGATGATATGCGTGGTCGCCATGACCGCGGCATCGACGATGATTTCCATGCGGTTCTCGAAATGGGATCGCGAGACGGCGCTGCTGGCGGCGGTGCCCGGCGCGATGGCCTATATTCTCTCCGTTGTATTGACGAGCGGCGCCAACGCGCCGCGCGTCGTCGCCGTGCAGATGTTCCGCGTGTTCTTTCTGGTCGCGCTGGTGCCGATGTTCGTCGCGGAAGCCGGCGTGCCGCTTGGCAGCATCACGGCGCGCCCGGCGGACACGCTCGAAATCTTCTTTCTCGAATGTCTGTGCGGCGGGGTGGTCGGCTATCTCTTCACGCGCTTGAAGATCGCCGGCGGCATGATGCTCGGCGCGATGTTTGTCTCCGGCGCCTTTCATGCCGCGGGATATGCTGGCGGTCGCGCGCCAACGTTCTTTCTCATCGCCGGTCAGATATTGATCGGATGCTGGACCGGCTCGCGCTTCGTGGGGTTCGACTGGTCGCGGCTGCTGCGGGAAGGTCCGAGCATGCTCGGCGCCATTGGCGCGGCGGTGGCCGTGTCGGCGGCGTTTTCCTGGTCCGCGGCGACGCTGCTTGGCCTGCCCTTCGGCGCGACGTTTCTCGCCTATTCGCCCGGCGGGTTCGAGGCCATGACCGTGCTGGCGATGGCGCTGGGATTCGATCCCTTCTACGTCGCCGCGCACCATCTGGCGCGCTTCTTCATGCTCAATATCGGCCTGCCGCTGACACTGAGCGGCTGGCTGAACAGCAAGAAGAAGACATAAGCGGGCCGACTATTCAGCCGCGCGCTTCATCTCGGGATAGGTGCACTGGTCAACGCCGAGCGCGGGGCGACGCAGAGGCACGATCGCCGCGCTGGTGAAAGGCAGCTTAAGCGTCTGCCAGACATCCACGAGCGCCTCGACGAGTTCGCCGATCTGCTCGTCCGTGTGGCGTGGCGTCGGCGTGATGCGCAGGCGCTCCGTGCCGACCGCGACGGTGGGATAATTGATCGGCTGGATGTAGATCGAATGACGTTCAAGTAGCAGATCGCTTGCTTTCTTGCAGAGATCGGCGTCGCCGACCATCAGCGGCACGATGTGGGATTCGTTGTCCATCACCGGCAGGCCGGCGGCGGACAGAGCGTGCTTGGTCAAGGCGGCCTGACGCTGATGGCGCGCACGCTCGGTCTGTGAGGCCTTGAGATGGCGCACGGCGGCGCAGGCGCCGGCCGCGACCGTTGGCGGCAGGGTCGTGGTGAAGATGAAGGATGGCGCGAATGAACGCACGGCATCGATAATGTTGGAACTTGCGGCGATATAGCCGCCGAGCGTGCCGAACCCCTTGGCGAGCGTACCCTCGATGACGTCGATCTGGTCCATCACGCCTTCACGCTCGCAGATTCCGCCGCCGCGCGGGCCATACATGCCGACCGCGTGGACCTCGTCCACATAAGTCATCGCGTTATATTTTTTGGCGAGTTCGGCGATTTTCGCCACCGGAGCGATATCGCCATCCATGGAATAGAGGCTTTCGAAGACCACGAGCTTGGCGCGGTCGGGACCCGCCGTATTCAGAAGCTCTTCAAGGTGTTCCATGTCGTTGTGGCGGAACAGGATTTTCTCGCAGCCCGAGCGGCGAACGCCTTCGATCATCGAATTGTGGTTGAGTGCGTCCGAAATGATCAGGCAGTTCGGAAGAAGCTGGGCGATCGTCGAGATCGAGGCCAGATTGGAAATCCAGCCGGAGGTAAAGGCCAGCGCCGATTCCTTGCCGTGAAGGTCCGCGAGCTCCACTTCAAGCTCCACGATCGGATGGTGCGTGCCTGAAATGTTGCGGGTGCCCCCCGCGCCCGCGCCATGCCGCCTGGCGGCGTCAACGACGGCGTCAATGACCATGTCATGGCCGCCCATGGTTAAATAATCATTTGAACACCAAATCGCGACCTCGCGCGGCTGCGTCCCGGGACCGTCGGGGCGCCAGATGGCGTAGGGGAACCGACGGGCGTCGCGTTCCAGATTGGCGAAAATGCGATAGCGCTGTTCGGACTTGAGCCCCTCGATCGCGCGATCGAAAAACGCACCGTAATTCATACGACTGCTTCCTTTTACCCGCCGCCATGACGGTATCTGGCCCGCTGACGACCCTCCCCAGGGTCGGGCGCATATGACCACATAACGATACCGCCGTCGACTCGCGAGGCGACCATTGGTCTCACCAATAGGGCTTTCGCGCCGATGCGCGCAATCTGGACGGGCCCGGGGGCCGACGCCCTGCGATGGATCAATGTGGCGAGGACCGTGGACCAGCGCTTCGCCCAGCCCGGCAGGGTCCAGGCGGACGAGATCTTTCGGCTCTGGCGGCGCGCCTATATCTGGATTAATCTGGCGGTCTCAAATTTGAAGCGCAACACCCGGCCTCTGGATTTCATTATAGAAGACTTC
>CAISJZ010000224.1 GCA_903885755.1 uncultured Hyphomicrobiales bacterium | reverse complement strand
CGGGGCGTGAAGCCCGTGCGTCAAACGAACACGCCCAATGAAATCTCCTCTCCCTGGAACGCCCGCTGGCCGCTGGCGGTCTGGAATCTTGTTGGCTCGGGAACGGCGTTCCGGCCGGACCCGGCTTTCGACGATGAGTGGAACCGCGGCGCCTATCTCGTGCAGGGTCCCGGACATTGCGGCGCCTGTCATACGCCGCGCGGCTGGTTGTTTCAGGAAAAGGGCCTGGACGAGAAGAGCGGCAGCTTCCTCGCCGGCGCGCGTCTCGACAACTGGTCGGCGCCCAATCTGCGCGGCGACCTCAACACCGGCCTTGGCCGCTGGAGTCAGGAAGAAATCGCGGAATATCTGAAGACCGGGCACAATCGCCATGGCACCGCCTTTGGCGCGATGCGCGATGTCGTCGTCTTTTCCACGAGCCGACTGACCGATGCCGACATCGCCGCCATGGCCAAGTATCTGCGTTCACTTTCGCCGTCGATCGACCGAACGCGTCCCGTTTACGTCCACGACGGCCGCACGCAATCGGACCTCGCGGCGCGCAAGTTTGACGCGCCGGGCGCGGCGACCTACGCGCGCCAATGCGCCTCCTGTCACGCGTTCGACGGCATGGGCGGCGGCGAACTGCCCGCGCTGGCGGGCAATCCCGCCGTGCTCGATCCAGATCCGGCGTCGCTCATCAACATCGTGCTCAACGGCGCGCCGTCGCCCGGCGCCGAGGAGGGCGACAGCGCCAACGCCATGCCGCAGTTCCGCACATTTCTGAAGGATGGCGAGATCGCCGATGTCGTCAGCTTCATTCGCGCGGCATGGGGCAATCGCGCGCCGCTCGCGACGGTTGCGGATGTCGCCGCGCTGCGCAAGGCGACCACGATCGGCGGCGAGCGAACGATCATCCGCCAGATGCGCTGAAAATCAGCCGCGCAGGGGCGTAATGACCTCGTCGCGGATTTCGCGGACCGCCGCCAGACTTGGTGGAAACTTGAACAGGAACAGTTCGACGCCAATCTCCGCGAAGGCGCGCAGACGCGCGCGCACATCGTCCGGCCGCCCGATGCATCCCGACAATGTCGCCGGCCCCAGCCGCTCGATGATCTTGCGCTGGTCGGCGTCGGGCGCCGCCAGCACCGCGCGCACCCGCGCCATGGCGTCCGCCTCGCCGGCGCCAAAGGCGATGAACGGGTTGAGCGCGAAACGCACCTTGCGGCCATGGCGCGCCGCCCGCGCGCGCATGGACTCGATCGACTTGCGCGCGCCCTCGAAATATTCGTCGCTGGTGCGCGACTGCTTGTCGAAATCGATGAACCACCAGTCGCCGACCCGCGCGATCATCTCCAGGCCCTGCTCGGCGCGGCTGGCGGTGAAAATTTCCGGCCCCGCCGCCGTCGCCGGCTTGAGCAGCAGTTCCGACGCCTCGACGGTGAAGTATTCGCCGGTCTGCGAATAGGGCGTCTGGCGCCAGAGGCCGCGCAACGCATTGACGAACTCCTCGGCGCGCACGTAGCGATCATTGTTGGCGATGAGCGCGTCGCCACCGAACATGCGGTGTTCCTCGACATTCCAGCCGGTGACGAGATTGATCGCGACGCGGCCAGGAACCATGCGGTCGAGCGAGGTCGTCATCTTGGCGACGATCTCGGGGCGCCAGAGACCGGGATGCACGGCAACCATGGCGCGGGCGCGCCTCAAAAGCGGCCCGATGGCGCAGGCCAGCGTCCAGGCCTCGAGATCGGCGCCCAGATGGCGTTCGGCGAAAAGGATGATGTCGAACCCGGCGCGATCGGCTTCGAGCAGGAGGTCCCGAGCGAAATCGAAGGCGGGATCGACGCCGCCCACGGGCAAGGGCGCCGCCGCGCCAGCGACCGACGCGGCGATCGGCGCGCAGCCTACCGTCACGTGTGGAACGGGCGCGTAAAGACCGAATTGCATGACAGCCAATCTCCCCTGCCGGCGGTCAAGTCTGCGCCGGCCGCGCCGCCGCGTAAAGGCCGTGCGCCCTCTCGACGGAAGTCCATCTGGCTATCCAGCCAAGGCGAGCCTATGTTTGGTCGTCGAAAGCATGGAGGACAGACTATGGACGTTGAGATCGGCAAAAACATCACTGTCGGCAGTTCAAATGTCGAGGTTGGCGAGGCGCTCTCCTCCCGCGCCCGCAAGGAACTGGTGGATCTCGCGTCCAAGTATTTTGGCAAGCTCACCACCGCCGCCGTGCATTTCTGACCCGATGGCCACATGTACCGCTGCACCATCAATCTGCGGCCCGGCGGCGTCGCCATGGTCAATTCGGAAGCCCACGCCAAGGACGCGCACGGCGCGCTCGATCAGGCCATTGAAAAGCTGCGCGCGCAGTTGAGCCGCCTCAAGCGCGAACATCGCGACGACAAGCAGGCCCGCGGCCAATAGCAAATGCCGGCGCGGCGACCGTTTGACAGAACGCCGCGCCGGTTCGAACATGCCTGAAACCATCGAGGGCAGGACCATGATAATCCGGGAAACGCCTCTTTCACCGCTGTTCGGCGCGCGCCTTGAGGGCATTGACCTGCGCGCCGACCATTCGCCCGCCGTCATGGGCGCGATCGAGGCGGCGCTCGACAAATACGCCGTCGTCGCCCTGCCCGGCCAGTTTCTCGACGACGACACGCAACTCATCATCAGCGAACAGCTTGGCGATCTGTCGCGCGCCCTCAACCATGGCCGCGCCAAGACCCAGTCGGCGCGGCTGCGAGCCGAGCTCTACGACATCTCCAACCTCGACGAGAACCACGGCATTCTCGGCGAGGCGGACCGGCGTCGCCAATGGCGAGAATCCGACAAGCTCTGGCACACCGATCGCTCCTTCATCGACGCCGCGACAAGCTATTCCCTTCTGTCGGCGCGCGTCACGCCGCCGGAAAAGGGCGACACGGGTTTCGCCGACATGCGCGCGGCCTATGACGATCTGCCCGACGAGACCAAGGCCAGGATCGCCAACCTGCGCTGCGAGCATTCGGTCTGGTGGTCGCGGGCGCTGTGTGGCGGCAAGGATTTTCGCGATGACGAAATCGCCTCCATGCCGCCGGTGACGCAGCCGCTCGTGCGCGTCCATCCGCGCACCGGACGCAAGTCGGTCGTGCTGGCCTCGCACGCATCGCACATCCTCGACATGCCGCGCGCCGACGGGCGGGTTTTGCTTGACGAGTTGATGGCCTTCGCGACGCGGCCCCAATACGTTTTCTATTACAAGTGGAGCGTCGGCGATCTCGTCATCTGGGACAACCGCTGCACGATGCACCGGGGCACCAGTTTCGACGACGCCGCCTACAAGCGCGACATGCGCCGCACGACCGTGCAGGGCCCGTCGAAATACGGGGCGATGGCCGCGGCGGAGTGAGCGTCTATAATCGCGATAGAGCGAATGGATTTCGCGGTTGGCATTGCTCGCCTATTGGCGGGAAATGAGCATGAGTTTCGTGAGAGGTCATCTTCGCGGATTGAGGTTACAAACATTCTCATAAATTTTTCGTCAAACAAAAGTGCGGAGACAAGGAAAATATTTCAAATGAAATCGGAAATTATCGACAATCAAACAACTCCCGTATTTATTGAGTTACGCGCCGGATTTTGGCCCAGATTGCTTTCGATCATCGTTGATGAATTGATCGTCTTTCTGCCGCTGATGTTTCTTTCCGCTGGTCTATATGCCCTAAGCGGGGGCTGGTTACAGGGGCCGGGATTTCCGGATTGCGCATTTTCATCCCAGATCAATACCCCTGCCCCGACCCGAGTTCTGGAATGTCGGTATTCATTCCTTGGCCTTGAAACAAGGCACGTTCAACTGACTATTTCTCAATCTCAAATGCTTGACAGAGCCGGTCGCCCCATCAATGGAATCAACACGGATTGGGTGGGATCTGTCGCAATCCTTGCTTATTTAATTGCAATGCAATGGCGAACAGGCGCGACGATTGGCGACCGCATTTTTGGAATTCGTGTTGTGGATTTGGCGAACCCGTCAGGACGGGGAGTCCCCGCGCCGAAAATCATTGTTCGTTATTTGGCCATGTCCATGGGATTTGCGCCGACGTTGGCCGTGTTGGTCGGGAAGTTTGTAATAGACGGGGTAGCGGCTCCCGTGTCGCCCTCCAGTCCCTTTTCGACCGATATGGCTATCGCTGGCTTACTTGGAGCGATTTGGTGGCTGGTGATCGTGGTACAAATCGTACGCAAACGCGACCCGATTTACGACAAGATCGCGGGAACCGCCGCGTTGCTAACTTATCGCTAGCGAAATAAATCAACCGTCAAAATGTCATTATTGCGGTTTCCAGGAACTGCACGAGTCCATTCAGTTTTCTCCCGGATAAGCGCCCCGAAAGAATAGTTTCGACAACGATTATTGGCTTTGCGAATTTCTGGAAGCAGAATTTCGCTCCCTAAAAGGAGTCCGCCCATGCGCGCCATGACAATTTCGATTTCCCCTCAACAGGAGGCGTGCGTCCAGTGGGCCGGGACGGAAGGTCGACACCAACACCCTGCTGGCCAGTTTCAGGAAAAAGCGGGACTGCAGGGCTGATTGAGGGCGAATTGTTTGAGCAGGTGACTGCCGCTCAGGTTTCCGTCCAACTCCCTACCACTACCCGTGAACGGCGAGGGGTGAGGGGTGGGGCGGGCCCCCCTCACAACCGCTTTCCCGCGATATCGGCGCCCTCGCGCAACACGGCGAGTTTCTTCCACGTCACCACGGGATCGATCTTGCCGTAGCCGGCAAACGTGCCAAAGCCGCAATCGGTGCCAGCTATGACGCGCTCCGCGCCCACGATGCCGGCATATCGCTCGACCCGCTGGGCGATCAGTTCGGGATGCTCGATATAATTGGAGCAACTGTCGATGAGGCCCGGCACCAGCACCTTGTCGTCCGGCAGTTTCGCGTCGCGCCAGACAACCCATTCATGTTCATGGCGGGGATTGGCCGCCTCGAAGAGAATGCGCGTCGGGCGCGCCTTCAGGAGAATGCCGATCACCTTTTCCAGCGCAATGTCGTGATCGTGCGGGCCTTCGTAATTGCCCCAGCAGATGTGAATGCGCAGACGCTCGGCGGGAAGCTTCGCGGTCGCCGCGTTCAACGCCTCGACGTTTTGCGCGGCGCGCTTGAGAAACTCGGCCTCGCTCAACCCCTGAAATCCGGTATGGGCGGCCATGGCGAGATCGGGCGCGTCGAGTTGCAGATCAAAACCCGCCGCGATGATGGCCTCGTATTCTGGGCGCATCGCGTCGACGAGGTCGGCGAGATAGGCCTCGTGGGAGGGATAAAACTGATTGGGCTGAAAGGCGGTGACGAGACCGGGCGATGCCGCGTTCATGAAGCCGCGGACAGTTTGCCCTTCGGTCGCCATCGCGGCGCGGAAGCGGCGGATGTCGTCGGCGACCGGCTTGGAATCGACCAGTTCGACCTCGCCGATGCAAGCGGCGCGCACGAAGCCCTGAGCGCCCATGATGGCCGCCAGCTTGGTTCGCAATTCCGGCAGGTCGGCGAGATCCTTGGCGGGCGTGCGATCGACATGGCCGCCAAAGCCCGACAGGCGCGAGGTGATGTAGGTGGAATAACCGACCTTGCCGAGTTCGCCATCGCTGACGATGGAGACGCCCGCCTTGACCTGATCGCGCACGGCGCGCTTGATTTCGCTCGACACCAGCGCGTCGAATTCAGCCTCATCGACCTCCTTGCCATGGTCGCGCCTGAGCAGCAGCGCCGCGAGTTCCTCGGACCGCGGCAGGCTGCCGACGTGGGTCGTCTGAATATGCTTCATTTGAAATCGACCTTGAGATCAAGGAAACCGGCGCGCTCGGTAAAACGCCAGCCGTCGGCGGTTCGAATGAGTTTGTCGCGAAAGCCGCCGACGAGCGCGGGCGAAGCCGCCGATGTTTCGCCAGCGGGCGCGGTGTAGAGCAGCATGGCGCATTGGCTCGTCGCCTCGTCCGCCGAGCCGATATCAACGAGAATGTTGGTGATCAGGTGGCGCGAGACGCGCGGCGGGCGGCTCGCGAAGGACGCGCGGATGGCTTCGCGTCCCACCACCGGTTCACCGCCCGCGGGGCGGATAAACCTTCCATCGGCGGTGAACATCGCGGCGACGGCGTCCCAGTCGGCCTGATCGTTGAGCAGCGCGAAACGCGTGACCAGACGCGCGATGTCATGTTCGGCGAGCAGGCGATCGAGTGGGGTCATGCCGAAGCGCCTCCAGCGGGATGAAATCGTGGGACGTTCACACTATAGGGGCGACATTTCCCACGCAAACGGTCACGCCTCGCCACTCACCCAACATGCACGAGCGCGTCGAGCGCCAGCGCGCCCTGGCCCTCGGGCAGGACCAGCACGGGATTGACGTCGATCTCCGAGACTTCATGGTGGGCGAGGATGAACCGCCCGACGCCAGCGGCGATCCCGGCCGCCGCCGCGATGTCGCGTGGGGCGTCGCCGCGGAACCCGCGCAGCAGCGCCCCGCCCTTGAGACGACCGATTTCCGCCGCGATGTCCTCGACCGGCAGGCCCGCGGGCAGGATGCGCGCGTCCTTCAGCGCCTCGGCGAAGACGCCGCCAAGCCCGACGACCAGCACCGCACCCCATTCGGGATCGTTTTTCGCGCCAATGATGAGTTCAACGCCGCGCGGCGACATGGCCTCGACCAGCACGCCATCGAGTTCAAGATCGGGCGCGGCGCGCGCGACGTTGGCGTAAAGCCGCGTCCAGGCCTCGTGCAGGGCGTCTTCGTTCGCGACGCCGAGGATAACGCCGCCCGCGTCACTCTTGTGCGACAGGTTCGCCGACTGCGCCTTCAGCGCCACGGGGTAGCCAATGCGTCCGGCGATTTCGATGGCGTCCTCGAGCGCGGTGGCGAAGCCGCCCGCTGGCGTCGCCACGCCAAAGGGCCGCAGCAGGTCCTTGGCGCGGTGCTCGGGGATCGTGCCCGATGGCAATTTTTCGCCCGCCGCCGCGCCGCCGCCATCCAGCGGCAGCAGAGGACGGGTCGCCCATTCGCCGAGCCGCGCCAGCGCGCGCATCAGCCGCTCGGGCGAGCGGAAGAACGGCACGCCAAGCGCGCGGAAACCGGCGATGAGGTCGGCGGGACATTCGGCCTCGTCGCCAAGCATCGCAAGAAAGACTGGTTTTTTCGGCCTGAAATCGCGCACCGCGTCAACAATCGGCTTGTTCTTGCGATGGGCGATCAAGGGACTTGAAATAATAACGCCGAAGACGAT
>CAISJZ010000223.1 GCA_903885755.1 uncultured Hyphomicrobiales bacterium | reverse complement strand
GGAGAAGCCCGGACCCATGTTCCAGTCCTGGGCGTAATAGGGGCGATCGGTGAGGCGGCACCAGTTTTCCCAGCCGCGCTCGAGCGTGAAGCCCGCGCGCCCGCCGGCGTTGGCGGCGACTTCGCCATCCGACAGGGCGACGATGTCGTCGCCCGCCAGTTGATAGGCCTTGAGCAGCATCTCCGCGTGGATTTCCATGTAGATCGAGGTGAACACCACCTCTCGCAGCGACTTGCCGACAACAACGCTGCCATGGCCGCGCATCAGCGACACCGTGTTCTTGCCAAGGCACGCCGCGAGATCGCGGCCCATCTCGACATTGGTGACGAGCAGGTTCGTCACGCCGAACTTGTGCGAAATGTCCCAGGTCGGAATGTCGTTCCCGATCGGCGCGCACATATGCATGATCGGCTGCATCTTCTTTTTCTTCTGCACCGTGAAGGGCACGACGTTGGGCGAATGATTGTGCACAACCGCCATCACGTCGGGCCGCGCCTCGAAAATCGAACCGTGGATGAAGCGCTCGGAATAGGGCTTTCCGGGCTCGTGGCCGATCACCTTGCCCTCGAAATCGAACTCGGTAATGTCGCCAAGCTCGACGCTGTTCGGCGCCCGGGCGCGCGACATGAAGAAGTGCTTGGGATTTTCCGGATGGCGGATCGAGACATGGCCGAAGGAATCGACGACGTGATGATAGGCCAGCACCCTGTTGGCCGTCACGAGATCGTCCTTGAGCTGGTCGAGAATGGTCATGTGGGTTCCTCCCGCGTTGTTGGGGCGCCGCGCGCCCGCCAGATCCGCTTCGAGGAACCAGATACCACAAGCCGCGCGCCCGCCAACCGAAATTGCGCGGGACGCTTCGCCGCGGCTACTTCGCCTCGGGCCGCGCCTCGAACATCATGCGGGTCTGGTTGTGGCCGATATTGACGGGCGAGCGCGTCGCCGTAAATCCGTGCGCCACAAGCAGCGCCTTCATCTCGTCCTCGCCGTAGCGGGTCAGCCCGAATTGCGCGCGCAGCTTGCGGTAGTCGGAAAAGAACGTCGCGACGAGGCCGGCGCAGGCCGCGACCAGAAAGCCGCCGCGCAAGGCAAAACCCAGCAAGGCCCCGATGTCGCCGAGCGCGCTGGCGTCGGGCGAGATGATGTCGGCCAGCACGAGCCGGCCATCCGGATTCAGTTTAGCGCGGAACCCGTCGAGCAGCGCCTCGAAATCGCGCTTTGGCACGTATTGCAGTACCGAATTGACGACGATGAGGTCGAGCGCGCCATCGGCGACGCCGGCCAGCCCTTCTTCGCCGAGCACTTCAATCCCGGCGGTCCCGGCGAAGCGTTCGCGCAGACGCGCCCGGACCGTCGGCGCGGCGTCATAAAGGTATAGCCGCGCGCATTTGGTCGCGACGGTCTCGCCCTCCGAGGCGTCGCCGCACCCATAATCGAGCACGATGTCAGCGGGCGTGCGCACCAGCCCGCATATGCCCCTGGCGACCTGATCGTCATGCAACGCCCGGTGCCGGTCGTTCACGTAGATCGTATTTTGGCGATTCCAGAACTCGCGCCAGGACATATTTGCTTCCGCCGCGCCCGCGCGGATTGGGACTTCGGGCGCGACGGTTATTTCAGAGCGCGGGCCCGAACGCCAGCGCCCATGCCCAAGCCTGCCTTGACGCGCCCTTCCGCGCCGGGCGACCATCCCGGGGAAACGGGGAACGCCATATGAGTCAGGGCGATGACGACGCCGATCTGATCCGCGACAGCGCGGCCAAATTCGCAGCGAGCGCGCGGCATTTCGGCCTGCTGGGCCGCGCCGCGCCCGATCGCGCGGGATGGCTCGCGGCGCTGGCCGAAGGGGGCTGGCCGGGCCTGCGCGTGCCGGAGGCGGAAACGGGCGCGGGTCTCTCGACCCTCGACCTCGCGATTGTCGCGGAAGAGTTCGGAAGGCAGCTCCTGCCGCCTTTCGTCCCCTTCGCCACGGCGTTGAGCGTGCTGGGCGAGGACACGCCCCATCGCGCCGATATCCTGTCGCGCGCCACCGCGGGCGAGACATTCATCCTGCCAGCGCTGCAAAGCGAGAGCGCGCGGCCGGCGGCGGGACACGGAAGCCGGACGACCCGCCGCGCCGATGGCGCGATCGTTCTCGATGGATCGAAGCACTTCGTTCCCGATGGCGAATTCGCCGAAGGGTACATCGTCGACGCGCGCGGCGATGACGGGCTGATGTTGCTCTATGTCCCGCGCGAGACGGCGGGCCTCGTCGTGAAGGCCGAGACGGCCGCGGACGGAACCCGCCTGGCGCATCTTGCATTCTCCGGCGTCACGCTCGACGCGCGCCACGTCATCGCCAGCGGCGTCGCGGCCGCCCCGCTGCTCGATCGTCTGCGCCTGTCATTGCAGATTGGTCTCGCGGCGGAAACGATGGGCGCGGCCATCGAGGTTTTCGATCGCACCCTGTCCTACATGCGAACCCGCAAGCAGTTCGGCCGGACGCTCGGGGCGTTCCAGGCCCTGCAACATCGCGCCGTGGACATGGCCTGCGACATCGACCTGTCGCGCTCCCTCGTGCTGGAGGCGGCGCGCGTCGCCGACCTCGCGCGGCCCGGCGCGCTGGAACTGATCGCCGGCGCCCGCGCGCGCGCTGGCGAGACGGCGCTGAGCCTCGCCAAATGGTCGGTGCAGATGCACGGCGCCATCGGCTTCACCGACGAATTCGATATCGGACTATACCTGAAGCGCATCATGGTTCTCACGCGCATCTATCGTCCGATCGAGGCGCATCGCCGGCGCTTCTCCGACGCGACGTCGGGCGCGGCGCCGATGAACCTGCTTGAATTGCTGCGCGCCGACGCTCCGGAGGACGCCGCCTTCCGCGCCGTGGTTCGCGACTGTTTCGAGACGACGCTTCCCGCCCGCCTGCGCGATCTGCCAACGCGGCCCAGGCACGAGGACGCCCTGTGGTGGCAGGGAAAGCTGCACGAACGCGGCTGGATCGCGCCCAACTGGCCGCGCGAACATGGCGGCATGGACGCGAGCGTCAACCAGCGCCTGATCCTGTTCGAGGAAGCCGCGCGCATCGGCGCGCCCGAGCTCTCCAATCAGGGCGTCTATCACATCGGCCCCATCCTCATCCGTTACGGCACGTCGGAGCAGCGGGCCAGACATCTGCCTGCCATTCTCGATGGAAGCGTGACGTGGTGTCAGGGCTATTCGGAGCCAAATTCCGGCTCCGATCTCGCCTCGCTGCGCACCAGCGCGCGCGTCGAGGGCGACCGGCTGATCGTCAACGGGCAGAAAATCTGGACAACCGCCGCCCATCGCGCGCAATGGATGTTCGCGCTTGTGCGCACCAACCCCGACGCGGCCGATCGCCGCGACGGCATCAGCATGATCCTGATCGACATGGCGTCAAAGGGCGTGCGCGCGCGAGCCATCAAGACCATCACCGGCGACGATGAATTCGCCGAGGTGTTCCTCGACGATGTCGTGATTCCGCTGGGCAATGTCGTCGGCGCGCTGAACGGCGGCTGGAAACTCGCCAACGCCGTGCTTGAGACCGAGCGACTGATGACCTCGACGCCGCAGCGCGTCAACGCGCTCGTCGACCGCGTCGATCGCGTGGCGCGCGAGACGGGCGCCATGGACGACGAGGCCTTCCGCGACAGATTCGCGCGCGCGCGGCTCGACGCGATCGCCTTCTCCGCCGCCTTCGCGCGCGTGCTCGACGAAATGCGCGCCAATCCCGCGCCGGGCCAGCGCACATCGCTGCTGAAAATCGTCAACACCGAGTTGCAACAACGCCTCGCCGATCTCCTGCTGGAGGCCGCCGGCTCCGCCGGCGCCAACCTTGAGCCGATGCTGGCCGATGGTCGCCGCATCGACATCGCCACCACATTTCTGCAAGCGCGGCGCAATACGATCTATGGCGGCTCGTCCGAAATCCAGCGCAACATCGTCGCACGGCGCATTCTTGATCTCGGCAATGACAAACCGAGGTGAACCGCGTGGCGCGCCCGCCAACGCCGCGCTATAAATATGCCAACGGGTACACGGAAACGCCGGACGGACCATGAAACACGAACAGAACATGCTGCTGTCGCTCACCGGGCCCGGACAACCCATGGGCGCGCTGTTTCGCCGTTACTGGTTGCCAATCCTCGTATCGAGTGAACTACCCGAGCCGGATTGCCCGCCCGTGCGCGTCAAGATTCTCTCGGAACGGTTGCTCGCGTTCCGCGACAGCGAGGGCAAGCTTGGTCTGATCGACGAGTTCTGCGCCCATCGGGGCGTGTCGCTCTGGTTCGGGCGCAACGAAGAGTGCGGACTGCGTTGCCCCTATCACGGCTGGAAGTTCGACACGACGGGCCAGTGCGTCGAGGTGCCTTCCGAGCCCGTCGAAAGCGGCTATGCGCAAAAGATCAAGCTGAAATCCTATCCTCTGGTGGAGGCAGGCGGCATGTTCTGGACCTGCCTGGCCGAGCCGCATGAACGGCCGGAATTTCCCGGCTTTGAATTTCTGAATCTGCCGCCGGGCCATCTCTACGTCTCCAAGCGATTGCAGGAGTCCAACTATGCGCAGGCCATGGAAGGCGGGCTTGATTCCAGCCACGTCTCGTGGCTGCACAGCATGGAGTTGCACACCGATCCGCTGCACCGCGCGACGAAAGGCGCGAACTATCAGAAGGACAAGGCGCCTAAATTCGAGATCATCGAATCCGAAGGCGGGCTGCTGATCGGCGCGCGCCGCTCCGCCGAGCCGGGCTTTTCCTACTGGCGCGTCACGCAATGGATCATGCCCTGCTACCAGATGATCCCGCCTTACGGCGACAACGCGCTCAACGGCCATGCCTGGGTGCCGATCGACGATGCAAACTGCTGGGTCTGGACGTTTACCTGGCATCCCACCCGCGCGCTGACCGATGAGGAACTCGCCGCCATGCGTGGCGGCCACGGCGTGCATGTGGAATACGAGCCCGGCTCGTTCCGCCCCAGGGTCAACAAGGACAATGACTACGGCATGGACCGCGTGGGCCAGAAGGCCGGCAAGACCTTCTCCGGCGTCTACGGCGTCGCCCAGCAGGACGCCTCGGTTCAGGAAAGCATGGGGCCGATTGTCGATCGTACGCGCGAAAATCTTGTCGCCACCGACAACGCCATCATCATGGCGCGGCAGCGCATGTTGAAAGCCGCGGTCGCGCTGGTGGAGAAGGGCGTCGCGCCCCCGGCGCTCGCGCCCTCCTGCCACGCGGTGCGCTCGGCTTCCTTCGTGCTGCCGGAGGGCGAGTTGTTTTACAAGGCGAGATCCGAGGCATTGGTCGCCGCGCCAGGCGTGCCGCATACGTCGATCTAGGCGCGGCAACACTTTAGGACCGGCGGATTCACCGCGCGGCTCCGGCGATGACCCCGGCCAATTGCCGCAAAGCGACTGGACAAGACCATGCCCACCATCGCCGCCGCCGTCTCCACCGATATCCGCGTCACGCAAACGCGCGAATTCGCCATGCCCGACATTCCCGCCGACGCGGGCTTGCTCAAGATCGAGATGACCGGCGTCTGCGGCAGCGACTGGCCCTACTATCTCAAATACCCCAAGGCCAAGGGCGCGCTCATTCTCGGCCATGAATCGGTCGGGCGCGTCGATCGCCTCGGACGCGACGCCGCGAAAAAATTCGGCGTGAGGGAAGGCGACCGTGTCGCGCTGGAGGAATATCTACCCTGCGGCCATTGCCGCTATTGCCGCCAGCAGGAATTCCGCCTTTGCGACGAGACCGACACGCTCAACAGGCCGGACACGATCCGCTATGGTTCGACGCCCGTCGCCTTCGCGCCGTCGCTGTGGGGCGGCTTCTCGCAATATCAGTATCTGCATCCCAATTCAGTCTTCCACCGCGTGCCCGAGTCCATGCCGGCGGAACTGGCGGCCATGGCGTTGCCGCTCGGCAACGGCGTCGAATGGGCATACCTTCAGGGCAAGACGCGCATCGGCGAGATCGTGCTCATTCAGGGGCCGGGACAGCAGGGCCTCGCCTGCGTCGTCGCGGCGAAGGAGGCAGGCGCCGCCGCCGTCATCGTCACCGGCCTTGGCACGCCAAGCGATACAAAACGCCTCGCGCTCGCCAGACGTCTGGGCGCGACGCACACGATCAACGTCGCCGAACATGACCCGCTGGAAACCGTCGCCGACATCACCGGCGGCGAGATGGCCGATCTCGTGCTTGATTGCGCGGCCGGCGGCACGGAGACGATTCTGAGCGCCATCGGTCTGGCCCGCAAGGCGGGCCGCATCATCCTCGGCGGCTGGAAATTCAGGGACGTGCCGAATTTCCCGAGCGACACGCTGGTGCGGCGCTTCCTCACCATCAAGGGGATGCGCGGCCACTCCTACGAGGCGGTCGAGATCGGCCTCGGGATCATCGCCTCGGGCAAATATCCCCTGCGCGACATGGCGACCCATGTGTTCGGCCTCGATCAGGTCGATCTCGCCTTGCGCACCGTCGGCGGCGAGGGCGAACCCGACGCGATCCACTGCGCGGTGGATCCGTGGAGGTAGGAATAGATCTTTTTGGGAAAATGTCGGTTGAATGCATTTCTTGACGAAACACAAATATCACGCAAATATTTTTGTGGCGTGACGCATGCGTCTCCAGTTGTGAGCGCGAATTAGAGCCAATCTACGGTTGAGAATTTGCAGCGGCGCCTCGTGGCGCTCGCGCTTCTCGTCAAGCAATGGGGCGGCCTATGCGATTCCTGATTCTGCTTTTGATGATCTCGCCCGCCAGCGCCGCCTGCCGCCTGTCAACGAACGATTGCGCGACGGTGGCGGAGGAACTTCGAATTGACGCGATCCAGGACATTCGAACACGGATGGCGCTTCAATCCTCCGGCCTCACGCCCTACCAGGCGGAAGTGAAGGCGATCACGCTGCAAGCGGCCAGGCTGAAAGCCAGGGCGTTGAGGCTTCCAGTCCCGATCGGCAATGAGCTTGGGCGGCAATACCTGTGCGAGGCCAGCCCGGACAATCCGCGCTGTCGTTAGCCGAACCTTTGGTCGTGCTGGCGAATGAGCCGCGCGCGCCGCGCCGTCGTGATCCTGTGCCACCGGATCAGTTCATCGTGATCCTTGTCCGAGCACTCCGCCAATTGGTTGAGGACAGGCGGGTGTTTGGGACGCTTAGTCACGTTAATGCCTTCGGATGCATCGCAGTCGTACCATCAAAGCAGTCGCCACGTGAACATCCCTTGTTTCGCTGGCAATGCTCCATATGAGGTCGCATCCCATCTTTGCCGGCGGCATGGGCCCGAACTCGTCCATGGCATTCCGGGCAACGCATTCTGCGCGATTTGTCCAACCCAAGAGCCTGTTCAAGCGTAATCGCTTGCCATTGGCCCTTTAGCTGGAGTTCCGCCGCGATATCTATTAGGTCCCGTTGACAAAGTGATTGACGCTGGAATCGCTGCTTGATTCAAGGCTGCCTCTTGGAGGGAGGCGGATTTGATTCGTGGATCGATGTCGGATGTGGAATGGG
>CAISJZ010000222.1 GCA_903885755.1 uncultured Hyphomicrobiales bacterium | reverse complement strand
GAGATCGACAGGCCAAGACCGGAATTCTGCCCAAATCCCTGATTGGGACGATCGGTGTAAAAGCGTTCGAAAATACGTTCGAAGGCGTGGGCCGGAATCCCCGGCCCGTCGTCATCGACCACGATTTCCACGCCCGCCGCCAAAGGCCCGGCGCGTTTCTGGTCTCGCCCGCGCCGCAATGCAATCCGGACGCCGCCGCCGCGCGGCGAAAACGAACGCGCGTTGTCGACGAGATTGTTGATCACCTGCGCGAGGCGTGAATCGTGTCCCATGACGACATAGCCGCGGCGCGGATCATCGCTTGGCGCCACGTCCAGCGTGACACGAACGCCATCGTCGCGCCGCACCTGATTGGCCATCGAGACGACCGCGCCCAGCAATTGGCGCAGATCGACCGGCTGCATTTCGCCGCGCGCGAGTTCCGCGTCAAGGCGCGAAGCGTCGGAGATATCGCTGATGAGCCGGTCGAGACGACGCACGTCATGCTGGATGACCTCGAGCAGCCGACCGCGCGACTCGTCATTCCGCGCGCGTGGAAGCGTCTCCACGGCGCTGCGCAGCGACGTGAGCGGATTTTTGAGTTCATGCGCGACATCGGCGGCGAAACTCTCGATCGCGTCGATCCGGTTATAGAGCGCGCTGGTCATGTCGCGCAGCGCGCCGGAGAGATGGCCGATTTCGTCCGAACGAGACGTGAAGTCGGGAATTTCCTGACGGGACTTGATGCCGCGGCGAACTCGTTCCGCCGCCTCCGCCAGCTTGCGCATGGGCTCGGCGATCGTGCCCGCGAGCAGGAGCGACAGAAGGAACATCACGCCTGCCGAGACAAGGAAGATTCGAATGATCCCCCAACGCTCATAATTGATGATCTTGTCGATGTCGCCGCCCTGCGTCGACAGGAGCAGCGCGCCGCGCACGACGCGGAATCGCTGGATTGGCACCGCCACCGAAATGATCGTCTCGCCCCGGGCGTTGACGCGCACGACCGAAGATGGCCCGCCGCCCAACGCGTCGCGCACCTCGGGAAAGGCACGGCCGTTGCCCACGCCGAGTTCGTCGGTGACCGGCGCCGGGGCGCTGGTGCCGAAATGGCCGCGCAGCATGTTCCATGTGCGCGCGAACAGCGTCGGCGAGGAATCCTCTTGACCCGGCGGCGGAAGATCCTGACGCATGATGTTCGATCGCGCCGTGATCGACAGTGAATCTATCAGCAGATAGCCGTCGCGATCATAGACACGCGCCCGGGTGCGCGTCGGCGTCACCAGACGACGCAAGACCGGACCAACACGTTCGGGATTGATCGAAAATTCGAGGTCGGTATCGGGGTCGCCGCTGGGATCGTAACTTTCGCCTGGCGCGAGTTGCAGCAGTTTTTCCGGGTCGATCGTGATCGCGTCGGTTTCCACCGTCGCCGAGGCCGCGATCGCCGCGGCGATGATCTCGCTCTGTGTCTGCAGGCTCTGCGCCCGCGCGTCGATCAGGCCTTCGCGAAACTGATTGAGATAGAGAAAGGCGGCGGACAGAACGAGCAGCCCGCCGAGGTTCAGAACAACGATGCGGCGCGTCAGAGAAGACGAATAACGCGATACAAGGGTCGGCGGCAGCCGGCGCGCGCGCGCCAGCAGACCGGGGCGCGGCGCCGCTCGCTTCGCGGCGACGCCTGGCGATGGCTTCGATCCAGCATCGTCGGTGTCATGGGCGAGATCGATCTCGCCGTGCGTATCAAGACTCATTTGGCTTCCGCCAGGGCTGGCTCGGGCGAAGCGCCTAAGCCTCCTTGAATCGATACCCGACGCCGTAGAGGGTTTCGATCATTTCAAAATCGTCGTCCGCGGCCTTGAACTTCTTGCGCAGGCGCTTGATGTGGCTGTCAATGGTGCGATCGTCCACGTAGACCTGATCGTCATAGGCCGCGTCCATCAGAGCGTTGCGGCTTTTTACCACGCCCGGCCGCGTCGCCAAGGCCTGAAGGATCAGGAATTCGGTCACGGTCAGAATCACCGGCGCGTTGTTCCATGTGCAGGTATGGCGCTCGGGGTCCATTTTCAAAAGGCCGCGTTCAAGGATGCGAGCTTCCGATTCCTTCTGGGCCGCCGCTTCCTTCGGATTGGCCCGGCGAAGGATCGCCTTCACGCGTTCGACCAGCAGGCGCTGGGAAAACGGCTTCCGGATGAAGTCGTCGGCGCCCATCTTGAGGCCGAAGAGCTCGTCGATCTCCTCGTCCTTCGACGTCAGGAAGATTACCGGCAGGTCGGACTTCTGGCGCAGCCGGCGCAATAGCTCCATGCCGTCCATGCGCGGCATCTTGATATCGAAGATGGCGAGATCCGGCGGATTGGTCTTCAAACCGTCCAGCGCGCTGGCGCCGTCGGTGTAGGTCTGCACGCGGTATCCCTCGCCTTCAAGGGCGATGGAGACGGAGGTCAGGATGTTGCGGTCGTCGTCGACGAGAGCGATCGTGGGCATGGGGGCCTTCGGGCTCCGGGAGAGTCTGGCGCGCGGCGGAATGTCGCACGTCGTAAGCTGAACCATGGTGCAGCCCATGCCCTGAACGAGGGCTGAACGTACAGCTTGGCCATTGGGTTCCACTTTTGTCGGACACAAGGGCCGAAATGTGACCGAAGCTTAGCGGTTCCGCGGCGCGCCCCCAAACCTCGGGGGCGACGCCATCCGCATTCGGGGCCGGCGCACATCGCCATTGACCTCATGGGGGATTCTACACGACATTGACGCGGCGCCCAAATGAATGCCGTCGGCCATCGGTCATGGCATCGCGAAATCACCAGAAATCAGCCACGCGCGGGAGTGACGATGAAAGTCTATGTGATGGATCTGCTTCCCTACGGGAAGCATTTCGACGAGTTCAAGGCCGACCGCTTCATCCCCTACCCGCTGCCCGGCAAATATTTCGACCCGAAAATCGCCGCACGCACATACTCCGAACATTTCGAAATCTGGAACGAAATGGAGGTTCTGGGCTTCGACGGCGTCGGCCT
>CAISJZ010000221.1 GCA_903885755.1 uncultured Hyphomicrobiales bacterium | reverse complement strand
TCAAAATCCGCTGCCTTACCACTTGGCGACGCCCCAACGGCGCGACGGCGCCGGCGCGGGGCGCGAACCCCGGGCGGGCGGAGCAATATCATTTTCACGGGGAATGTGAACCCCGCATGGAGCCATCGCGCCGCCAGCGACCCTCGGCGACGAAATGGCTCCAGAAGTCACGCCTATTGACGTGGACCGCGCCAGATAGTTCCTTGGCCCGAATGGCCATTTCATCGATTCCAGCCAGCGGGCGCCGCTGGAGCCTGCCCAACCTCCTGACCTACGGTCGGGTGGCCGCCGCGCCTGTCGTCACCGCGCTGCTGTTCTGGCCGGAAATTGACTGGATGCGCTGGACGGCGCTCGGGGTCTTCGCCATCGCGGGCGTCACCGATTTCTTCGACGGCTATCTCGCGCGGGCATGGTCGCAGCAGTCCTCGCTCGGGCGGATGCTCGACCCCATCGCCGACAAGCTGCTCGTCGCCGCCTGCCTGCTCATGCTGGTGGCCAGCGGCGATATCGCGGGCTGGTCGCGTTGGGCGGCCATAGTCATCCTCTGCCGGGAAATTCTGGTGTCCGGAATGCGCGAGTTCCTCGCGGAACTCCACGTCGGCTTGCCCGTCTCCACCGTGGCCAAGTGGAAAACCACCCTGCAACTCGTCGCGGTCGGGTTTCTCATCGCCGGCCATGCCGGCGAGAAAATCCTGCCGGGCACGAGCCAGATCGGCCTTGTCCTGCTCTGGATCGCGGCGATCCTCACGCTTTACACCGGTTGGGACTATATGAAGGCCGGGCTGAAGCACGTCGAGGATTGAGGATGAAAGCTGTCTATTTCGCCTGGGTGCGCGAGCGCATCGGCAAGGCGGACGAGGAAATCGCCCCGCCGGCCTCCGTTATGGACGTCGCCGGCCTGATCGGCTGGCTGACCGACCGCGGCGAGCAATACGCCCACGCCTTCGAGAACGCGAAAATCATCCGTGTCGCCATCGACCGGGCCCACGTCAAGCATGACGCGCCAATCGCTGGCGCCCGGGAAATCGCCTTTTTTCCACCGATGACCGGGGGCTGAGCCCCATGACCATCCGCATTCTGATTCAGGCCGGGGATTTCGACGCCGCGGCCGAGGTCTCGGCAATCACCCAGGCGCGGCGCGACATCGGCGCGATCGTAACCTTCACGGGCCTCTGCCGCGACGAGGGCGGGCGACTTGCCGCGCTGGAGCTCGAACACTACCCCGGCATGGCCGAGGAGGAGATCGCCCGCGTCGCGGCCGAGGCGAGCGCGCGCTGGCCGCTCGACGCCATCACCGTCATCCATCGCTTTGGCAAAATCGCTCCCGGCGCCCAGATCGTGCTGGTCGTCACCGCGTCTTCGCATCGCGCGGCGGCCTTTTCCGGCGCGGAGTTCCTGATGGACTATCTCAAGACCCGCGCGCCCTTCTGGAAGAAGGAGCACCCCATCGAAGGCGCCGCGACCGACTGGGTCGAGGCGCGCGACGCGGATGATAGCGCGATGGAGCGCTGGAAATAGAAACGCTCCGCGCTACCGCCACTCGTCCACGCTAACGGACTTGCGCCACGTCGCGCCCATCATGCTCCAGTATCCATTGCTCTCGCCGCCGACAACCACGACGTTGATGTCCTTCTCCTGGAAGATCGGGATCAACTCGTCGGGCGCCGCTTTCAGTTTTGTCGCCATCGGTTCCTCGCCGAAGGTGGCGCGGGGATAGATGTAGTTCTGCACGAGCTGCAAATCCCAGTAGCGCGCGGCGGGAACCCGAGCGGTATCCCAAAGCCAGTGAATGAGATCGTCGACATCCGTGAAGCCGCCGCGATCAATGAACTGCCGCGCGGTGATGGGATCAAGCAGCAGGCATGGCGCCGTGTTTGAATCCGTGCCGGTCAGCATGTCGCGAACATGTTCGCGCCAGAATAGTTCGCGCAGGCCTAGACAGAATGTGTTGGAGCGGCAGCCGTAGAACACGCTGACGATGCTGTCCTCCGGCTTGAACCCCTTGCGCGTGTGCAGCGGCGCCCATGGGCTGCGCTCCTCGTTCTCGGCGAAGGTGACGCTGTTGTAGGTCAGGTTGTTGCCCTGCGAACCCATGAACGTGTCGCCGGGAATCGAGCCGCCCTGCAGGTTCTGCGACAGCAGGCCATAGGCGCGACCAATGGTGGCATTGGCGTGGTTGTAGGGGCCCATGGCGCCGATGCCGCAATTCATGCCGATCTCGTGGCGCACGGGACCGTTGACGACGACCATCGCGGCCGCCGAACTCGACGTCGAGCCGCGCGCCGAGACGCCAGCGGCCGCAAGCGCGAGAATGACCGGAAAATATTCTGGCCGCGCTCCGGCCATTACTGCGTTCACGGCGACCTTCTCGACCGTGTATTCCCACAGGCCGCGATTGTGCGTCGGCTGCATGCGGCCGACAACCTCGTCCGGCTTGCGGCTCGTGCCGGCCAGCATCGCGGCGACGCGTTCCCGTGTCGGCAGCACGATCGGCAGCATATCCGTCCAGTGGTTGCGCAGGAAAAGCTCGTGGAGATTATCTTCCGTGTCGGCGTCAACGAAGCGCGGCGTTGAGCGATCGTTCGGCGCGTCTGTTCCAACGCATAGGCCGCGCGTCAATGACTCCACCACCTCAAGCATGACAGGGCGTCCAGTGATTGGATCATTGCCCTCGACGTAGGCGCGCAATTCTTCGGCGGACTTGCCCATGACGGGTTGCGGCACATAGACGCAATCAAGGCCCGGCAGGCCGCCAACGCGCGCGGTCGAGCGCACCACGCGATCGAACTTGTCGGTGTGCAGCGCGACGGTCGGCACGCCATATTTCGCCTCAAGCGTGATCGCGTGCGTCGTGACGGCGGGCGCGCAGGTCGAGCAATGGCCGACGCCAACAATCGCCGCGTCGCCATTCGCCTTGATGTCCTCCCACGTCGCGGGATCGTCCGTACCGTAATAATGATTGAGCGAAACGAGCTTTGTCTTCACCGTCGGCATATGCGCGCCGAACCAGGCCTGAACCTGCTTCAGCAATTCGATCGAATCATCGAAGCGGCAATCAACGAGATAGATCGTCTTGCCATCGAGCCCCTCGATCCGACGCGCGGGAGTCTTCTTGGCGATCTTGGGCGGGTAGCCCATGGGATTGTGGACGACGATGCGGGCGCCGGCGCGCGCGAGTGTCGCGATATCATCCATGGGTTCTCTCCCGTCGCCCGAGTTGACTATGCCCGACGTTGCGGCAATTTGGGAAAACTAGGCTTCGGAGGGGGAAGCGTCAATTCATCCGGGGAGAATACGCATGCGTCGCCTGCTCATCATGTTCGTCGCGTTGGCCGCCGTCGCGTCCGCCCGCGCCGGAGAGTGGGACGACGCGATCGCCGCCGCGAAAAAGGAAGGCAGCGTCGCCGTCTATTCCGCCCTCAGCGGCCCGCCCGCCATCGCCCGCATGAAGGCCTTCGAGGCCCAATATGGCATCAGGGTTGACCATTACATCGCCCGCGCCAGCGAGGTGACCGAACGCATCCGGATGGAACATGTGGCGAAGCGCGCCATTGGCGACATCTATCTCTCCTCGCCAGCCACGCTCCCCGCTCACGCGAAACTGGGCGAAATCCAGCCGGCGATGCATGTGCCAAACGAGGCCAATCTGCGCGACGATATCGAGCGCGACGGCAATGGCGTGCCGGTGTGGTATCCGCCCTACGGCGTCCTCGCCAACGCCAACCTTGTCGGGGCTGACGAAATCACAAGCTGGACCGACCTGCTCAATCCCAAATGGAAGGGCAGGATGACCGGCGACGACCTGCGACTGTCGGGCGCGGGCGCGGCGATGTTCGAGGCGACCTTCAAGGCCTTTGGGCGCGACTATCATGAGAGACTGGCCAGGCAGGACTATGTCGTCACCCGCAACAACCGCGAAGCCGAGCGGCAGGTCGCGCGCGGCGAATACGCCATCTATTTCCCGCAACAATTGCCATACGCGCTGACGCTCAAGGGACTGCCGATCCGCATGATCGCGCCCAGGGAGGGCTGGGTTTACGCCAGCGCCCATTTTGCCCTGCTCACCGGCGCGCCGCATCCCAACGCCGCGCGACTGCTGACCAACTTCATGCTGGAGTCGGACTCGCAGCTCGCCTTCGCCAACGCGGGATTGATCCCCGTGGCGAAGGGAATCATCGAACAGGCGAACAACGAGGCGCGTCCGTTTCTGCAAACGAAGCTCCTTGGCGGCGCCACTTACGAATTGCAGGAAAAAATGATGGCGATGGCGGCGGAGATTTATAAATGAGCGGCGACCCCGATCTCGTCATCATCGGCGCCGGCATCGCGGGTCTGACGGCGGCGACCCATTCAGCGCGCCTGGGACTGAATACGACAGTGGTCGCCGAAATGGGCGTCGGCGGTCAGATCATGAACGCCCCCCGCATCGACAATTATCCCGGATTTCCCGATGGAATTGGCGGGCATGAACTTGGCCCCATCTTGCATGAACAGGCGGAAGCCGCGGGCGCGGAGTTTCTGTTCGACGCGATCGAAGCGATCGAAATCGATGGCGACCGCCGCATCGTCCGCGGCGCCGCGGAAACACTCGCCGCGCGCGCGGTCATCGTCGCCGCGGGCTCCAGCCATCGCAAGCTCGGCATACCCGGCGAGGAGCGATTGATCGGCCACGGCGTCTCGCACTGCGCGTCCTGCGATGGGCCATTGTTCCGCGGCAAACGCGTCATCGTTGTAGGCGGCGGCGACGCGGCCTTCGACGAGGCGCTTATCCTGTCCGAATTCGTCGGGCGCGCCGTCATCCTGTGCCGCGCGGACACGCCACGCGCGCAGAAGGTCCTGCGGGATCGGGTCGCGGCGGTGGCGAACGTCGAAATTCGCTTCTCGACGATCATAGAGGAGATTGCTGGCGAGGATGGCGTCGCGAGCGTCAGGCAGCGCGATGTTGGAACCGGCGTCGTCACGACCGAGCCGGTCGATGGCGTCTTCGTCTACGTCGGTCTTGAACCTAATACTGGCTTTCTCGGCGACCTCGTGGCCCTCGACGGCGATCGGCGCATCGTAGTCGATCCCATGATGGCCACTTCGGTTCCCGGAGTATTCGCGGCTGGAGACATTCGCGCGGGATCTATCGCGATGCTCGCCGCGGTCGCTGGCGATGGCGCGACGGCGGCGATCGCCGCGGCGCGCTACCTCGCCCGGCAACCTCGCTGACTGGATCAGGGCTCAAGATCAAGTTCGAGCGCGTTCAACACGCGCGCGTGCATGTTATACGTGCCTATCAGAACCGTGATCTCGACGATCTCCTGTTCTGAAAAGGTCCGGCGCAAGGGATCGAAAACAGTATCCGGAACTTGCACATCGACGGTCATCGCGTCGGCATAGGCGATGGCGACGGCCTCGGCCTCATTGAAATGACTGGCGCCATCGGCCGTTTGTAGCGCCTCGCACTCCACCAGCGTCAGCCCATCGGCGAGCGCCAGTTTCGGCACATGCTGTCGCATGATGTAGGCCGTTCGCGTGAGCCAGCCGATCCGGATGATCAAAATTTCGCGCAGTCGTCCGTTAAGCCCGGTCTTCCAGCGCACCGCGTTCAGATGCTCGAACCACGTGCCCGCGAGAACGGGACTGCGCAACAGGAGGCGATAGACATTGATCAGCGATCCTCGCCGTCCCTGCTTGATCCTGTCGATCAGGCCGGCAAGCTCTGGCGCCTTGTCCTCGTCGATCAGTTGTACCCGCGCCATGTTGACTCTCGCTTTGCCCGTGGATTTTCAGACCGCCCGCGCCGCGATGGCGTCGTTCATCTTCCGAAACATATCTTCCGTATCAAGCAACGCATTGCGACGATTGCCAATCGCGGTGTGCGGCATGATCACGACGTTGGGAAGCGACAGGATCGGATCACTCGCGACGACTGGTTCCTCGTACCAGACATCCGTTCCGAAGCCGCCAAGACGCCCCGCCGACAAAGCCGCCAACAGCGCGGTACGGTCGATCAGTTCGGAACGCGCCACGTTGACGAGGATCGCGCCCTCTTTCATGCGGGCGAATTGCGCCGCGCCAAGAAGGCCTCGCGTCGCTGATGTTACCGGTAGATTGATCGAGAGATAATCGGCGCGCGCGACCAGATGATCCAGCGACACATACGTGGCGTTTGAGCCGAGCGCTTCCATCTCGTTCAGCGGCGTACGTTGATAATAAATGACGTTCATGCCGAACGCGGCGGCGCGGCTGGCGATCTCGCGCCCGACCTCGCCCATGCCGATCAGCCCCAACGTCGCGCCGGAAAGCGTCCGCAGTCCCGGAATGCGCGCGAAATTGCTGCTGCCGGAATAGCGGCGATCATAGGGCCGCACCTTGTATCCCGCGGCGGCCAGGCTGTCCGCGTCAACAACATGGTCAAGATCGTGAATGCGCTTGGCCAGGGTCATCATCAGCGCGAAGGCCTGCTCGGCGACGGCGACATTGACGCGCCGGTGTTGCGTCTCGACGCGAACTCCATGCCGCGCGCAGGCCGCGGCGTCTATATTGCGCGTGATCGCGCCATATTTCTGCACCACCGCCAAGGATCGCGCGCGAGCGAGTTCGTTCTCGCCAACGCGCAAGCTTTCGACGATGCAGCCATCCGCCTCAGGCAACAGATCGCGGAAATGATCCTGATCCTCGGCCAGATGAACCCGAGCGGGAAACAGCACGGGAACCCGACCGCGCACGCCGGCCAGCCACCCCGCGAAATCCGGCTCGTCATGGGCGAAGAAATCAGCCACCGCCGCCATGTTCTCGGCGGAAACGGTGGGGTCGAGCATCGGCGCGAACATGCGCATGAAGGCGTCCTGCTCGATGATGATTTTCGTCATGTGAGATTCCAAGATATAGCTCTATTCGACGCTGAGGGCTTGGCGCAGCCGCTCGATAATCGCGGGGGAGGCATCGCTCGCCTCGCGCACCAGTCGCCTCACGGTATCGGCAGAAACCGAACCGGGCGGCAAATGCAGCTTGGCGATCTGCTCCACGAACTCCGGGTCCTTCATTGTCGCGACAAAGGCCGCGCGCAGCGCCTCGATCCGGTCCGCGGGCACATCCGGTGGCAGCGCGATGGGATAGGCGGCGGTAAATTTTACGCCGAACAGGCGGAACATGGCCCGCGTTTCCTCATCGCCCGCGAGTTCGACGGCGGTTGGAACATCAGGCAGGTCGGCTGTTCGTTCGGCCCCGAATTGCGCGAGAATCCGGATACGTCCCTGCTTGATCCACTCCGGACGGGCCACTGACAACGCGGCGTAGGTCGTCGCGCCGCCCTCGACTTCGCCGCGTTCGAACGCGACAAGATATTCAGCGACGCCCTGATAGCCGCTGACCACCTTGATGCTCGTACCGAGCAACCTGTTGCATAGCGCCGGTACGAGATAACTGTCGGCGCCCGGCGCGGTCGCCGCAAATCGAACATTCGCGCCGCGCAGATCGTCGAACGACTTGAACCGCGAGGAACCCGCCACCCAGATAACCGCGGGGTCCTGCCCCGGCGTTCCGAGCCACGACAGTTTCGACAGGTCGAAATTCACCACGCCGCCCGAGCGCGACACGAGCTTCAGCGTTGGTTCAAGCAACACCGTGTTCATGGGAAAGCCAACCGCCGTACCATCCCTCGGCGCGCGATTGTAGAGAAAATTCATCATCGTCAGGCTCGCGGCCCCCGGCATGTTCTCGACGACGATCGAGGGTTTTCCCGGAATGTGTTTCGCCATGGTCGCGGCAAAGATGCGCGGCACGAGATCATAGGCGCCGCCCGGCGGTATACCGACGTAGAAATGCAGCGTCTTGCGATCAAAGAACGCCTCCGGCGACTGCGCGCGAGCCACGCCGCTCAACGGCGCGACCGCGAACGCGGCGCCTAGCGCCGCGAACTCTCGACGCCGCAAGACGCCGCGCGAACCTTCGCTTCCGCGCATCAATGTCGAAGCCTCCATAATATCTTGTCCAAAGGCCTCTCCAGATCGATCTGCCCGCGCCCAAACGGCAAACACAATGCTCCTTACGCCACCGGGAAAATTTCGGCCAGCCCGGCTTCCCTCACGATTGCCTGATCACGCTGGCGGGATTGCCAAATATTCGTCAGAATGACGCAATTCAATTTGCACGGAGATTTTCACCATGGCGAGTGGAAAGCAATTGCATCTCGGCGCCTTCATGCGACCGGCGACGATCCACACTGGCGCGTGGCGCTATCCCGGCGCTTGGCCGGATGTGAACTTCAACTTTCCCAAATTGCGGCAATTGGCGCAAAAACTGGAAGCCGGCAAGTTCGACACGTTTTTCATGGCCGATCACATGGCAGTCCTGAACATGCCGTTCAAGTCGCTGCGCCGCAGTCACACCGCGACATCGTTCGAGCCATTCACACTGCTGGCCGCGCTGGCCGCTTCAACCACGCGCATCGGCCTTGCCGCGACGGCCTCCACGACCTTCGACGCGCCCTATCACATCGCCCGACGCTTCGCGTCCCTCGATCATATCAGTGGCGGGCGCGCGGCGTGGAACATCGTCACGACGTCGAACCCAGATGCCGCACTCAACTTCGGCATGAAGGAGCAGATGGAGCATGGGACTCGCTACCGCCGCGCCCGCGAATTCTACGATGTTGTCACGGGGCTGTGGGACAGCTGGGCGGACGACGCCCTCATTCGCGATGTCGAGAGCGGGATATTCTTTGATCCCGACAAGGTGCATGTTCTCGATCATCACGGCGAATTTCTGGACGTGCGCGGCCCCCTGAACATCGCGCGCCCGGTGCAGGGCTGGCCCGTCATCGTGCAGGCGGGAGCTTCCGACCCCGGTCGTCAGCTCGCGGCGGAAACCGCCGAGCTTGTCTTCACGTCGCAGCCGAACATCGACGCGGGCCGGCGCTTCTACGCCGACGTCAAGTCGCGCATGGCGAAGGTGGGGCGCGATCCCACGTACATGAAAATACTGCCGGCCTGCCTTGTCGTGGTCGGCGAAACCGTGGACGAGGCCAAGCGCAAGCGGGCGCTGCTTGACACATTCGTGCATGAGGACAGCGGGATTGCTTCATTGTCGATCGCGCTGGGCGTGGACGCCTCGACATTCGATCTTGACGGACCCCTGCCTGAAATTCCCGAAACCAACGCCGGCAAGACTTCGCGCGAGCGTACGATTGAAATGGCGCGGCGCGAAAATCTGACCGTGCGCCGGCTAGCCCAACGGGTCGGCGGCCATTCCGGACTCTCCATGGTGGGAACGCCAAAGACTATCGCCGACACGATGGAGGAATGGCTGGAGACCGAGGGCTCGGATGGTTTCACCATCCAGTTTCCCTACCTCCCGGCGGGGCTCGACGATTTCGTCGATCTCGTTGTGCCGGAGTTGCAGCGCCGCGGGATTTTCCGGCGGCAGTATGAAGGCGCGACGCTGCGCGAAAATCTCGGGCTGCCCCGTCCAGAAAACAGATTTTTCGCGAAGGCCGGCGCCAAATAGTCCGGCACGCTATGGCGTGTCCGCGTCCCGATCTTCAGGCGAGGAAATCACGGTCCCGGAATTGGGCTCGACCCAGGCGAGATGGTCGCGCACGGCCTTGACGCCAGCGACCGACTCCGCCGCGACCCTGACGGCGGGCCGCTGCCGCTCATCGGTGATGATGCCCAATAACGAAACGACGCCATCACGGACCGCGACGCTCACGCCGCTGGATTTCCACGATCGCTTTTTCAGTTCCGCCATCACGCGCCCGCGGATGCTCGCGTCATCCATCGCGACGTCGGATTCCGCTTCAAGACGTTCAACAAGCGCCTGAAGAATATTGGCTCGACTGACGATGCCAACGAGGCGCCCATCCCGCAGCACGGGCAGCCGCTTGACGTTGTGTTGTTCCATCAGGCGCACGGCCTCCTCGAGCGGCGTCGCCTCGACGATGGCCCATGGATCGCGAGTCATGACATCGCCGACACGCAACCCGTGCGAACGAACATAGTCGCTTGCCGGCTTGCCAGGCCCCGTCAGGAAATCCAGCCAGCCCGGGCGCCGACGATCCGTGCCCGTTTCCTCTCGCCGCAGAAAGTCGCCCTCGGTGACGATGCCGATCAGGCGGTCCTGGTCATCTACCACCGGCAATCCGCTGATGTGGTTGTCCAGCATGAGCTTGATGGCGTCGAGAATCGGCGCGCCCGAAACGGCCGCGATCACGCGACGCGTCATGACTTCCGAGGCAAGCATGTCAGCCTTTCAACCCGCGAGCGCCAATCGCCCGCCGCGCAACGTCGGTATGAATCCGGTTCGCGCGGAAGAAGAGGCGAACCGCGAACGGATTGCCTTGCTCTCGATCAACGGCGTTGAGGAAATTGAATAGCGCGAACGCCAATCGCCCGGGGACGGACGTCCAGCCGGGCGATGCAATATGAAATCGAGATGCAGACTCGCGCGAGCGCGGCTGTCCGAAACTGGATCAGCGCGGCGCGGCGCCGGCGCCAGCCGTACGACGCGCGCCGGGCGCGGGCACGCGCGGCTTCGGCGCGGCGATCAGGCCTTCGCGAATGGCGGTCTTGCGGGCCATCTTGCGGGCGCGGCGAACGGCTTCGGCCTTTTCGCGAACGCGCTTCTCCGAGGGCTTCTCGAATGCGCTACGGCGCTTCATTTCCCTGAAGATGCCTTCGCGCTGCATCTTTTTCTTCAGAAATTTCAGGGCCTGTTCGATGTTGTTGTCGCGCACGAGAACTTGCAAGTTGGCTCCAATCCGTCTTTTCCGGAAGCCCTTCCAATTCCGCGGAATTGAAAAAGTCCCCAATCCATTGTTTTGACGCGCTTTCTCGCGGCGAATGGCTCTATTCGTCCGCGCGCGAACCGGTTTCCACTTCGCTTGAAAACGCTCAACCGACCGGGAACGGCAGGCCTATAACACGCCCGCGCCGGATTGGGAAACCCGGCTTGCCGGATCGAACGAACGCTCCGGGCGGGAATTGTCCCGCCCGGAGCAACCGATTTTCAGTAGCCCATGCCGCCCATGCCGCCGCCACCGCCGCCCATGGGCGGCATTGGCGACTTGTCGGTCGGGGCGTCGCCAATCATGGCTTCGGTCGTGATCAGCAGGCCGGCGACCGAAGCCGCGTTCTGCAGGGCCACGCGAACCACCTTGGCGGGATCGACAATCCCCGCCGCGATCATATCGACGTATTCCTCGGTCTGGGCGTTGTAGCCGTAGGTCTCCGACTTGTTCTCGACGATCTTGTTGACGACGATCGACCCCTCGACGCCGGCGTTATCGACGATCTGGCGCAGGGGCGCTTCGAGCGCCTTGAGCACGATCTTGATGCCGGCTTCCACTTCCGGGTTGTCGTTCTTGAGCTTGGCGACCGCGGCCTTGGCGCGCAACAACGCGACACCGCCACCGGGAACGATGCCCTCTTCCATCGCGGCGCGAGTGGCGTTGAGCGCGTCGTCCACGCGGTCTTTCATTTCCTTCACTTCGACTTCGGTCGAGCCGCCGACGCGGATGATCGCGACGCCGCCCGCCAGCTTGGCCAGACGCTCCTGGAGCTTTTCCTTGTCGTAGTCCGACGTGGTCTCCTCGATCTGCGCCTTGATCTGCGCGACGCGGCCCTCGATGTCCTTCTTGGCGCCGGCCCCGTCGATGACGGTGGTGTTTTCCTTGTCGATACGCACCTTCTTGGCGCGTCCGAGCATTTCCAGCGTGACGTTCTCAAGCTTGATGCCGAGGTCCTCGGCGATCATCTCGCCCTTGGTCAGGATCGCGATATCTTCCAGCATGGCCTTGCGACGATCGCCGAAGCCAGGCGCCTTGACGGCGGCGACTTTCAGACCGCCACGCAACTTGTTGACGACGAGGGTGGCGAGCGCTTCGCCTTCCACGTCCTCGGCCACGATCAGCAGGGGCTTGCCGGTCTGGGCGACGGCTTCCAGCACGGGAAGCATCGCCTGCAGCGAGGAAAGCTTCTTCTCGAAGATCAGGATGTAGGGATCCTCGAGTTCAACGATCATCTTTTCGGCGTT
>CAISJZ010000220.1 GCA_903885755.1 uncultured Hyphomicrobiales bacterium | reverse complement strand
CTATATGAGGTTGATTATCGAGATTCGCCTCGGAAACATTCCAGATTCGTTCCAACGCGGGGTTGTGGAGCTTCAACCGTCCATCGCTTCCAAAGACTGCTACACCTTCCGTAAGGGTATTCAGCGTTTCGGTTTGGACATGGAAGAGCGAATTGTATCTTGATTCGAGATGGAAGCGCTCGGACATATCATCGAAAAGATAGGTCACTCCGCCTTGCGGATTTGGGTTGATCACCGTTCGGAGCGTTCGCCTGTCCGGCAAATGCCAGACCTGCTCAACGGTATCAACGGATTGGTAGGATGCAAGGAGCAAAGCCTTCCATGAGCGGAAATCCGCTTGTTCGGGCAATCGGTGGTCCGATCGCAAGCGATCCAGGATTTCCGAGTCCGTGGGCCGTTGCGCGAGAAATGCCGCATCAAGTCCCCAAAGCTGCCTATATGCGGAATTTTGAAAGACCAGCCGGCGCGATCGATCGAAAATCGCGACCGCGGTCGATAGTTGATCCAATGTCCTAGTATGGGCCTCCATCTGCCGAACGAGATCGGCCCGAACCTCCTCAAGCTCGGAAAGATCCGTGGCCTGTCCAATCGCGCCAATCGAGGCCGGCAGCTCGATAATTTCCAGGAGATGTCGGCTCCCGGCCACGACGGCGGGCGCGCGATTTTGATAATTGGCTTTCGTCAGCCTTGCCTCTCGCGATGCATCGCGAGCATTACGATCCAGGAGTTCGATTCCGCGTCGAACAGCGTCAATCGTGTCAACGGCTTCCACCGCCTTTGCGTAGGCCGTGTTGGCCCAGATCAGCTTTTCGTCGCTGTCGCGCATCCAGATTGCTTGCGGCGCCGCGTCCAGTAACGTCTTGATAGATCCTAATTCCAGAAGCGTGTGAGCGTGGCGTTCCCGCAGTCTAGCCAGCTCAAGACGATCGCCAGAAACGTCCCGGATGCGCAAAACCGCGCGGCCGCCGACAGCGCGCCCCTCGGATTCTAGATGCCGACCGGCGATGCTCGTCAGAGAAAGGCGGAAGCCTTCACCGCGCTTTCGCAGCCGGTCAACATAGCCCTCGAACTCCTGCGCCGCCTCCGGCGCAAGCCAGGAGCCAAATCCCAGGATGCGGCGCGGCACGGGCGCATCTGTCACCAAGGAGAGATCACCTTCGATATCCGGTTCGCCGCTCGAAGAGCCCCAGGCAATAATGATCTGGGCCTCCGCCGACAGAAATACATCGGCACGGTCAAGACTCGCGCGGAGTTGGGCGTTTTCCGAGACGAGCGTGGCTTCACGCTGTGTCCATTGTCGACGGCCGGTCAGATGCAAAAGGGAGGTTATTGTCGAGATCAGGACAAGCGCGACTACAAAGGACAGACCAACGAGCCCCTGTGTCTCGCCGATTCTCTGGCCGTTAAAAAGCGAACTCTCCTGCCCCACGACCGGCGCGCTCGCCAATGACAACAACAGCGGCACTGCAGCCGCGCTCAAGATGCGGGAACGCGTTATGGGGATACGGTATAGAGCGCCAAGGATACGTCCAGGCCGTGGGCTTCGCCTCCGAGTCATGCAATCAGTCCCCGCCGGTCGCGTTTCAATCGAAGCCGGGAGTCAAAATCCAGGCTCCTCGCGAATCAACCGCTATTATCCTTAGCCTTCGAACTTGAGAAAGTGGTTAATCAAATGAAAACGCCCCCGGAGAGATCCGCCGGAGGCGCTACCTTCAAAGCCTAGCGGCGGGTAACCGCCCGATTCGATCAATAGCGATAGTGATCCGGCTTGAAGGGGCCCGCCTCGGGCAATCCGAGATACTGAGCCTGTTGCTTCGTCAATTTGGTCAGCTTGACGCCAATCTTGTCGAGATGAAGCGCCGCGACCTTTTCGTCGAGGTGCTTGGGGAGGGTGTAGACTTCCTTTTTGTACTGACCTTGCTTTGTCCAGAGTTCGATCTGGGCGAGCGTCTGGTTGGTAAAAGACGCGGACATGACGAACGAGGGATGTCCCGTCGCGTTTCCAAGGTTCACGAGGCGCCCTTCCGAGAGAAGGATGATTCGCTTTCCGCCAGGAAACTCGATTTCATCAACCTGTGGCTTGATGTTGTTCCATTTGAAGTTCTTCAGCCCGGCGACCTGAATTTCCGAGTCGAAATGGCCAATATTGCAAACGATGGCCCGATCTTTCATCTTTCGCATGTGATCAACGGTGATGACATCGACATTGCCCGTCGCCGTGCAGAAAATGTCCGCGCGCGAGGCGGCATCGTCCATCGTGGTGACTTCATAGCCTTCCATTGCGGCCTGCAAGGCGCAGATCGGATCGATTTCCGAGACGAGCACGCGGCAACCAGCCTGACGTAGCGAGGCGGCGGAGCCTTTACCGACATCGCCGAAGCCGGCGACCATCGCGACCTTGCCCGACATCATCACGTCCGTGCCACGACGAATGCCATCGACAAGGGATTCACGGCAGCCATAGAGGTTGTCGAACTTCGACTTGGTCACCGAATCATTGACGTTTATGGCTGGCCACAGCAGCGTCCCATCCTTCTGCATGTTGTACAGCCGATGGACGCCCGTGGTCGTCTCCTCGGAGACGCCCTTGATGGCCTTCGCATTGGTGGTATACCAGTCAGGATTGCTCTTGAGCCGCGCCTTGATGGCGGCGAAAAGTACTTCTTCTTCCTCATTGCCGGGCTTGTCGAGAAATGCCGTGTCTCCAGCTTCGGCGCGGGCTCCGAGGTGAATCAAGGCGGTGGCGTCGCCGCCGTCGTCGAGAATCATGTTCGGCGTGCCGCCATCAGCCCATTCGAAAATCTTGTGCGTGTATTCCCAATAGTCCTTCAGGCTTTCACCCTTGATCGCGAAAACCGGAGTGCCGGCGGCTACAATCGCGGCGGCGGCATGGTCCTGCGTGGAGTAAATGTTGCAAGACGCCCAGCGGACATCGGCGCCAAGCGCTTTCAGCGTCTCAATGAGCACTCCGGTCTGAATAGTCATATGCAATGAGCCAGCGATACGCGCGCCCTTCAATGGCTTGGCAGCGCCGAATTCCGCGCGTGTCGACATCAGGCCAGGCATTTCGGTCTCGGCTATGTCAAGTTCCTTGCGTCCAAATTCGGCAAGTTTCATGTCCGCGACGGCGTAATCGTGAGTTTGCGTTGTCATGTGCGTCCCATTGGTTTCGATCTATTGAGGGTCCTATATCAACGTCGGGCAGCCAGGGCAATAAAGATATAAGGAATTCTTTATGTCAGAATTCAAGCCAGGCGTTGACCCACCGGTCCAAGATTGATCAGATCGCGTTGACCAACGGACGTGTGAAGTCAGGGCGCTCGATGCAGTGGACATTTCCAGCGTTGTTCTGCGACATCGGCGGAACAAATGTCCGCTTCGCTCTTCTGAAAGATGCGTCCAGTCCGCTAATCCTCCTAGCCTCCTGCGCGACTTCGGATTTCGGATCCTTCACCGCAGCGCTACATACGGTCGTGGCGAGTGACCAGACCAGACCTAAATCCATTTTCGTCTGCGCGGCGGGCCCAGTGGATTCCGTAAGCGTTCGCCTGACCAATGCGAACTGGACAATTGATGGTCGGCAGGTGGCGAGCGACCTCAGCTTCGACCAAGGCTTGATGTTCAATGACTTCGAGGCGCTGGCGCTTTCAATTCCGGCATTCCAAACGTCATGGCTCAAATCCATCGGTTCCGGCCAAGCCTCACTACACGGTGCGCGCGCAATTCACGGCCCCGGCACCGGACTAGGCGCCGCAGCCCTCGTGAACGTTCTCGGGAGATGGCGAGCTATCGCTAGCGAAGGCTCTCATTCGGATTTCGCGGCTGTCGACGGCGAAGAACTTCGATACTGGCCCTTTATTGAGCGACGTATGGGGCGGATCACGCCCGAAACACTGATTTCGGGGCCCGGACTGCGCCGACTGCACCGCGCACGCTTCGCCGCCAATGGGCTTGAGCATCCAGATATCGATGAAAGCGAAATTTCCGATCGCGCAATTGCAAATCCGACGGGCGCCGAGGCTGAAACCGTCAAATGTTTCTGGCGTCTGGTTGGGCGCTACGCCGGAGACGTCGCACTAAATTTTCTTGCGACGGGCGGAGTCTACCTCGCGGGAGGAATTTTGCCCAAGATTGTTGACCTGCTGGACGAGCAGGATTTTCGCAAGGCGTTTGAGAACAAAGCGCCATATGACACGCTGGCCGCGCGCATTCCCGTCCAACTTCTGATGGAACCGGGAGCTGTGCTTCACGGGATGTCCAACATCGCACGGCGACCCGAACTTTACGCGATTGACTATGAAGCGCGCGCCTGGAGACCCTAGGTCAAGCGGCTCGGGTATCAAGCACCTGGGTCAAAAGCAGATAAAGCGCGGCTGAATCCTTCGCGCTGCGCAAGCGAGCAACAAAATGGGTATCGCGCAGGACCCGCGCGACACGGGCTAGCGCTTTCAAATGGTCCGCGCCGGCAGATTCAGGCGCGATTAGCATACATATGATATCAACGGGGATTCCGTCCTGCGAATCGAAATCGACTGGCCTGTCAAGCCGGGCGAATACCGCGAAAATCTGCTTCACCGTCAAAAGCTTGCCGTGCGGTATCGCGATACCGGAACCGACGCCAGTAGGACCGAGCCGCTCTCTTTGAAGAACGGTATCAAAAATCTGCCTCGCGGATAGTCCAGACAACTCCGCTGCGCGGTCGGAAATCTCCTGAAGCGCCTGCTTTTTGGAATTCACCTTCAGCGATGGAATGATCGCGTTTGGGGAGATCAAGTCGTTCAAAGACATACGGGGAATTCCAAGTTATTCAGCCTAACCGAAGCAATTCATATGCCCGCTCTGGAGCTTCGGGTGGATTGGATGATGCCCGGATCCCTCCAATGCGCGCGGATCAGCCAGATCCAAATCTAACGAAATTTCCCCGCATCCCCTATCGAGGTCCCATCCATTGCCGACGCGATGGAGTGAACTCTCCACCTATCGACGGACCAGCGTTAGAAGCCAGCCGGAATGAAGTCAATCGCCCCAGAGTTGTGTATTTTATGAACGCTCGACCGCCATTGGCGCAGGGCCAATACTCTCACTGAGCCGGCTGTAGCGCCATCTTTTCGCGCCTGCGTTCGACCGACGAGGCTATCCGTAAACTCTCCCGGTATTTTGCAACGGTACGGCGCGCGATCACGATGTTCGCGTCCTTCAATTTTACCACGATGGCGTCGTCGGAGAGAACGTCGGTCGCCAACTCGTTGTCGATCAGTTGCTTGATTCGGAACCGAACTGCTTCCGCGGAATGAGCTTCCGTCCCTGAATGAGCGGGAATCGAAGCCGTAAAAAAATATTTGAGCTCGAAAAGTCCTCTTGGACTGGCTAGATATTTATTGGACGTTACGCGCGAGACCGTTGACTCGTGCATGCCGATCGCATCCGCGATTGTTCGGAGATTCAATGGGCGCAAATGTTCGACGCCCCGCGCGAAAAATGCGTCCTGTTGGCGAACGATTTCAGTCGCCACCTTGAGAATGGTTTTCGCTCGCTGTTCAAGACTCTTCGTAAGCCAGTTGGCGCTCTGGAGGCAATTCGACACGAAGCTCTTGTCGGCGGCGGCGCCGCCGCCACGATGAACGATCGTCGCATACGTCTGATTCACCAGCAGTTTGGGCAGGCTTTCTGAATTGAGTTCGACCCGCCAGGATCCATCTGGAGCCGCCCGCACGGTGACGTCCGCGACGACGGGCTGGATAGATTCGTATCCAAACGCCCGCCCGGGCTTCGGATTCAGGCGGCGTATTTCGGCGAGCATTTCCGAGAGATCTTCGTCATCGACGCCACAGATCTTGCGCAATGATGGAAAGTCCCGCTTTGCCAGCAACGGCAAATTTGCGACCAGCGCCTGCATGGCGGGATCAAGGCGATCGAGTTCACGAAGCTGAATGCTCAGACATTCCGCGAGATTCCGGGCGCCGACACCATTCGGGTCAAATCCGTGGACAACCTCAAGGACCTGTTTCGCACGAGCAAGAGGCGCGCCGAGGCGCAACGCCAAATCCTCAATGTTGTCTGTCAAATATCCGGATTCATCGATGCCGTCGATGATGGCATGACCGATCATCCGGTCAACTGGATCAACACAGGCGATAGCAAGTTGCTCCGCGAGATGATCACGCAAGCTGACCTGCGAGGAGACATAGGATTCAAGGTTGCTCCCCTCGCCGTCCTCGCCGGAGCCGGGAGAGCCAGTCCATGACGTCGCCGAGAGCCCATCCGATATGAAAGAGTCGTCAGACGCCTTAGGCGTTGATTCCGTGCGATCGACTTCGAACGCATTTTCGACTTCGGTGCCAAGGCTGTCTTCCAGCCCGGCGCGGTCGGTCGCGAATTCCTCCCTCGCCCAGTCGCCCTCGGCAACATCTGGCCCCGCGAACTCCGCTTCCTCGCTCCCGCGATCAAAGCCGTCCTCGGAAAATTGCAGGTCCGAGGCTGGATCAGCCGTGGTGTCCGATGGCCCAGGCTCGCCAGGCAGAAGGTCCGGGGATTCTTCGGCCCGTTCAAGAAGTGGATTGCGTTCCAGTTCCTCTTCGACGAATGCGGATAATTCGACATTCGAAAACTGCAAAAGCTTGATCGCTTGCAGAAGCTGCGGGGTCATGACGAGGGATTGACCCTGCCGCATGACCAATCTTGCCGAAAGCGCCATACTTACACCCACGCGGCCTTGAACCCAAATATCGGCCCGAATCTTGCTTAAGCTATTATGGATTAAATTTCCATCCGCTGGAATAAAAATTGCTGGGTGAATTCCACGGCGCGGTTAAGCAAAGATTTTCATAAATATGTTCGTCCGATCACATCCGGAAGCTTTCGCCGAGGTAGATTTTTCGAACGTCGGGATTCGCGACAATTTCCTCCGGCGTTCCCTCGGTCAGGACGTGACCGGAGTGAATAATATAGGCACGATCGATAAGGCCCAATGTTTCCCTAACGTTGTGGTCCGTGATCAGGACGCCAATGCCGCGTTGGGTTAACCTTCGCACCAACTCTTGGATATCCCCTACGGCAATCGGATCGATACCAGCGAATGGCTCGTCGAGCAGCATGAAGGATGGTCGGCCAGCAAGGGCGCGAGCGATCTCGCATCTCCTGCGCTCTCCCCCTGAAAGTGAAATGGCCGGAGATCGACGCAGACGCTTAATGTCAAACTCCTCGAGCAGCTGCTCAAGCGAATCCTCGCGCGCTGCGCGATCCGGTTCCGTGATTTCCAGCACGGCGCGAATGTTGTCTTCAACATTCAGACCGCGAAAAATGGACGCTTCTTGCGGGAGATATCCAATTCCAAGACGCGCCCTCCGATACATAGGAAGATGCGTAATGTCGTGCCCATCCAGTTCAATCGCGCCTTTGTCCGCTCGAACCAGTCCGGTAATCATATAGAATACCGTGGTTTTTCCCGCTCCGTTTGGGCCGAGCAAGCCAACTGCTTCGCCGCGCCGGACGTATAGGCTGACGTCCTGCACAACATTCCGGCCGCGATAACTTTTGCCTAGATTATAGGCACCCAGAAATCCCGATCCATCCTGTTCGGAGAACGGCTCCATCGGAGCAGCCTCGTCCCATTGCGTGCCCGGCGAGGTTCCCCGACTGCCCGAGGTCAACCCGCGTACCCACCCTAACGCCGAATGGGTCTGCTTCGCGACAAATCCTGTTATGCGACCAGTTTCCAGCCGCAGACGGGGAGGGATGAGCGGCGAGTCTGTCGGCACGCTGTTCGAGACCAAAGGCTGGCGGTTAATACTCCAATATCGCCTAGCGCTTGTTCCGCATGAAGGCAAATATCCTAGCGCCGAATGCGTGGGTCGGCGACCGCCGGCTTTTGGGGTCTTTCAGCGGATGGCTTGGCTTTTACCCCATCGTCGCAACTGGTTCCAGGCGTAAACATGCTGCTAACGCCTCCCAGCACCTGAGCGCGGCCCGAGGTCAGATCGTAGACCAGGCGGGCGCCCTTCAGGACGTTTCCGCATTGGCTCAAGGTCACATTGCCACTCAAGGTCAGCTTGTTAGATGCTCGATCGTAGAGACCGGAATCGCCCGTTCCAACCTGATTTTTCGAGACGATGGAAACGGGGCCGGCCGCTTCAATCCGCTGAATCTGGTTACCGCCAGCCGCATTGACGTCTTCGCCACCAGGACCCCCCACAGGGCTCGCGCCCCCCGTCAGAACAATCGTCAGGGAAGCCGCCTTCATGGTTGCATCGCCCTGCTTGGCGACAACGCCTCCGGAATAGACGAGCCGGTGTTCATTATTGAGGTAATCGAGCGAAGGCGCGTTGATGCTGACCGGGCCGCGCGCGGCGCCCCCCGGAATGATCGGGCTTGCCGATTCCGCGCGAATTGGGGCCGACCCAGATTGAACCAAAAATCCGACGGAGAGAAGCATTGCAAGGCGCCGAATATCCCGGATCATTGTTGATCGCCCTCGTGGCTCGATTCCGCGGCGACCGGTTTCAACACGGTTTCAACTCCACCCTGAAAACTAATTTTGTGCCCGTGATCGCTAATTCGCAGGCTGTTTGCGGCAACGGCGCCGCTCGACATGACAACCGTCAGGGGATCGTCGGAAACAACAGTCCCATCCTTGAAGTTTACATCAGCGCTGCGCAGGCGAATGTCGTAACCGGAGCCGCTGGTAATGTGAATATCGCCATCCAGGACCATCGTATCCTTTGAACTATCGTAAACGCCGCGAGGCGCGACGAGATGAATAGCGCTTTGCTCGGTCGTATCGACCTTCGCGTCGAGATCGCTCAATTCGATGATGCTCGGCGTGCGAATATCCTGAACTCCGGAAGCCGCGCGCAGGTCGTAAGGCTTCCCGTCCTCTCGATACCCACTCAGCCTCGGCTTCTCCATCGTAATCCGACTGCCGTTCAGAGAGGTCTGCTCCGTGGTAAAATTGCGGGGTAAGCGGCCAAAGGGATCAAAGAAAGATATGGCCATCAAAAGCACGACTGCTCCACAGCATACGACCAAGATCATGAGTTTCAGCCACCTGACACGATCGGAGTGACGTCCAGCCTTTATGAACGCATCGCGGCGATCCGGAGTGTCGTCTCCCGAACGGTGCCTCACGAGATTCGGCGCGATCGTCATGGATGGGTGGCCAATTGTATCGCGGTACGTCTATTCATGCGAGAATATGTCTTGCTCGGCCCACCCCATCAAGTCGAGACGGGCGCGATGCGGCAGGAAATCGAAACAGGCGCGCGCAATATCGGTCCGACCCTCCCGCGCGAGCATGAAATCGAGCTTTTGTCGCAAGGCATGGAGATGCAGCACATCCGACGCCGCATAGGCAAGTTGAGCGTCGCTCAGATTCTCCGCCGCCCAATCCGACGATTGTTGTTGCTTGGAAAGATCGATGCCCAATAGTTCGCGAACCAGGTCCTTCAGTCCATGCCGGTCGGTATAGGTCCGTGTCAGTTTCGACGCGATCTTGGTGCAGTAGACCGGGCCAACTTCGACGCCAAAGCCGTGCGATAGTTTGGCAATATCAAACCGACCAAAATGAAATATTTTGGTCACAGATCGATCCGTGAGCAGCTCCACGAGATTCGGCGCCCGCGTCTGTCCACGCTCGATCTGCACCACGTCCGCCGAACCATCGCCAGCCGACAGCTGGACCACGCACAATCGGTCGCGATGGAGGTTCAACCCGAGGGTCTCCGTGTCAATAGCGACGCTATCGCCAAATCGAGCCGCGTCCGGCAGGTCGCCCTTGTGAAATCGGATGGTCATGAATGTCGCTCGGTTGGTGTTCAACGCGGCGGCGTCAACGGCGAAACCGCCGAAGGCGCCTTCGGCTCGGGATATCGCCGTTCGGGAATGGTGCCCAGGAGAGGACTCGAACCTCCACGACTTGCGCCACTGGTACCTGAAACCAGCGCGTCTACCAATTCCGCCACCTGGGCATCGGCGGTGTCATAAGGGTCGCGAGCGCGGTTTGTCAAATTGACGCTGGCCAGCGCGCCAAAAGACGCCTGTACAGCGCGAGCGGCCTTCATTAAAGACTGGTCATTCAATTGACTTCAAATCGACCGGGGCCGCCCATGACTGAAGACCTGATCAAGACCGGACGGATCGTGACGGTTTTTGGCGGCTCGGGATTCGTCGGTCGCCATGTAGTACGCGCCCTGGCGAATGCTGGCTGGCGCGTGCGGGTCGCGAGCCGCCGTCCGGATCTTGCTTTCCATCTCCAGCCTCTCGGGCGCGTGGGGCAGGTGAACGCGGTCCAGGCCAATGTACGGGCTCCCGCGTCCGTCGCCGCCGCTGTAAGGGGCGCCGATGCGGTCGTGAACCTTGTCGGCGTGCTAACCGAAAGCGGGCGGCAACGGTTTGACGCGGTCCACGCCTTCGGCGCGCGCACGGTTGCGCGCGCCGCGCGCGACGCGGGCATCGACAGGATCGTCCATATTTCAGCCATTGGCGCGGACTCGGGATCGAATTCGGCCTATTCCCGAAGCAAGGCGGAGGGCGAAGCAAGCGTTCTGGACACAATCGCGGGAGCCGTCATCCTAAGGTCATCGATCATTTTTGGTCCCGAAGACCAGTTTTTCAACCGATTCGCGACCATCGCTCGTCTTTCCCCGGCGCTCCCGCTGTTCGGAGGCGGCTCGACAAAATTCCAGCCAGTTTTCGTCGGCGATGTCGCTAAAGCCGCCGAACTGGCATTGGGCGGAGCGGCGAAACCGGGAGCAATCTATGAACTCGGCGGCCCCGAAATCCGATCTTTCCGTGAACTCATGGAATTCATCCTGAAAGTCACGGGTCGCAAAAGGCTACTTGTCCCGACGCCTTTCGCGCTGGCGCATTGGATGGCGCTTGGAACCGAACTCGCCGACATGTTCAGCCTTGGACTCTTCCCGCCCGCGCTGTTGTTTACCCGGGATCAGCTCGCGCTTCTCAAGCATGACAATGTCGTCGGCGCGACGGCGATTTCGCAGAGACTTACGTTTGAAGGGCTCGGAATTTCACCGCGCGCATTCGAAGCGGTTGTCCCGGGTTATCTGACGCGTTTTCGCGCAGCCGGTCAGTTCGTGGGTCAAGACGCCATCTGAACGACGCCACTGTCAATCGGCGCCAATTGTCTGTGAATACGCGCCATATAGGCGATCGCGAACATAGGCGTCAGCAGGTTGAGAACCGGAACGGCGACAACCAGGGCGATCGGCAGACCGCAGACGAATAGATAGAATGCGTGGCGCTGGCGCAGCGCCTTGACCTCTGCGATCGGACGATATCGCATAGCCGCGAGTTCAAAATACTCCCGTCCGAAAAGATAAGCGTTCGCGAAAAAAAACACGGCGATGTTGACGCCGGGAATCAAAAACACCATCAGCGCGCCCATATTGACGACGAGCGACACCACCGCGAATTTCGCGCCAATCACGATGGCGGATCCCGCCGCTAGTGGCCGGCCTACTGGGCCAGGGTTCGCTTCCACCCGTTCAGCGAGTTCGTCTAGGAAAAAACCGGCGACAAGCGAGGACGCCGGCGCAACCAGATAGGCAAGGATGAAAAACAAGCCGATCCCGGTCGAGATCGAAATCGTGGTCGCCAACCATCCCAGCGCGCCAGCCGCATAGCTTACGATCAAATGGTCGAGAGCCGCCCAGGCGAGTGCAAGAATGGCCAGAGTCAGACCGAGCGATTTCCAAAGGACCACCCGGAATGGAGGCGTAAATATTTGCCCGAATGCCTCAATGGCCGCCGAAATCATGGACTGCTCCTGAAACCACCCGGCGCCGATATGGGCTTTCTCAGGAGATCCAGCAAGGTTGCTCCAGCGAGTTCTCCGTCTTCGCGGGAACGATGGCAATTCTTCAACGTATAATTGTCAGGCTTGCCGAAAGCGCGATGCGGATCGGACGCCCACATCGTTCTGGCAGGGGAGAAGCAATGTCGCTAATATCAGCCCGGTGGCTCCCCCGCGCTGGAGATCGAATGGCGAACGCCTTTTTCTCCGATCTGTTGTCGACAATCGCCGACCGTGGTCGATTACTTCTTGGTCGGCTCGAATGGCCAATCGATCTGTCCCAGAAATCAATTGGCGTCGCTGAATTGTGCGAGGCGCTTCTTTCGGGACGCGGCGAAGCATCCGGCGTCGCCATCGCCCGCGAGACACTTGAACGCTATTCCCGGCTCAACCCGGACCAGAAGATCGAATTCTTTGGGGTCCTGGCGTCGAAATACGGCCCCGATCGCGAGGTTCTGCGGCGCGCAATCAGCGCCTTTGCAACGAGTCCGGGTCCCGAGACCGAAACAGAACTGCACTTTGCGACGGAACCACTACGCCAGGAGCTGTTTCGCCGCCTCAACCGCGCGCCAGGCGGCACACAAGCCATCGTTCGCATGCGCGAAGACTTGCTGGATTTCAGACGATCAAATCCTGAGCTCGGAACGGTCGATCGTTGTATGTCCCATCTCCTTGCATCTTGGTTTAATAGAGGATTTCTCGTTCTACGGCGAATAGACTGGTCGACCCCCGCGATCATTCTGGAAAAGATCATTCGCTACGAGGCCGTTCATGAAATCCGCGACTGGGATGATCTCCGACGGCGAATTGATTCCATTGATCGACGCTGTTACGCCTTCTTCCATCCCGCGCTGGTTGATGAGCCGCTCATTTTCGTTGAGGTAGCCCTAATCGAGGCCATGCCATCGGCAATTGCGCCATTGCTGGCGGAAACCCGGCCTATCGCACCGCCCGGCAAGGCCCGCACGGCGGTTTTTTATTCCATTTCCAACTGCCAGCAGGGCCTGCAAGGCATTTCCTTTGGCAATTTTCTGATCAAACAGGTCGTCGAAGAGTTGCGGCGCGAGCTTCCCAAACTCGAAACGTTCGTTACGCTGTCGCCGGTTCCCGGATTCATGCGCTGGATCAAATCCGACGCGGGCATGGCGGCGGGAGCCGACGAGGCCCTCGTTGCCACTCTTGGCGATCCAGGCTGGGCGGCCAATCCATCAACAGCTGAGCCCCTGCGCAAATCCGTCGAAATGCTGGCGGCGGAGTATTTCCTTCACGGCAAGGTGAAAAATGGCCGTTCGGTCGATTCCGTCGCGCGATTCCATCTAGGAAATGGCGCCAGCCTGGAACGCATCAACTGGCTCGGGGACTCTTCTCTCAAGGCATTGAGGGAAGGCGCTGGGCTCATGGTCAATTATCTCTACGATCTCGATGCAATCGAAGCCAACCATGAGGCATACGCGAATGACGGCGCGGTCGTTGCTTCCCCCGCCGTCAAACGGATGGCGAGGCCCGCGCGTCCCCGCTTGCAACTTCCCGGCGGCTCGTCCAACTAGGACGAAATATGCCCCCGGGAGCGATCCGTTATGCCCGCTTACCTCTATGAGACCATTTCCAGCCGGTTCCCCTCGCCGAATAAGGCTTTCATCGAAAACCACGACGGCGTCGTAACGACCTATCGCGATCTTGCGGATGGATCGGCCCGTATGGCCGGGGTCCTTATGGCCCTTGGCGTCCAGCCCGGTGACCGGGTCGCCGCGCAGGTGGACAAGTCGCCGGAAACAATCCTTCTATACCTCGGATGCGTCCGCGCTGGCGCGATCTTCCTGCCCCTCAACACCGCCTACACGCCCAACGAAATCGAATATTTTCTCACCGACGCGGAGCCGCGCATCTTTGTCTGCGAGCCCCGTTCACGCGAGAAGCTCGAGCCCGTGGCGGCAAAGGCGGGTGTCGCAAAGGTTTTAACGCTAGGCGTCATACGCGATGGCAGCCTCGGGGACTTATTCGCAGCCGCGCCGCCGAAATTTGTCGATGTCGCGCGCGGACCGGATGACCTCGCCGCGATTCTCTATACATCCGGCACGACGGGTCGCTCGAAGGGCGCCATGCTCACTCATGGAAATCTCGCGTCAAACGCGCTGACTCTCGTCGATTTCTGGAAATTCACGTCAAATGATGTGCTGATTCACGCCTTGCCGATCTATCACACGCATGGTCTGTTCGTGGCGACAAACACATTGTTGCTTGCCGGCGGGACGATGCTGTTTCTGCCCAAGCTCGACGCTGACGCGATTCTGCGTCTGATGCCGCGCGCGACAACGATGATGGGTGTGCCAACATTCTACACGCGGCTTCTTGCACATCCCGGCCTCACCCAAGAAGTGACGAAAAACATCCGGCTCTTCATATCCGGCTCGGCGCCTCTGTTAGCTGAAACGCATCGGGAATGGATGGCGCGCACTGGCCACGCCATTCTCGAAAGATATGGCATGACCGAAACAAACATGAATACGTCCAACCCCTACGGGGGCGATCGGGCGCCTGGCGCGGTCGGCTTCCCGCTTCCCGGCGTCAGTCTGCGGATCACGGACCCGGAAACCGCCACGCCGATCGCGCAGGGCTATATCGGCATGATCGAGGTCAAAGGTCCCAATGTTTTCAAGGGCTACTGGCGCATGCCAGAAAAAACCGCGACCGAATTTCGGCCCGACGGCTTTTTCATCACCGGCGACCTCGGGAAAATCGATGAACGTGGCTACGTCCATATTGTCGGGCGTGGCAAGGATCTTGTCATCTCCGGAGGCTTCAACGTCTATCCCAAGGAAGTCGAGGACGAGATCGACGCCATTCCCGGAGTGATCGAAAGCGCCGTAATCGGAGTCCCTCATGCGGATTTTGGCGAAGGGGTCACCGCCGTGGTGGTTCGCGATCGCGTGTCGGCGCTGGATGAAAAGGGCGTTCAGTCGGCGCTGGAAGGGCGGCTCGCTAAATTCAAACAGCCAAAGCGAGTGATCTTTGTCGATGACCTGCCGCGCAACACTATGGGCAAGGTCCAGAAGAATGTACTGCGCGATACGTACGCCAAAATCTATTCGTGACCCGTGTCAGGTCCCTTCGAGCACGCGATCCCGCGATCGCTTGAAGTGATATCGCGGCATCTTGTCGAGATCGGCGCCGGTCACGCGGATCACCCATGCCTTGCGCGGATGTGCGGTGGAATGAATGACGCCAGGGCCATATCCTCGGGTTTGACCAGGTTCGAGACGATAGTGATCGCACTTCTCAAGAACAACCCGATCCTCGCTCGCGGGGTTGACGCGTCGATACTCGGTCATTTCTGTGAATGCGAATGCATTACCGTAAACCGCCCAAGAGGCGCCATGGCTGTGCGGCGCGCCAGCTTTGCCTTCGGCCTGGACATGGGCGAACACATAAAAATCGAGTTCCGGATGGTGGAAGAGCTCGCGCTTTCCAGGAGGCATGTCATCACGAAACGTGGCGTGGACGAAATCCGCGTTGGTCAAGAGGCGCGCCAGATTTTTGGCGAGATCGTCGAGGGCGCAAGCCAAGGGCTTCGTTTTCAGACTTTGGTCAGCGTCGGCGCAAAAATCGGCGAGTTGGTATGCCATCCATGGACTCCAGCAAAAATTGAGGAGTGCGGCTCGAGGCGGGCAAGGTAATGTCGCCTCGAGCCAGCGATGCTTACTTGCCGAGCGTTTCGTCGAGGAAGTCGCGCATCGCCTGCCACGATCGCTTCGCCGACAGGGGATTGTAGGCGGAGCCTTTCGAATTGTCGTTACCGGCGGAGGCGATAGTGAACGAATGGACCGTGCCGCTATACGCGACAAATTCCAGATCCGTCCCGGCGTCCTTCATTTCCGCCTTGAAGGCATCGACTTCCTTTGGTGGCACGGCCGGGTCGTCGGCTCCGTGCAGAATCAAAACATGACCCTTTATGTTCTTCGCGTCGGCGGGCGTCGGATTTGACAGCGTTCCGTGGAAGGCAACAATCGCCTTGACGTCCGCGCCTTGACGGCCAAGTTCGAGAACACCCGCGCCGCCAAAACAATACCCAATCGTCGCCATGCGGGAGGCATCGACGTGGGCGTCTTGCAACAAGCGATCGTAGGCCGCCTTGGCGCGCGCGCGCAGCAATGGGCGGTTGGTCATGTATTTCGCCATCTCGGCGCCGGATTCCTTTGGAGCGGGCGGATGAATGCCCTTGCCATAAATGTCGGCGACCATCGCGACATATCCGAGCTTCGCGAGATCGACAGCCGCCCCGCGCTCGTGATCCGATGGACCCGTCCATTGCGGAAATACAACGATACCAGGCATTTTTCCCACTTTGGCGTCATCCCATGCGAGGAAGCCCTCAAGCACCGTATCGCCTTCCTTGTAATCAAAGCTCTGGGTCCGAACTTCGGCGCGAGAGAGATCCGCTCCGAAGAAAACGGTCGCCAGTCCGAGCATCGATATCCGCGTCGTCAATCCAAGCATGTCAATCTCCTTCGCTTTTTACTTGTAGGAAATCATGTTCACGGCTGTTAGCGTCGTGGCGTCCATGATGCGCGCCGAATTAGCGAGATGCCAGGCTGTGTAGAGTTCTGGAAAAGCGTCATTCGATGACATGGCGTCAACCGGAACAATAACCTTGAACCCGCGCAGCGCTGCCTCGCCGCCCGTGTGCAGAACGGTTGTCTGGGCCGCGGTGCCAGTCAAGATGAGGGTAATAATGCCTCTGTCCTTCAGCGTCTTTTCCAGATCGCTATTAATGAATTTATCAGGCCCGAGAGGTGGCAAAACAGGCTCGGAGTCGGCGGATTTGATGTCGGACAGAATATCCGTGCGTCCCGTGCCGGCGATGGCCACGGAATACATGACGTACATCCCATGCGAGCGCGCGTCGTCCAGCAATTTCTTCAGCCTTGGAACCGAGGCGGCGCATCGTGGTCGACGATCGGGCGAACAGGTCTGGGTCGTGAAATCAAAGAGCAAAAGCGCCGTTGTCCGGGGATCGACTACAATCGGCTTAAGCGCCGGGGCCGCGGGCGTATTGACCGAATTCCAGTCGTCGATGACGCCCTGCGCGCGGGACTGGGCCTGACCAAGCGACAGGGCCGCCAAAACCGAGAGTGAAACTATGGTCTCCCTAACGGCCATGCGGTCCTCCCACGTGCGCGCCTTGATTGGCGCTTGACGGCCTGAGCATGGAACGAATTTGGTGTGGCGGTCAACCGGATCGCGCTTTTCGATGATCAGCTATTTTGCCGGTATCAACCGGGATTTTCGCTTCTTGATCACGGCTCCGGCCGCGACGCCGAACGCCAGAATGACATCGCGCAATTCCAACTCCTCCACCGAATCGGCCGCCTCCTCGATGGCGAACCATTTGCGAATTCGTTCATGTTTTTCTGGCCATGATTTGCGTTCTCGCTCAACTTCGAACGGAAAAATGCTGACCTGACATGGCTGGGCCGAACCATTCTTCATGCGCTTTACATAGTGATAGGCGCCGATCGGTTCCTTGGCGACCTTCCCGATAATTCCAGCTTCTTCCAACGCCTCCTGCGCCGCCGCGGCGTGGGGCTTGCGGCCTTTCATCGGCCATCCCTTCGGCAGAACCCAACGCCGCGTTTCACGCGAGGAAACGAGCATTATTTCCAGAGTCGTCGTCCGACGCCAAGGCAACGCCGCGTATTGCCTCCTCGGTTCGCTTGGATCATTGCCGATGCGTGCTTTCATCGAATTACCCCAGCGCCCTTGCGAGCGCGCACATGCCGGCGCCGATGAGCCCGGCCGCTGGCATGGTTAGAGCCCAGGCAATTACAATGTCCTTGGCAATGTTCCAACGCACGGCCGACATCCTGCGCGCGGCGCCAACGCCAACGATCGCTCCGGTGATAGTGTGCGTGGTCGAAACTGGAACTCCGAAATGGGTAGCCATGAAAAGGGTAATCGCGCCGCCCGCTTCCGCACAAAACCCCTGCTGCGGAGTCAGCCGGGTTATCTTCGACCCCATCGTATGGACGATGCGCCAACCTCCAAAAAGTGTGCCGAGGCCCATGGCCGCTTGGCACGCCAGAACAACCCAGAACGGAACGTGGAATCCTCCCTCAAGTTGCCCCTGTGAATAGAGCAGAACGGCGATGATGCCCATTGTCTTCTGCGCGTCGTTGCCTCCGTGTCCGAGTGAATAAAGCGACGCAGAGGCAAACTGCATATAGCGAAACAGGTGATCGACGGCGAAGGGTGTCGAACGCACGAATATCCATGCAACCACGAGCGAGAGAATCAACGCCAGGACGAAGCCCAGCGCGGGGGAAAAGACAATTCCGCCAGCGGTCTTGAACAGACCAACCCAGACGACCGAAGAAAATCCAACCTTGGCCCAACCGGCGCCCACCAAGCCACCGATTAACGCGTGGGAGCTCGAGGACGGAATACCCACGATCCAGGTCAGGACATTCCAGACAATAGCGCCCATTAACGCGCCGAAAATAACTGCAGCATCCACGATGTCCGGATCAATGATGCCCGAGCCGACGGTCTGAGCCACGCTGAGGCCAAACACCATGAACGCGACAAAATTGAAGAACGCCGCCCATATAACCGCCAGCCGGGGTTGCAAGACGCGCGTTGAAACTATCGTGGCTATTGAATTAGCCGCGTCGTGCAAGCCGTTCAGGAGATCGAACAAAAGCGCCACCGCGATCAGCGCATACAACATTGGAAGCGGAATGACGTGCACCTCAACGACCTCCAGACGCTAGATATGTTCGATCAAAATGGCGCTAATGCGGTTGGCGACGTCCTCGAAGCGATCCGCGACCTTTTCTAGGTGGCCAAAAATTTCCGATCCGACGATGAACGCCATCGGATCGGCGGTCCTGTGCGTCAAAAAGAGAGCCTTGATGCCCCTGTCGTGCAATTGATCTGTTTGCTCCTCAAGTTCGGTCATTTCCTCGACCATCGCGCTCAGGCGCGTAGCCTCGCGTCGCATTTGCCGCAACGCGCCGACGAGCAGAACCGTCAAATCGGCGGCCTTAACGATGAGATCGCCCATTTCCCGCATGAGAGGATCGAATTGTGTCACCTCGAAAAGCGTGATCGCCTTGGTCGTTTGCTGCATTTGGTCGATGGCGTCGTCCATGGACGCAATCAGCTCCTGGATGTCACCTCGATCAAAAGGCGTGATGAATGTCCGCCGCACCGCGAGCATGACGTCCCTGGCGATGGCGTCCGCTTCGCTCTCGTGGGTTGAAACGCGCGCGCAGTTGACCGCGAGGTCGGGGCCGCCATCCAGAACCGAACGCAGCGCGCGAGAACCGGCCACAAGCGTTTGCGCATGCCTCTCGAAAAGATCGAAAAATTTCTCTTCCCTGGGCATTAAAGCCTGAAACCAGCCGAACATTAGGGACCCCAATTGGCCAAACCGCGTCAAACGCTTTCGAATCAGTAAAATCTATCTCTCTCGGACGAGAATCGAAAGCCACGATTCCCCAAAGTCAGGCCTTCAAATTCGGGGCTGCAATTCCAGGCGCTTACAAACGGGTATTGTGTCCATACGCGTCCTGATGCTCAATGAATTTTCCCGGCCGATGGAGAGGCTATTTGGCGACCTACCTCAATCCCAACTCGGTCTCGCGCCCGACCTCCCGTTTCTCCCAGGGCGTGCTCCACGGACCCATTTCAAAACGCCTCCTTATCTCGGGGCAGGTTGGAGCGAGGGCCGACGGAACCGTCGTCGAGGGACTGGAAGCGCAAACGGAACTTGTCTTCGACAATTTGTTCGCCGTGCTCAACGCGGCGGGGATGACGAAGGCGGACCTCGTCAAATTGACGATCTTCAGTGCTCAAGCTGGCGGGGCAGGCGTTGTGCGCGAAATCCGTAACAGGCGACTGGGCGATCATTGCCCGGCCAGCACCTTCATACAGGTTGCGGGTCTTGCAAACCCCGCATATCTCATAGAGATCGAAGGCGAGGCCGTTCGCGAGGCCTGATCGGCGACCAGGAACACTCGAATGGGCCAAGGCAACCACGTCGAATTGACTGTGAAGGGCATGACTTGTAAGGGTTGCGTTAGCGCCGTCACCAAGGCGATCAAACGCGTTGATCCCGCCGCGCACGTAATTGTCGATTTGAAGAGCGGCAGGATATCCGTGACCACGCTGGCTGCGGCGGAACAATTAGCTAAAACCGTGAGCGCGGGGGGATATGAAGCTCATGTCGGTTGACGCGACTGGCGCTTAACGATTCCGTCGACTAAATTCGCGGTCGATCGCTGCGAAAGGAATAGAGATTCAAGATGAACCGCTACGAAAGGCAAACCCCGCCGGCAGGCGAAGCTCTCGTCGATTTTCGCGACGGAGATTTTCGGGTCATTCGTCCGGGGGCTTTTGTGCGTTGCGGCGTGACTGGCGCGCCGATTCCGCTCGATGAGCTCAAATACTGGGATGTCGATAAGCAGGAAGCCTATGCATCTCCGCAAGCGAAACTGACGAGGCTTGGTGTCGACCTAAGGCTCTAATTTTATTCAGTATTTAACGGCAGGTACTCGATGGCTCGGTCTATCAGGCCGCCCAGTAAGTTTTCATCCGAAAACTTGGCGGTTACAGGCAGCGTCTCAACGACCGCGCCGGGCGGGATACGAACCACATCCTTTTCCGTTGTCACGAGAACAGCGTCCATTTTCGCCGCTTCGCGCATCAATTCATCTAAATCAGTGATTTTATAAGCGTAGTGGTCTGGAAATTCACGTTGCGCGACAATATGCGCGCCAACCTCCGCCAAGGACGTAAAGAATTTTTCCGGCCGCCCGATTCCTGCGAACGCCAAAACGCGACGTCCCGCAAAACGCGGCGCCGCCTCCGCCGAGGGACACAATCGCGTCGATAAAACCGGCTTGCCAAGAGCTAGCGCTTGGCTAGAAATCACTTCACCCGCCGAACCGTCGCCGACGACGACAAGCGCATCAACACGCGACCATTGAGTCGCGAGAGGCGCGCGTAGCGGGCCGGCCGGGATACATAGTCCGTTACCGACACCAACTTCCGCGTCCACGACCGCAAACGTCAAATGTTTTTCAAGCGCGGCGTTCTGTAGCCCATCGTCCATGATCAGGATCGAGGCGCCTTCTACGATCGCCGCCCTGGCTCCGGCGCGTCGATCAACGCAAACGATGGTCGGCGCCAAACGCACCAGAAGCAACGGTTCATCGCCGACATCGCCAGCATCATGTCGCGTCGCATCAACGATCACTGGCGCTCGCGAAGGCTTGCCGCCATATCCCCTTGATAGGAACACGGGTCGTTCGCCGCGCCTTTTCAGTATTTCGCCAATCGCCAACGCGATTGGCGTCTTGCCCGCACCACCCACCACAAAATTTCCAACACAAATGACCGGGACGCCAACGGCGACGCCGGACCGTGACATGCGGCGGGCCGCGATTCCCCCAGCCAGCGAGCCGATCGGTCGCAGCAGCTGAGCGGTCAGGGATGGCGCATCCTCCCACCAGAAATGGGGCGCCCGCACTATCGCCGCTCCAATTGCATTTGCATCAAATAAGGCTCAAGCGCGGTCATAACGACATTTGTCGCGCCTCCCAAACGGTCAACTGCCTCACCCGCCGCGCGAGCCATCAGCCGAGCGCTGGCTGGGTCCGAAAGCAGCGCGCCAAGAGTGCGCGCGAGCGTGGATGCATCTGCCACCATGATCGCTCCCTTCGCCGTGTCAATGGCCCGATAAACCTCCACAAAATTCGCAACGTCGGGGCCGTGCAGAACCGCGGCTCCAAGTTTGGCCGGCTCAATCGGGTTCTGACCTCCGGCTGCGCCGCCAATCGATTTTCCGACAAATACAAGACCCGCGAGTCGATAAAATACACCGAGTTCGCCCATCGTATCAGCGACATAAAGCCCTGTTTCTCGAGTGATGGGATCGCCGCGCGAACGCAACGCGGTCACTATGCCTCTTGCGGCCGCAATCCCCGCAATATCGGCTCCGCGCGCGACATGCCTAGGGGCTATGATCGTCAACAGTCCAGGCCTTTGCCCGGCCGCCTGAATATGCGCCTCGATAATGATGTCCTCTTCCGGCGGATGCGTTGACGCGGCAAGCCAGACCGGCCTTGGTCCAATCGCCGCTGTCAATTCGGCCAGTTTGACTGGATCGATCGGCGGCGGCGGCACATCGTATTTGAGATTGCCGGCGATCTGCACGCGCGGCGCGCCAAGCCGCTCGAGGCGAAGGGCATCCTCATAAGTTTGCGCCAGAATCAGATCAACCCGACCCAATAACGGCCCTATCGTTCGCGGAAACATGCGCCAACGACTGAACGATCGGCGTGACAATCGCGCGTTGACGAGCACGAGCGGAATCGAGCGTCGTCGTGTTTCGCATAACATATTTGGCCATATCTCGGATTCCGCGATCGCCACCAGATCTGGTCGCCAATGCTCCAAGAACCGCCCCATGACCGCTGGGACGTCAATGGGCGCGTATTGGTGGATCGCCCCTAGCGGCAAACGAACGCCCAGAATTTTCGCGGAAGTGACCGTGCCTGTGGTTACGATTACCCTAAATCCGCGCTCGATCAGTCTCTCAACCAATGGCAATAGCGCAAGCCCTTCGCCGACACTGGCGCCATGCAGCCAGGCTAGACGACCGTCGGGGCGGATCAATTCCGTCCTGCCCAGGCGTTCGCCGATTCGTCCTGGGTCTTCCTTGCCGCGACGACGACGCCAGGCCAGCAGCGCCGGCGCGAGCGGACCAAGCACCATCGTGGTTACTCGATAGGCGACGAGCAAAGGATCCGAAAACACATTCATGTGGAGGTACTCGGCCCGGCGGCGAGTTCGTCCCATGGATCAACCGATCCGGCAAGGGCGTAGGCTTTAGCATGCGCCCTGTTAAGCCCCCACTCGACTGCGCGGCGCGCTGCTTCGAGTTCGGCTGAACCCGCGTCGACCGCGACGTGAATTGGCGCGCCGAGGACCATTGCGCCCCGACCAAACGGGAGTCCAACCGAAGCGCGATCCCAGCTTCGGAAATCGATGCGCCACCGGCAGACGACCGCGATCGGGAAAATTGGTCGGCCTGACAAGCGAGCCAACGCGACGATGCCGTCGCCGCAAACACGGGCAACTTTTGGCACGTCCGCTGTCAGAACGATGGACGATCCGTCCCGCAGGCGCCGGAGCATTTCGCGGAAAGCCATCGCGCCGCCACGCTTGCGAATTTTCGGGCCCGAGCCTCCCGAACCGCGAATAGGTTCGACGCCGAGTCTTTCAAGCAATTGTGCGTTCAATTCGCCATCGCCCGAACGCGAGATCAGCGCGCTGACACGCAAGCCCTTTGGCCAGGCAAAGGAGACCATGAAATGTTGTCCGTGCCACATTGCGACAATGATCGGACAATCGTCCCGCACAAGATCGGGAAAGCCGCGTGGCTCCACTTCAAATCGGGTTGTGGAGCGCACCAGCCAAAGCCATGCGACGGCGACGACCCCGATCATGGATTGGACGAAGGCTGCTCGACCAAATCGTTTCAACATGTTCCTCAGGACGGATCCATAAAACGGTGCATGTGCACAATGAAGTATCGAACCAAGGCGTTATCGACCGTCATCTGCGCCTTGGCCTTCCACGCAGCGTGGGCCGACGCGTAATTCGGAAAGATGCCCACGATGTCGATTGCCTTCGTATCGCGAAATTCGGCTCCGCCGAGGGCGGTCAATTCTCCGCCAAAAACGAGATGAAGGAGTTGCTTGGATTCAAGCGTCGCGTCGTGGTTAGCCATGAGGATCCTCGTGATTGTGCAAGCGCTGGAGTAGCGCCATAAGCGCCGAAAGAATTTGTCCATAGATTGAAAACTCTATCGTTTTTCAACCCCTTACATGTTGTTTTCTCCGAGCGCCTCGCGCAACGCCCGAATCAGGTCTCCCTGAACCGCTGCCGGCGCGGCACAAAGCATGCCATGCCGGAATTCAACCTTGTTGTACACGGGCGGCAGTCCCTCAACGTCGGTCAGACTACCCCCAGCTTCGACAAGGATGGCGTCGGCGGCGGCTATATCCCAATCGCATGCATTGGTCGAGGCGATAGCCCCGTCCAGACTGCCCTCCGCAACCCTGACCAAGCGATAGGCAAGCGAAGGAATGCGGGGCTCGCTTCGGAAGCTGACGCCGGCATCTGAAAGCGCCCTCAGCGTACCCTTTGGACCTGCGATCAGCGCGCTTGTTAACGCCGCACAGGACGAAGCCAAGATGGGCAATCCATTCCGGGTCGCCCCACGGCCGCGCGCCGCGACATACGTAACGCCCATTGCCGGCATATGAAAAATCCCGAAGCTCGGCCGACCGGCTTCGATGAGCGCCACGCAAACGCCCCAGCGTGGATCGCCGGACATGAAAGCCCGCGTCCCATCGATCGGATCAACGATGAAAATTCGCTCTCGGGTCAGTCGATCAGCATTATCGATCGTTTCCTCCGACAACCACCCGCCATCGGGTGCAAGCTCCAGTAGCCTCTTCCGCAAGAACCCGTCTACCCGCTTGTCGGCCTCTGTAACTGGCGAACCACCATCCTTGTGCTCCACGCAGGCGGTGGTTTTTTCGCCGACGCGATAATAGTCGAGAGCTATCTTGCCCGCCTGCCGCGCAAGCTCTGTTGCGCATGTGACAAAATCCATATCCTCGAATTGATTGCTCAAAAGCTTCGCCTTCCGCCCCAGAATGCTCAATGGCGAATAACGAGGACAAAAGTCGGGCGCAAGGCGTCGCGGCGGAATTCAGCGTAACCGCGGAGCATTGATTCCATAACCACCATCGAGCCTCTGATGCGCGGGCGATATCCCCCCTTCGCCGATTGGCGCGAATGAATTGACGGCGCCCCAGGGAGAAATGTCCCGCCGGCCGCGTGGATCGAGCCGAAGCCGCTCTTCGACCTGAGCGCACGGCCTGGCTGCGTTCGGCATACCAATGTCCGCGGATCCTTCGCAGGCAGCCCGGGCGGGCGCGGACAATATTGCGAATATCGCGGCCGGCAATGCGAAAAGGCCCAGAAAATAGCCACGGATAGAGGCAGCGGTCATGGACGGGTCCTGATTTGCGATACCGCCGATTGGGATCGGCGGTTTGCTTCATGAGCTTCAGAGCGGACTGTCATGCGGTCAACAAAATGGCGAGATCGTGGTCGCCGCATCGGGGTAATACATGAAGTTACGGACCGTGGCGCCAAATCCTCACCCCAACTGGCCGCGCCAGTCCCCAAGCGCGGCCTGGACAAGCGCGAGCGCCGCCACCGCCGCAGTGTCCGCGCGCAAAATGCGCGGTCCGAGCGAGATAGCCAGTGAGCCAGGAATGGCCATCAAAGAGGCCCGCTCGGCGGGATCGAATCCCCCTTCCGGTCCAATCAGGACCGCCAAGGACGAATTTGCGACTGATTCTCGCAATCTCAGCGCGCCGATTGGATCGGACACCGGGGCGTCCTCGTCGCAAAAAATCAACTGCCGCGACCCGGGCCAGGTTGATGCAACCTTTTCCAATGTAATGGGTTCAACAATTTCCGGCAGGCACAGGACGCCGCATTGTTCGGCTGCCTCGACGCAATTTGAGCGCATGCGATCGAGATTCAGGCGGTGGACCTGCGTTCGTCGGGTCAAAACAGGCGCAAGTCGACTGACGCCCATTTCGACGGCTTTCTGGACCATGTAATCGAGCCGCGTATGTTTCAGTGGCGCGAAAAGCAAGTGGATGTTGCCAGGGAGGGTTTGAGCGCGATCAAGCGTCTCCACGCATAGGGCGGCGTCACGTTTGCGCGCAACCTCAAGGCGCGCAAGCCATTCGCCATCGCGACCATTGAAAGCAAGAATTCGCGCCCCCGTTTCAAGGCGCAAGACATTCAACAAATAATTTGTCTGGTCCCGGTTGAGAGAAACGTTGGCTCCCGCACCGAGAGGCGTGTCAACAAAAAGGCGCTGCGCGGCAAAATCAAAGCGAGTCATGCGCGCACTCCCCGGCTTCGTTATTGGCTAGTCGAACTTTTTCGATCATCGCGCCGTGATCGCGCTGCGCAACGCTATGGGGTGAGCGATATTCCGCAGCGTTTCGATACTTGCTCCGGAGCCCCTGATCGAAACCGCGCCATAATTCAGCAATCGACCAAGCAGGGATTGCTCGACCAGAACTGTTTCGACCTTGTCCATATTAATTTCCGCTGTATGACGCGCAATAACGCCTCGCTTGTAGATCACGCGACGATCCGTAACGGCGATTTCCGTTCCCCAGCGAACGAATGCAACGCGGATGCCGAACGCTAGTCCAAGGCCGCCTAGAAAAATGGACGCGGCTTCAAATACCAACCGAAATCCCGGCGGCGATGGTTGAAACAGCAACAGCGTAAACGTGAGCGCAAAACATACCAAAGCTCGCCAGAAGCCGATCCAGTGGACCCGGCCCGTCAGCAACAGCTTCTCGCCCGGCTGCAGAATATTCTGGACATAGGACATCAAGTGTTCCTGAATTCATCGCATTGACGCATCAATTTTTCAAGCGACGGAAGAATGAACTCTCGGAAGGCCGCAGCTACTCCAACGGCAAGCCGGCAGTTTCGTCCGGCGCTTGCCCCCAAATACCAAGCCGCCTAGAGTTCGCTTCCTCAAAACGGTTATCCAATCATGACGACAAGCCTGAAAATCGACAACCCTGCCGCCTCTCCCGCGTCCCGCCATAATACGATTGGCGTGCGCATCGGCGAGGGTCCCGGTTCGGTTATCGTGGGCGGCGACGCCCCGATCGTTGTTCAATCCATGACGAATACCGATACGGCGGATGTCGAAGGCACGGTCGCCCAGATCGCGGCGCTGGCGCGCTCGGGCTCCGAGATCGTGCGGATTACGGTCGACCGCGACGAGGCGGCGGTCGCTGTCCCTCGAATCAAGGAAAAGCTGCTGCGAATGGGCGTGACCACGCCGATTGTCGGAGATTTTCATTATATCGGGCACAAGCTTCTGGCTGATCATCCAGAATGCGCACGCGCTCTGGACAAATACCGCATAAACCCCGGCAACGTCGGCTTCAAGGACAAGAAAGACCGGCAATTCAGCGCCATCGTCGAACAAGCGATCAAGCATGGCAAGGCCGTGCGCATAGGCGCAAACTGGGGTTCTCTCGATCAGGATCTGCTAACCGGAATGATGGACGAAAACGCCAGATTGCCTCGTCCCCTCGACGCTCGCGCGGTCACTCGCGAAGCTCTGGTACGGTCGGCGATCTGGTCGGCCGAACGCGCGGAGGAAATCGGTCTCCCTCGCGACCGGATCATCCTGTCCGCCAAGGTTTCCGCCGTGCAGGACCTGATCGCCGTTTATCGAACACTCGCGGAACGGTCCAACCACGCCTTGCACCTCGGATTGACCGAGGCAGGAATGGGTTCAAAGGGCATTGTCGCATCGTCCGCCGCCATGGGCATTCTGCTGCAGGAAGGTATCGGGGATACGATTCGCGTGTCGCTCACGCCCGAACCTGGCGGAGACCGGACAATCGAAGTCACGGTCGCGCAGGAACTTCTGCAAACCATGGGGTTTCGTACATTCGTGCCGCTTGTCGCCGCGTGTCCCGGATGCGGGCGCACGACGTCGACGGTTTTTCAGGAACTGGCGCGGGACATTCAAAATCACATCCGAGACGAAATGCCGGGGTGGAAAGTCCGGTATCCTGGTGTCGAAAATTTGAACGTCGCTGTCATGGGCTGCATCGTGAACGGGCCAGGGGAATCCAAACACGCGGATATCGGGATTTCCCTGCCAGGGACCGGAGAAGTTCCTGTCGCGCCCGTTTTCATTGATGGCAAGAAGGCAATGACTCTTCGTGGCCCAAGCATCGCAGGAGACTTCAAGGTCATCGTCTCCGACTACATCGAAAAGCGATTCGGCCGCGCCGGTTGATACGCCCTATCCGGGGGGCGGGATTACGTAAATCTGAAACGTCCAGGTCATCGCACCAACGCGCGGCCAGGTCGGGACCGTTACCGTCACTGCTTTCATATTCAAGATATTGAGTTCATTATTATATTCCTGTCCATCGGGTGTAATTGCCAGTCCTCCGGTTAACCGACAGGCGGCCAGCGGATCTTTCTCGGGAAGCCCTGAAAGATCGAGATCGACCACCAACGGAACAGGGTTGGCATAGAGCACCATTGCAAGCGCATAACTGCGGTTTGGCATCACGATACAGGGGATAGGACCAGCATTGCGGTCGTTCCACACCGCTTGGACACTGCTCGCCAATAGCCTGCCGTCCAACGAGTAAGCCGCGACTGGATTCCCAGTCAGCGAACGCGACATGAGAAAAGTCGCGAATGCGATGACCTGACCAACCGATAGCAAGATTGAGCGAAAGGCGACCGATAAGGGCGCCAAAACAATTGCATTCAGGCTCCGGGCGTACATCAGCGCCAATGCGATCGCCACCCCGGGAATTTGCGGGATGAGCCAGCCTTGCCGGAGGATCTGGCCACTGCCGAAACCAAGAGCGATCATGACGACGATCGGCGTCAGCCCGATCCACACGCCAAGCCGCGCGCGGGCATCGCATCCCAAAACAAGGTTGGGACGACCCAAGATCAGCCAGGCGAGTAGCGGCCCAACGGCGCACATCAACAAACCGTCGAGCAATTCATTCAGGCTGTAACCGAAATCGCCGAACGTCCGCAGCGGCCGATCAGTAGAGGCATAAAGAATAGTCCGCCAGCCGTGATTGTAATCCCACCAGAGGTGAGGCCCAAAAATCAGAAAGGCGAGCAATGCTCCGACATAGCTCCGTGGGTCACGCCATACCCATCGAAATGCCGGGACCACAACCGCAAGCACCCCTAGCGTCAGTAAATTGAACGCCGTCTGATATTTGGTCAAGAGTCCTAGGCCCGCCGCCAGACCCAGCAGTGCAATGTCGAGGCTTCGCCGACGTTTCATATATGCTAGGCCAAAACACAGAATCGCCGCGCCGAAAGGGATTGAAAAAGAATTGTGATTGACCTGCGTGGCGAAATAGGTCGCTGGCGGGGACGCCAGATAGATCACGACCGCCGCCAACGCCGTCCGGCGATTGGCAAAGAGCCCAACCGTGCGCCAGAGAAAGGCCGCTGTTATCGCGACTGTCGCCTGCGACAAAAGCAGATCATTCACCATCCGGGAGCCCGGAAGCGAACCGACCAGGTTTAACACCCAGGCAACAAGGGGCGGGTGCTTGAAATAGCCAAGATCCCAGTGGGTGGCCCAAGACGTGGCCTCCACTGTGTCGCTATGGAGGTTTCCGAGAAAGAGCGGCGGCGCCAGACTCCAGATTACGCAATGGGCAAGGCCCGTGAGGACGATCTGGGCGGACGGGACAGGGACTCTAGAATGGGAACCGGCCCTGAAATGCGTGATCGTATGCGCCATGGAGACAATGGCCCGCCAACCTCGCCAGACCGCGAGGAATGCAGGATTAGCCGCCTGATCGGGCAATGCGCAAGCTTCCTTTTAGCGCCAAAAATGCTAGACAACCACGCTGGACTCTGATATCCGCCGCGTCCACGGTTTGGCGCTCCGGTTGCGCCCGGATTTGTTTTTCCAAAATCAGGCGCGGCGCGTCCGGGACGCGCGCCTTAACCCAAGGAACAGCGAGTGCAGGTTCTCGTCCGCGACAACAATGTCGATCAGGCGCTCAAGGCGCTGAAAAAGAAGATGCAACGTGAAGGCATTTTTCGCGAGATGAAGCTTCGCGGGCATTACGAGAAGCCCTCGGAAAAACGAGCGCGCGAAAAGGCCGAGGCCGTCCGCCGGGCTCGCAAGCTTGCCCGCAAGAAGATGCAACGGGAAGGTCTCCTTCCCACGAAGCCCAAGCCAGAAATCGTCGCTCGTCGCTAGTCGGCTGATTGACGGCCTGACCTCGCGGGTCCAAAGGACCGCTGGCGTTTCACGATCGGTTCATGGATCGCTATATATTTTGTTGATCCCTTGTTAAGGTCGGATCGGCGGTTAGGGAAGTCCCAAACCTGCCTTCTGGACGGCGCCGCGAGAGGCGTCAGCGCCTTTTGTGAGTATGCGCCAAAAATGACCGTTATCCTGCCTCAAACCAACTTTGGACCGAGGTCCGGACTCCTTGGCTGTGTTGTCGCCGTCGGTCTGGCGCTAGCCGGCTGTGGAACCGTGGATGGCGGCGCAATGACCTCCGGGGGTCCGCGGATTGCCGAGGTCGAGGCCCCCGATGGCTCGTTTTCCGACAATATCGCGTCTTTGAGCGATGTGGTGAAGCGGAATCCGAATAGCGCCCAAGCGTATAACACGCGTGGCGCTGCTTATGCGCGCGCCGGTCGTTATCAGGAAGCCATCGCAGATTTTCATCAATCGATTAAAATAAATCCTGGCGATGCATCTGCATTCACCAACCGCGCGTTGGCCGAGCGTCAGATTAATCAGAACGATGCGGCGCTCGCGGATTTTGGTCGGGCGATCTCGGCCAACCCAAATCATGCGCCGGCATATCTCGGTCGCGCAAATCTCTTACGCACGCGTGGAAGTTCACAGGAGGCGATGGCCGATCTCGATCAGGCGATCCGTCTCAATCCCGAAGGGGCACAGGCCTTTCACGCCCGCGGATTGATCTATCAACGCAATGGCGACAATGCCCGCGCCATTACGGATTTCGACAATGCCATTGACCGCGATCCCTTCGCGGCGGCTCCCTACCTCGCCCGCGGACAGAGCCTCACGGCGATCGGCAAGTATGATCTGGCGATCGAGGATTTCAACGCGGCGCTGAATGTCGACAACAAAAACGCCGACGCTTGGGCCGGGCTCGGCCTTGCCTACGAGAAGCAGGGCAACAAAAGCAAGGCGATCGAGTCCTATAGCCGAGCCTTGATCGCCGATCCCAACAATCGCGCCGGCCGGGAAGGCCAGAATCGCGTCGGGCGTGCATGAGCCTTTAGGCGCGGCGGCGTCTTCATTTCGCAAGACGTGGCGTAAATCCCAAGCGCGGCTTTCCAATTCCCCAGATGGCGGAATAGACGCGGCCCAAAGAAGTCGGCTGACCGCTCAGTGTCCCAACGCCTTGACGATATTTTCGACCATTTTCTTCGCGTCGGCGAAAAGCATCATGGTATTGTCCTTGAAGAACAATTCGTTCTCGACACCGGCATAACCCGACCCCATTCCGCGCTTGATGAAGAGAACGGTCTTGGCGCGTTCGACATCAAGGATTGGCATTCCGTAAATTGGCGATTTCGGGTCGGTCTTGGCCGCCGGATTGGTGACGTCGTTCGCGCCAATGACAAAAGCGACATCGGCCTGCGCGAATTCCGAATTGATGTCCTCGAGTTCAAACACCTCGTCGTAGGGAACGTTGGCTTCCGCGAGGAGGACATTCATGTGGCCCGGCATTCGGCCGGCGACTGGATGAATGGCGTATTTGACCTCGACGCCCTCTTTCTTGAGCAGGTCGGCCATCTCGCGTAGCGCATGCTGCGCCTGCGCGACCGCCATGCCATAGCCGGGCACGATGATGACCTTCGAGGCGTTCTTCATCATGTAGGCGGCGTCTTCAGCCGACCCTTGCTTGACAGGCCGCGTCTCCGCGGCTCCGGCCGCCGCTTCCGTCTCGCCACCAAAACCACCGAGGATAACGGAAATGAAAGAGCGATTCATGCCCTTGCACATGATGTAGCTGAGGATGGCGCCGGATGAGCCCACCAGAGCGCCGGTGATGATCAGCGCGAGATTGCCAAGGGTAAAACCGATACCGGCCGCCGCCCATCCTGAATAAGAATTCAGCATTGAGACAACCACGGGCATGTCGGCGCCGCCGATCGGAATGATCAGGAGGACGCCAAGAGCCATCGACACCAGAACGATCAACCAGAAAAGCGCGTGGCTTTCGCTCGCCATGAAACCGCCAATCAGCAGGACCAGCAGAACCGCCAGGCCAATGTTGATCACGTGGCGTTGAGGCAGCATGATCGGCTTGCCGGACATGCGTCCGTCGAGCTTCAGGAATGCTATGATCGAGCCGGTAAAGGTCACCGCGCCAATCGCAAGTCCCAGCGACATTTCGACGAGGCTGGCGCCGTGGATCGAGCCCGGCGCGCCGATACCGAAAGCCTGTGGCGCATAAAGCGCGCCAGCGGCAACGAAAACCGCGGCTAATCCGACGAGCGAGTGGAACATGGCCACCAGCTGAGGCATCGCCGTCATCTGCACGGTGCGCGCGCGCCAGGCGCCGAAGCCGCCACCGATCGCGATTCCAACAATGACGAGAAGCCAGCCAGAAAAGCCGGATGGGGCGCGATAGGCCAGCGTGGTGACAACCGCAATCGCCATGCCGACCATGCCGAAGAGATTACCCTGCCGCGATGATGATGGGTGCGACAGGCCGCGCAGCGCGAGAATAAAGAGGATGCCTGAGACAAGATACAAAAGGGCGGCGAAACTAGCGCTCATTGGCTCAGCCCTTCTTCTTGTACATGGCCAGCATGCGTTCCGTCACAAGGAAGCCGCCGAAGATATTCACGGATGCGAGAATCAGCGCGATGAAACCGAAAACACGCGCCCAGAGTGGCCCGTCGCCGTCGGCCGCGCTAGCGTCAACGCCAACCGACAGAAGCGCGCCAACGACAATAACCGAGGAAATCGCATTGGTGACGGACATCAAAGGTGTATGGAGCGCGGGCGTGACAGACCAGACGACATAGTAGCCGACAAAAATCGCAAGCGCGAAAATAGCCAGACGGAACACGAAGGGATCAATCACGCCACCAGACGCCGCGTGCGCCACATCGCCGGCCGCGCCAGCGACTTGATCGCTGTAAGCCTCCGCGGCCTTTCGGACCGTTTCGATGAAATGCTGTGTCGCCTCATTGGCCATTTCGTCGCCCTCTCCAGGTTGGGCTAGTCAAATGATGATCGTAAACCGGGCCGCCAGGTTTAAGTCTTTGGCGGAAAACTCGGGTGCACGACCGCGCCATCCTTGGTGAGCAACGTCGCCTTGACGAGCTCGTCGTCCCATTTGGGCGCGAAAGTTTTGGATTCCTTGTCGATTAGCGTATCGACAAAAGCCAGAAGATTGCGGGCATAGAGGCTTGAGGCGGTCGCGGCAAGTCGACCCGCGACATTGAGATGGCCAACAATCTTGACGCCGTTGTCCGTAACGGCGACTTCGCCGGGCCTGGCAAGTTCGCAATTGCCGCCTCGTTCCACCGCGAGATCGACAATAATCGATCCGGGCCGCATGGATTTTACCATTTCAGCGGAGATCAACCTCGGCGCGGGACGCCCAGGTATCAGCGCGGTCGAAATGACGATGTCTTGCTTTGCAATATGGGCGGCTGTGAGAGCGGCCTGCTTGGCCTGGTACTCACTGGACATTTCCTTGGCGTACCCTCCCGCCGTCTGAGCCTGCTGAAACTCTTCGTCTTCGACCGCAAGAAATTTCGCGCCAAGGGACTCAACCTGCTCCTTGGTCGCAGGTCGCACGTCTGTCGCCGTGACAATCGCGCCCATCCGGCGCGCCGTGGCGATCGCCTGAAGACCCGCGACTCCAACCCCCATGATGAAAATCTTGGCGGCGGGCACCGTGCCCGCAGCCGTCATCATCATGGGAAGGGCGCGACCGTATTCCGCGGCCGCGTCGATCACCGCTCGATAGCCGGCCAGATTGGCCTGGGAGGACAGAACGTCCATCACCTGGGCGCGGGTAATGCGCGGCATCAACTCCATTGCGAAGGCGCTCACGCCAGTATTCGCCAACTCCTGGAGCGCCAAGTCGGCGCCGTAGGGGTCCATGATGGAGATGACCGCCGCGCCTTTGGAAACGCCTGCCAATGCCGCCGCCGCGGGTCGTCGAACGGCGAGAACAATATCGGCGGCCGCAAGAGTTGCGGCGGCCGTGGGCTCGATTTTCGCGCCCGCGGCCGCGAACTCGCTATCGGGAACTCCGGAGGCAACACCGGCCCCTGCCTGGATTACAACCTCGGCGCCAAGCGCGCCAAGCTTTTTGACCGTTTCCGGCGACACGGCGACGCGATCTTCGTTGGCCGCGGTTTCGGTCGGCACTGCAATGCGCATCGGGCTCGCTCCCCCTGAACCAGATCATCTGACGCCGTAACGCCGATTCACCACTCGCGATCGCCAACGCCGCAACCCGGCTCGGCTTTCGCGATTCTGTCGTTACAACAGCGTCACGGCCATGAAGATCAGGAGCAAGACTACAAAAATGACGCCCCATTTGCTGAACGTCAGAAATCCTTCGTAGGTGCGTTCGTGTTCGGCGTAATCCATGTCCGGATGCCCGCCCGCGACAGCCTGATTGTCAGTCATGTGAACCCTCGAGAAAATGACATTTCACGTCCTGATTAGCGCAAAGCCGCGAACTCGGCAATCCGGTCGACCGCCGGTCCAAGCCACCCTGGGCAGTCCAAAACAACGCGACAGGGCGTAATTTCATTTGCCCTAAACTCGTCGGGACCGGCCCGTCTCAATTCATCAACAGCCCGACCTGACCCAGCGCCTTGCGTTGCCGCGACGCGACCTGCGTAACCGCGAAATCCTCTCCAATCGCTTCCTCGAAGAGTCGATGAAAATTCAGCCTGGCGTCGAGGCGCAGAAATGCCGCTCCAAGACCGATAGCCGCTCGGTCCATGAAAACAAATTCCCTGGGAATGGTCAGCGGGCCTTTTTGTTTCAGAGCCATGTGAACTGCATAGGCTTCGCGACGTCCATATTTTGACGGTTCAATTCCATCGGCGATGGTCCTGACCCGATCTTCCAGAAGGGGGCCGTAGATGAAACGAGCCCAGATATTCAGGATTTCAATCAGATCATTCCGCAGGCCCTTGAAGCCCCAGGTTTCGTAGGCATGGACGACACGCGCCAGATCATTGTCCAGAAGCCCACGATAGAGATCAACGACACCTCCGACAAAGCTAGGCGGAAAAATGCGGACGCAGCCATAGTCGAGCAGGTTGATACCCTCCCCGCGATTGAACACCGAGTAATTGCCGAGATGAGGATCGCCATGGATCACGCCGAAGCGGCTGAATGGTCCCCACCATGCGCCATACATGGCCAGACCGATTTTGTTTCTCGTCTCTTGAGGCGCCCCCTGGAATGTGGGCAATCGCTCGCCGTCCAACCATTCAAGCGTCAATAATCGCCGGGTCGACAAATCGGAGCGGACGCCGGGGACCTGTACCAGCAGGTCGTCGGACAACATGGCTGCATAGAGCGCGGCGTGCTTTGCCTCTCGCTCATAATCGAGTTCTTCCCGCACGCGTTCACCGATCTCGCCGGCGATTTCCCTCGTGTCGATAGCCGTGTCCATCCTTCGGTGCAGCGCAAACAGAACATCGAGTTGAGCAAGGTCGGCTTCAACCGCCGAGGCCATATCTGGATATTGTAATTTGCAAGCGACATCCTGACCGTCCAGCGTTCTCGCCCTGTGAACCTGGCCAAGGGACGCCGCCGCGGCCGGTCTCAAATCAAAATTCGCAAATCGATCCCGCCAACCATCGCCCATTTCGGCGCGCATTCTGCGGACGACAAACGCCGAGCCCATTGGCGGTGCGTCAGCTTGAAGCTTCTGCAACGCTTCGGCGTATTCCGGGGGCAAAAGATCCGGGATTGTCGCCATCATCTGGGCGACCTTCATCATCGGCCCCTTGAGCGAACCAAGCGCCCGCGAAAGCGCCATCGCGTTATCAACGCCTCGTAGACCGCCGCCGTTCAGTTTCGCGGCAGCGAGTCGAGCGGCGAGACCACTCATATTCAGGCCCACCCTTGCATATCGGGCCGCCCGCGCGGAAAAGCGATCCGCCTCCTTATCTCGAGCCATACGAATCCAACTGCCGTTTAATGCCAAATCCCGCTGTCGCCCTCACGCATCGACCTAGCGACTTCAGCCGGCCGCCCCGCGGCTTGAACTCAACCCGACCCCATGTTACCGCAACCACGACAGATCGCGAGGCGCGTGTATTCTCGATTTTCGCGTTCAGGACGGATATTCTGGAGACGAGAGATGGCTGATCAAGGCAACGGTATGAGCGGAGACGACCTTCCGCAGTTGAACGTTCTCGCCCAATATATCAAGGATTTTTCCTTCGAAAATCCCCATGCTCCCAGATCTCTGGCCCCACAGACGCAAGGCCCGAACATCAATATTCAGGTCAACGTCAATGCGAAGCAAGCCACCGAAAGCGAATTCGAAGTCAACCTCGTCATGGAAGGTTCGGCCCAGAATGGCGACCTGACCTTGTTCAAGTTCGAGCTTGATTACGCCGGCATCATTCGCCTTCGCAACATTCCCGCAAATGAACTTCAGCCCGTCGTCATGATCGAATGTCCGCGGCTTTTGTTTCCATTTGCGCGCCAGATCATTGCGGACGCGGTTCGGAACGGCGGCTTTCCGCCGCTGTTCATCGACCCGATCGACTTCGCGGCGCTATATCGCCAGCGTCTCGCCGAAGCGCAGCAGCAAGCCAATGTCGTTCCATCCTGACTGAATTCAGTGAAACTTGGTTACTCGGCGATATAATGCTTCCAGAGTGGGGCATCGCCGAGCGTAACTCTAAATTTGTCATGAGCAACGGCTTCATCTTGGCCCAGGCGTGGCTCCAACGGAGTGGACCGCGGGGATACGGTTTGTACAGAGGCCTTTGCAACCTTTTTCGTTTGCGTGGACAGCACTAGGGCTGTCTGACGGCCACCCATCAGTTCCGTGTAAAGCTCCGCCAGAATTTCCGCGTCGAGCAATGCTCCGTGCTTCGATCGTTTTGAGTTATCGATACGATAGCGCGTGCAAAGGGCATCCAGGGAATTTGACGCGCCGGGATGTTTCTTGCGCGCGAATGCCAGGGTGTCGAAAACCCGATCCATTGATAAGGTCGGCCTATGAATTTGCTGAAGTTCGTGATTGATGAATTTCATGTCGAATTCGGCATTGTGAATTACAAAGCGAGAATCTTCGGCAAAATCGAGAAACTCCTGACAGATGTCGCCAAACAAAGGTTTCCCCGCGAGGAATTCGGCGGAGAGCCCATGAACCCGGAAGGCTTCCTCGGGGACATCACGCTTGGGATCAATATATGAATGAAAAAATCGGCCTGTTGGAACCAAATTAAGCACCTCGACACAAGCGATTTCCACAAGCCGATGCCCGCTCGCCGGATCAAGGCCGGTTGTTTCGGTGTCAAGAATAATTTCCCTCATTTCACTTACTGTTATCACTCGTTTTGAACATGCGAAATCGCCCTTAGAACTGATTCAACCTGGCGACGCGCGCTTTCAATCCCCTTGTCGGTTGTAACAAGAAAATGCGCGCGGGCGCGCTTTTCAGAATCCGGAATCTGTCTGGCGAGAATGCGTTCGTATTTTTCCTCGGTCATTCCCGGGCGTGCAAGCACACGTTCTTTCTGGATTGCGTCGGGAGCCGTGACCACCACGATCGCATCAACATCTCTGTCGCCGCCAATCTCATACAGCAATGGAATATCAAGGACCACGATCAGGTCGCCGCGATCACGAGCATCGCGGAGAAATTTTTCACGGGCTTGGGCGACGTGGGGATGAACGATCGCCTCGAGACGCGCCATCGCCCGGGGGTCATTTATAACTCGGCCCGAGAGCTCGGCTCTATCAACTTTTCCGTTGACGATGGTTCCGGGAAATTCTTTCTCGATCAGTGAGGCTCCCGAGCCCGAATAGAGATCATGGACAGCCATATCCGAATCGTGAACAGCAATCCCCGCCTCAGCGAAAAGCTTTGCCGTCGTCGATTTGCCCATTCCTATTGATCCGGTAAGGCCGAGAATAAACACGCTCTCCCTTCCATACCCAATGGAGAATCTAACTCAGAATATAGCCACCCCGCCGGAAAAAGGCCAAAATGGGCATCAGCGGCAGGCCCATGATCGTGGAAAAGTCACCGTCTATTTTTCCGAAGAGATGAACCCCCATCCCCTCGACTTGATATCCACCGACCGAACTCAAGGCTGAGCTACCGCATAGGTCGAGGTAACGGTCAATGAACGGGATGCTCAGATCACGCATTGAGAGCCGGGCGGTGTCAATTGTTTCAAATATGGCGGCCCCGTCGAGCATAAGCGCGGCCGCCGTATAAAGAGAATGTGTCTTGCCCGCCAGAGCCCCGAGCTGCTTCACGGCGGCAGCCCGATCGACCGGTTTCGAAAAGCGTTCGGTTCCAAGGGATAAAGTCTGGTCCGACCCCAGCACAATGCGCCCCGAAAATGCTCGCGACACGTCTCTCGCCTTGGCCCGCGCCAATCCCAACGCGACATCGGCCGCGTTGGCGCCGGCGTCAACCATCGGCTTTTCGACCGCGCGTTCGTCGATCGTCGGCGCGATCGCCTCGAACGGTATTCCACATGTTTGCAATAGCTTTCGCCGCGTTTCGCTACCCGAGGCGAGGACAAGGGGATCGCGATGCAGCCAGAAACTTCGTTTCGGCGATATCGTCATGATTGCGCTATGAATTTTACCTTATGTTCCTTGTAAAGATCGATGATCGCGGCAGCGGTTTCCTCGATTGAGCGCCGCGTGACATCGATGATCGGCCATCCGTGCTGGGCGAAAAGCCGGCGGGAGTGAGCGACTTCCTCCGCGACGGACATGCGATCGACATAGGCTGTCTCTTGATCTGCGTTTAACGCCAACAGCCTGTTTTGCCTGATTTGAACAATTCGCTCGGCCGAAGCTACCAATCCAACAACCAACGGCCCGTTCAGGTTTTGTATGGCGTCCGGCGGCGGCACATTTGGCACCAGTGGAACGTTGGCTGTTTTGATGCCTCGGTTCGCGAGGTAAATGCTGGTCGGCGTTTTTGAGGTTCTACTGACGCCAAGCAATACTACATCGGCCTGGCCGAGGTTTTCAGGCTGCTGTCCGTCGTCATGCAGCATTGTGAAGTTCAATGCGTCGATACGCTTGAAGTAGTCGGCGTTCAGCATGTGCTGAGCGCCCGGTCGCGAGGTCGACGCCGTACCCAGATAGGCTTGAAAAAGGCTGAAGATCGGCTGCAAAACAGATAAACACGGACTTCCCATGTCCCGGCAAGCTGTCTCCAGCCGTGTGGTCAGCTCAATATCAACCAAGGTGTAAAGAACAATCCCTGGGGCAGCTTCAATTTCCGCGATCGCGCGATCAAGTTGCGCCATTGATCGAACAAATGGATAAACATGTTCGATCGATGCAACGCCCTGATATTGGGCGGCCACGGCGCGACTGACCGCGATCAAAGTCTCGCCAGTGGCGTCCGACACGAGATGGAGATGAAAGTAGTTTCGGGTCATTTGGCTATCTCGGGTCAGTGGGGACAAAACCTCCTACGCCAGTTTCCCCTGTGAATCGACGAGCATTTTCATGATGGTTCCAAAACACTGGGCACCTTGTGGGCGCCACTGGGTACAACTCCGGCGGTCTGGGGAAATATCCAGACGGATATAGAAATCTGATGCGTTACCGTACTGTTTATCATAGCTTTTTTCTTTATTCACAAAGTTATTGAAAAACTCCGATGTACGCCGATATTGTTTAAAACGGGTATCAAATCGTTGGAATATTGATATCCACATTGATGGCCTGTACAGAAGAAAAAGAAAAATAGATTCTAACAATCTTAGTTTTATCTGCTGAACGATTGGTCAAACCGCCATCCTTTGGTTCCGCACGCGAAAGCGCCATTATAGGCTAGGCCAAGGTATTTTCCTGTTGATCTGATCGACAAAGCAATCTATGCGGACAGGCCTTCCCAACTCGGTGACGTCCGTTCACGGCGCCCGCTTTCCCCACCTCACTACTCGCGCTCTCCGGTATTAGACCGCCGAGCCCCCCAGGTTCAAATCCATGAGCGAAATTAAACTTCAGGATCTCAAACAGAAGTCGCCGACCGAGCTGTTGGCCTTTGCGGAAACGCATGAGGTTGAAAACGCTTCCATCATGCGCAAACAGGAACTTATGTTTGCAATTCTGAAGCAATTGGCCAGTCGCGACATTGAGATCGTCGGAGAAGGCGTTGTCGAGGTTCTTCAGGATGGGTTTGGATTTTTGCGGTCTCCGGACGCCAATTATCTCGCAGGACCGGACGATATCTACGTATCTCCTTCGCAAATTCGACGGTTCGGACTCCGAACTGGCGATACCGTCGAAGGCCTCATTCGCAGCCCCAAGGAAGGCGAACGTTATTTTGCCCTTCTGAAAGTGAATACGATCAATTTCGAAGACCCGGAAAAGGTCCGACACAAGGTCCACTTCGACAATTTAACCCCTCTGTATCCCGACGAGCGGCTTAAGCTTGAAATCGAAGATCCTACACGAAAAGACTTTTCGTCGAGAGTGATCGACATCGTCGCTCCGATTGGCAAGGGTCAGCGTGCTCTGATTGTGGCACCACCACGGACCGGCAAGACGGTTTTGCTACAAAACATCGCCCAGTCAATCACCGTCAATCACCCTGAATGTTACCTGATCGTCCTTCTAATCGATGAACGCCCCGAGGAAGTAACCGACATGCAACGGTCCGTTCGGGGCGAAGTGGTTTCATCAACATTTGATGAGCCGGCTGTTCGACATGTGCAGGTCGCCGAAATGGTGATAGAAAAGGCGAAACGGCTGGTTGAACATGGCCGGGATGTGGTCATCCTCCTGGATTCCATCACGCGTCTCGGCCGTGCGTACAACACGGTCGTGCCGTCCTCGGGAAAGGTGCTTACAGGCGGCGTCGACGCAAATGCACTGCAGAGGCCAAAACGATTTTTCGGCGCCGCCCGGAATATCGAGGAAGGCGGGTCGTTGACGATTATCGCGACCGCGTTGATCGATACTGGTTCTCGCATGGATGAAGTCATCTTCGAGGAGTTCAAGGGAACCGGTAATTCTGAAATCATTCTCGACCGTAAGGTCGCGGACAAGCGCGTCTTTCCGTCGATCGATATTACCCGTTCGGGCACCCGAAAAGAGGAGCTGCTTGTTCCTCCGGATGTCCTCAAGAAAATGTATGTCCTCAGGCGAATCCTCAACCCCATGGGAACAGTGGACGCTATCGAATTCCTGTTGGGAAAACTTCGCGAAACACCCAAGGGAAACACAACTTTCTTCGAATCCATGAATACCTGAGAGTTTCCCCAACCCCTGTGGGGTAGATCTCCGACGCTAGGGAGGCGGCGGTATGGATACTATTTTCGCTCTGGCGAGCGGACCTCCTCCCGCCGCAGTATCAGTTATTCGCATCTCCGGACCTCAGGCCGGTACGATAGTCAACGTAATGACCGGGGCGACCCTGAATGCTCGGATTGCGAAGATGGTCGATATACGGGATCCATTGAGCAGGGAACTCCTGGATCGTGGCTTGGCGCTCTGGTTTCCAGGTCCAACCAGCTTTACCGGAGAGGACTGCGCGGAATTTCAGGTTCATGGAAGTCGTGCCGTAATCATAAGCCTTCTTGAGGCATTAGGTAAATTTGCCAACAGCCGGCCGGCGAAAGCAGGGGAATTTACGCGCAGGGCTTTTATCAATGGCAAGATTGATCTTACGGCCGCCGAAGGCCTTGGCGATCTCATCGATTCGGAAACGGAACTTCAGAGAAAACAAGCGCTTTCGGCACTGACGGGCAGCTTGGCGCGGCGCGCATCTGGCTGGCGTGAAGAGTTGCTTTCGTTATTGGCGCTCATCGAAGCATTTATTGACTTTGCCGACGAGGGCGACGCGCCGACTTCGATTCAGTCCGAGATTTCGGTAGGCGTGAATCGACTTGCTGATGAAATTCGGAGCTTTCTTGGGGATAATCGGCGCGGCGAGTGCATACGCGACGGATATTCGGTCGTAATTCTTGGGCCTCCAAATGCCGGCAAGTCGGCGCTGATGAATGCCCTGGCGCAGCGTGATGTCGCGATTGTTTCCTCGAGGGCGGGCACGACTCGGGATTTGATCGAAGTTCGGATCGATCTTGGCGGAGCTCCCGTGACATTTGTCGATACGGCGGGTATTCGGGAGACCAATGACGAAATTGAACTTGAAGGCATACAGCGGGCCCGGGCGCGAGCAGAAACCGCTGATCTCGTTTTGTGGCTCAATGAGATCGGTGGTCCCGATCCGCCGCCGCCAAGCCTCGATCGCGATCGAATATGTCGTGTTGAGACTAAGGCAGACTTGGCACCCGATCTGGAATCGCGCGTATTTTCAGATGACCGCTGCCGCATTTCAGTTCTTGAAAAAAGCGGCGTCGACGATCTCCTTTCGATTATCCAGTCGCGTCTTGGCTTCGATCGCGGCGGCGTTGAGTTCGGGGGGATTACCCGCGCGCGGCAGCGTAAGGAAATTGAAGGCTCTCTGACAGCTATTTGCAATGCAGGTAGGGACGCCCTAGCCTTCGAACTGGTCGTTGAAGAACTGCGTCTGGCAGCGCGGTACTTGGAAAATCTGATTGGCGTAATCGAGAATGAAGATGTTCTGGACGAAATTTTCCGACGCTTCTGCATGGGTAAGTAGCAAATTGTTTCACGTGAAACACCGATGAATCGGCTCCGTTCCGATTTGTCGATCAATGCAGAGAGATGCCATGTATCCGAGTTTTGATGTCATCGTCATTGGGGCCGGCCATGCGGGGTGCGAAGCCGCCGCCGTCGCCGCACGCATGGGCGCCCGCACCGCGCTCCTTACGAATTCCATTCACGATCTCGGAGTTATGTCATGTAATCCCGCCATTGGCGGATTGGGCAAGGGTCACCTTGTTCGGGAAATTGATGCCCTTGATGGTGTGATGGGCCGGATCGCCGACCAGGCAGGCATTCAGTTTCGATTACTCAATCGATCGAAGGGACCAGCTGTGCGGGGGCCGCGCGCCCAGATCGACAGGAACCTTTATCGCGGTGGAATACGGAACGAATTGACTAGCCACGAGAATTTGGCGGTTCTTGAGGATGGCGCGGTCGAAATAATCACTGCCGGTGGTCGTGTAACTGCTGTCGAGACCCGGCGAGGCAATCGATTCGCCTGCGGTTCGCTCGTTGTCGCCACGGGAACGTTCTTGCGGGGAATGATGCACTTTGGCGATTCAAAACGGCAAGGAGGTCGTATCGGTGATCCGGCCAGCGTCAGACTTTCCCAGAGCTTCATGGCGCATGGTTTCGCTTTGGGGCGGCTCAAGACCGGGACGCCGCCGCGCCTCGATGGCTCGTCGATTTGCTGGGAAGAAACAGAACCGCAATCAGGCGATTCGGACCCGGAATTTTTCTCCTATCGGACATCGCGAACTGACCAACCTCAGGTGATGTGTCACATCACCCGGACGACCAATGCGGGTCACCAAATTATTCGAGATAATATCCATCGCGCCGCGATGTTCTCCGGCGCGATTGTCGGGCGGGGCCCTCGGTATTGTCCTTCCATAGAGGATAAGGTCACTCGCTTTCCGGATCGAGATAGCCATCAAATATTCCTTGAGCCGGAAGGGTTGGAAACCTCGATCGTCTATCCCAACGGGATTTCAACTTCATTGCCTCTGGATGTTCAGGAACCGTTTTTAAGGACGATACCGGGTCTCAGGGGAGTGCGTGTTCTTCAGCCGGGATATGCGATCGAATATGACTATGTGGATCCCCGGGAGCTTCTACCCACTCTCGAAACCAAGCGCATATCGGGGCTCTTTCTGGCTGGTCAAATCAATGGCACGACGGGCTACGAGGAAGCCGCTGCACAGGGATTGATGGCTGGGTTGAATGCTGTCTCGAAAGCCGCGCAGGCAAAGGAGGTCATATTTGATCGATCCGAAGCTTATATCGGCGTCATGATCGATGATCTGATTACACGTGGTGTGACGGAGCCGTATCGGATATTCACGTCTCGCGCTGAATTTCGCTTGAGCCTGCGTGCTGACAATGCCGACCAGCGTCTAACCGATCGTGGCATCGAGTTGGGTTGTGTCGGACCCGACCGCGCGGCATTCCATCGCAAGAAAATGCGCGGTCTGAATGAAGCAAGAGACATCCTGAATGGGCTTATAGCAACCCCATCTGAACTCGCCAGGTTTGGCGTTATCGTCAATCAGGACGGTGTCCGGCGGAATGGATTTGAATTGCTTGGCAGCTCCCAAATCCAATTAGCGGATCTTTTGAAGATATGGCCGCTTTTGGGAAATATCGAGCAGAAGGCAATCGCCCAAATCGAAAATGACGCGAAATACAGCGTCTATCTGGATCGACAACGAGCGGATATCGAAGCCTTCAGGAAACATGAGAGTGTCGAAATCCCGAAGGAAATTGATTACGCCGGGATTGGCGGACTTTCGATCGAGATTTCGCAGCGTCTTGAGATTGTCAAGCCAAGGACACTTGGTCAGATTTCTCGCCTCGAGGGAATGACGCCGGCGGCGCTGACAACACTTATCGGGTATCTCAGACGATTTTCGATCGCCACTTAAGCACAATGTTGACAGAGATATTATCGGGAACGAGCGATATGGGGGGGATCGAAATCGTGCCTGGTATTTGTGTTTCACGTGAAACATTTGAACGCCTGGAAGTTTACGAAACCCTTCTGCGGCGCTGGCAGGCGAAGATCAATCTCATCTCGGCGTCGACCGTTCCGGACATTTGGACTCGCCATTTTGCCGATTCCGCGCAAATACTTGAAATTCTTCCATCGGCAGACATTTGGGTCGATATGGGATCCGGCGCCGGCTTTCCTGGCCTTGTAATCGCGATTCAGATTCGGGACCGTTCCAATGGGATCGTCCATCTTATTGAGTCAGACGCAAAAAAATGTGCGTTTTTGCGCGAAGTATCGCGGGAAACTGGAGCCAGGACTGAAGTCCACAGGGCGCGAATCGAGGATATCGCCGGTGAATTGGTAGCTCAGGCCGTAACGGCGAGGGCTCTCGCACCGCTTTCGCGTCTCGTTGAACTCGCGTCGCCCCTGTTAAGAACGGGAGCAACGGGGGTATTTCTCAAGGGTCAAGATATTGCGGCTGAATTGACCGAGATTCCTCCCTATAGTAGGAAACATATAGAAATACGGCCAAGCAAGAGTGATCCAGCGGGCAAAATTGCCGTTGTCTCCCCACTTCCTGGCGGCGAGAACCAGTAGGATTGAAACAGTGTCGACCGCCCCCCGGTTACGCGTCCTTGTTATCGCAAACCAGAAGGGGGGCGTTGGCAAGACCACGACGGCGATCAATTTGGGCACGGCCTTGGCCGCGATTGGCGAACAGGTATTGATCGTCGATCTCGATCCGCAGGGAAATGCCTCTACAGGTCTGGGAATCGATCGTCGGTCGCGGTCTGTTTCGACATATGATGTTTTGATTGGAGAGGCATCGCTTCGCCAGGCGATCATGCCAACAGCTGTCCCAAGGTTGTTTGTCGCGCCCTCAACCCTTGATCTGTTGGGTGTCGAACTGGAGATATCCTCGCATTCGGATCGTGCTTTCAAGCTGCGTCGCGCCGTTTCGGAACTGCTTGCGACCGAGCCGGCCGAGCATCCATCTTTCACCTATATGCTGGTCGATTGCCCGCCCTCCCTGAATCTGCTCACGATCAATGCGTTTGCCGCCGCGAATAGCGTTGTTGTTCCGATGCAGTGCGAGTTTTTCGCGCTCGAGGGACTTTCACAGTTGCTCTCGACAGTTGAGCAGGTCAAACAGACATTGAACCCGAACCTCTCGATTCATGGCGTGGTTCTGACGATGTATGATCCGCGTAATAACTTGGCTGCTCAGGTTGTCGCGGACGTTCGCCAATTCATGGGCGACAAGGTTTACGAGACCGTCATTCCCAGAAATGTTCGCGTATCCGAGGCGCCATCCCATGGCAAGCCGGTGCTTCTCTACGATCTCAAATGCAGCGGAAGCCAAGCCTATCTTAAGCTTGCTTCGGAGGTCATCCAAAGAGAGCATCGTCTGCGCGCCGCCTGAAATATCTGACTTCGTTTGCGAGATTTGCTATGGCTGAAGAACAACGTCCGAGGCTTGGTCGCGGGTTAGCCGCCCTGATCGGCGATGCTGGTCCGGAAAGCGCGGTTGTCGAGCGCGGTCGGCGCGTGCCGATAGAATTTATTCGGCCAAATCCCCGCAATCCCCGGAAGGCCTTCAGCGACGAAGGCCTGGACGAATTGGCGAACTCGATTCGTGAAAAGGGGCTCATTCAACCAATTATCGTTCGGCCGGCGAATGACGCGCCACGCCATTACGAAATCATCGCTGGAGAGAGACGTTGGCGCGCTTCCCAGCGCGCCGGCTCGCATGAGATTCCAGTCATCGTCATAAACGCCACCGAGCGAGAGTCCCTTGAACTTGCGATCGTCGAGAACGTACAGCGCGCCGATCTCAATCCAATCGAGGAGGCGCGCGGCTATGAGCAGCTAATGACGGAATTCGCCTATACGCAGTCCGATCTCAGCAAAATTATCGGCAAGAGCAGAAGCCACGTCGCTAATTCACTAAGGCTCTTAAATCTTCCAGATACGGTGCTGACGATGGTTGAGACCGGCTCCATATCGTCGGGCCATGCGCGCGCGCTTTTGTCGTTTGACCATCCTGAAGACGTGGCACGAAAGATTGTGGATCAAGGACTCAACGTCAGGGATATAGAGGGCTTGGCGCGAGAGCGTGCGAGAGTCGGCGAGACCGCTCTGGAGACCAAAAATCGAAAGTCTGCGGCGACCAAGGATCCCAATATCCGTGAACTGGAAAAATCACTATCCGATTCGCTCGGACTTAAGGTCGAAATTCATCACAGCGGCGAAGCGGGTGAACTTCGCATCCGCTATACCTCGATCGATCAGCTAGATTCCCTTTGCGATCGTTTGAGATAGCCGGCTGAATTCAGCAACGCCTATCTTCGATTGGTTCTCAAGGCGACCGACCAAAGACTTCTGATCGCAATAATCTCGCTCAGATCCGGTTCCCGGCGCGCGCGCCCGATGGCTTCGCGGATAATCTCGATTGATCCAAGAATTGCCTGGGGATTGTTTTGGTCAAGCATGGGCTGCATGTATTTTCGCATTGGCCCGGCGCTTCGAATCGCCTTTTCCTGAGCGAATGATCGTTGTGCGCCACCCTCGATTTCAGCCCAGGCGCGATGTACGAGGAGGCATACTCGCAAACAGGTTGACAAAATCGCGGCATATTCAGCCTGACTGGTCAGGGATCTACCGGCTTCAAGGGTAGCCTCCAGAATATCTCCACGCAAAGCCGCCGCGATGACAGCATCTCCCAGTTTTGGGGCCGCATCAGCGACGATTGCTTCGATGTCTTCAAGTTCGACCAAGCGTTGATTGCCTATATATGACGTCAGTTTCTCCAGCTCGTTTCTCGTCATCCGCCGATCAACGCCGAGGATCGCAACGAGATGGTCGAGGACATTTTCATGAATCTCGACATCGCGGTCGAGAAGCTCCTTCCGAATGAGCTTTTTGATATCGCCCGCGTTGTCAGGCTGGCATTCAATGGACACGGCGGCCCTGTGGCGCTCGCATAACGTTCGGATGACCGAATCTCGCTTCAACACGGCGCCGCGAATGACCAACGTGCAGGTCTGGTTCGGAGATTCAAGGCATCGCCTGACGTCCTCCTGGATATCCCTGGAACCAAGTTCCAACCGGATCACGCGCCGCGAGTTGAACAGACCCAAAGAATTCCACTCATCAGCCAGGAGCGCTGGGTCGTCCGACAATTGATCGCCTGTCAGCCGCACCATTTGAAATGGGTCATTGATATCGTCGAGGCCTTTTCGGACAATCGACTGAATTCGCTCGTCGATCAGACCTGAATCCGCGCCATGGACAAGCCACACGGAAACTCCACCGGTGTAGCTCCATATGAACCGATCGGCCTCGTGACTGCGTAGGGCGACCAAAAGGCTCTAACCCCGTGTCTTGAGCGCGGCGGCTATCCTGGTTCGGATCTGATCGGAGATCACTTTTGCCCCGCGTATTTCAGCATCGCGCGCCGCGCGGATGTTGGCGAAGCGTTGGCTCGATCGATCATAGCTTTCCGTCGTGAAAGCGGTGCCTGACGCCACCACGTCGGAATTGATCGTCGATACGAGCTTATAATCCACGTCGATCGCCAGAATTGCGGCAGAGGCGCGACCGCTAACCGTATCGATCAACGGGGTCGTCACGCGTTCATGGACATTGACGGTCAGTCGATACTTTTGCCCCGGCGATTCACCGCCGCCATTGAGGGCGAAAGTCAGTTCCTTCGACAAATAATAGCCGGCTCGGTCAGGCGCGGGCGTGACCGTGATCGCGGCCATTTCGCGGCCAATATCCGTTCCCGACGAGCTTCCATAAAGCGGCTGAAAACAGCCAGAAAGCCCAACTGCCGCAAACGCGATTGAAGCCCAACGGCTTATCGATGCTCTAGACAACGACATTGACGATCCTCTGAGGAACCACGATAATTTTCTTGGCTGGTCGACCTTCCATCGCGCGGATGACTCCGTCCAGTTGGAGCGCTTCCAATTCGATGCTCGCCGAATCAAGATTGCGATCAACCAGCAACTCGGCGCGCTTCTTCCCATTCACCTGAACCGGCATCAAGATCGTATTTTCGGTTGCGAGGTCGGGATTAACAATGGGCCAATTCGCCTCGGAGATTGGGCTTTGATAGCCCAGACGCTCCCAACACTCTTCGGCCAGATGAGGCATCATCGGTGCGATGAGGAGCGATAGCGCTTCAGCGGCTTCGCGATAGGCAAACGCCTTGTCGGCCTGAATTGTGTCGGTCTCATCGTTCAAGGCCTCGATCAGGGCATTCGAGAATTTTCTGATTTCCGCGATAGCCGTATTGAAGCGCAGTCGCTCAATATTCTGCTCAACCCGCCGAATATGCCCATGGGAGAGCTTGCGAATGACAATCGCGGCTTCCGAAAGGTTGTTGGGGGCGTGAGTTCCTGTTGGCGCGCCGATGGACGCCAGGTCATCGATCAGGCGCCATATCTGCTGGACATAACGCGAGGCGCCCTGGACGCCCTCGTCGCTCCAGATGATGTCCCGATCAGGCGGCGAATCCGACAACATAAACCAGCGCGCGGTGTCCGCGCCAAAGGAAGCTATTATATCGTCGGGATCCACGACGTTACGTCTGGATTTAGACATTTTTTCGATGCCGCCAATAGCGGCTTCGGATTGATCGATCAAAGAGAAGGCCCGTCGTTGGTCGCCACTTGTCTCAACGCGAACCTCCGCTGGCGCTAACCAGTTTCCATCCGATGAACGGTAGGTCTCGTGAACAACCATGCCTTGCGTGAAAAGACCGGCGAAAGGCTCCTTTACATCGAGATGCCCGGTGCGTTGCATCGCCCGCGTAAAGAAGCGGGAATAGAGAAGATGCAGGATCGCATGCTCAATACCGCCGATATATTGATCGACAGGAAGCCAGTGATTGGCGACGACCGGATCGGTTGCGGCCGAGGTCAACGCGGGACTCGTGAAGCGCGCGAAGTACCAGGATGAATCCACAAAAGTGTCCATCGTATCGGTTTCGCGCCGCGCGGACCCATGGCAGGTGGGGCATTTCACATGCTTCCAAGTGGGATGATGATCCAGCGGATTCCCTGTAGCCGAGAAATCCACTGTTTCCGGGAGGCGAATGGGCAATTGGTCCCTGGGGGCGGGAACGACGCCACAGGCGTCGCAATGAATGATCGGGATCGGACAACCCCAGTAGCGTTGGCGCGAAATTCCCCAATCTCGCAAACGAAAGTTGACGGTTCGATGAGCACGGGGACTGTCGAACAGCTGATCTGCCGTCAAACGACGGGTGATCTCTTCCTTGGCCGCTTCGATGGTCATCCCGTCGAGAAATCGCGAGTTGATCATATTGCCATCGCCATCATAGGCAACCTTGTCAATCGCGAACGTCGAAGGGTCCATATCCGGAGGGCAGACGACAGGCGTGCAACCCAGGCCGTAGACGTTTGTAAAGTCGAGGTCTCGCTGGTCATGGGCCGGACATCCGAATATGGCGCCAGTTCCGTATTCCATGAGCACGAAGTTGGCGACGTAGACCGGAAGCTTCAAGCCGGTATCGAAGGGATGCACTACGCTGAGACCGGTATCAAACCCGCGCTTTTCCGCGGTCTCAATTGACGCGCCGGATGTCCCGATGTGAGCGCATTCTACAATAAAATCAGCGAGTTCTTGATTTTGTAGCGCTAACTGCCTTGCCAGAGGGTGATCCGGAGATACGGCAATGAATTTTGCCCCGAACAGGGTGTCCGGTCTGGTCGTGAAAACTTCAACTTCGCGCACGTCGCCCGATCGTGTTCCGGGGTCGATCTCAAATCGCACGCGCAGGCCCTCGGATCTTCCGATCCAGTTCTTCTGCATCAGGCGCACTTTTTCCGGCCAGCGTTCGAGGCCATCGAGCGAATCCAGCAGATCCTGGGCGAAGGAGGTAATTTTCAGGAACCATTGAGTCAGTTCACGCTGTTCGACGGGCGCGCCGGACCGCCAGCCCTTTCCGTCAATTACCTGCTCATTGGCGAGAACCGTCTGATCGACCGGATCCCAATTGACCTTGGATTGCTTGCGTTCAATCAGGCCGGCCGCCAGAAAATCGAGAAAGAGAGCCTGTTGATGTCGATAATAGGATGGGTCGCAGGTTGCGAGTTCGCGAGACCAATCCAGGGACAGGCCCATTGATTTGAGCTGCGACCGCATGGTTGCGATGTTTTCATAAGTCCATTTCGCTGGATCCGTCTTATTCTGGCGCGCGGCGTTTTCCGCCGGCATGCCGAACGCATCCCAGCCCATGGGGTGCAGAACATTGAAGCCCTTGGCGCGGCGATATCGAGCAACCACATCGCCCATCGCATAATTCCGGACATGTCCCATGTGAATCCGGCCAGACGGGTACGGAAACATTTCAAGAACGTAGTACTTTGGCCTTGGGTCTCGATTGTCCGTCCGGAACGTGCCCCGCGCTTCCCAAATGTTTTGCCATTTGGGTTCGGTTTCACGGGGGTTATATCTCTCACTCGACATGCTTTATTCGCGACCATTCGATGGATGCCAAAATCGCGCCAAAGGAGCATGGTTTTCTTCGCAAGGTCAACACGCCAACCCTATTTTCCGCCTCCCGACCGCGAGCAAACTGCAAATGTCCATGGCCGAAAGTGAACGGGGTCAATCGATAGACTCCACTGAAAATTCAGGCTTCGCGATAACGGCGACGGCGCGGTCCGCCGCGGTCGATCGGTTGGCTCGCGTCCGCGCGCACTTGGCCATGGCTGCGACCGGATCGGGGAAAGCGCCAGACGACGTGACGCTTGTTTGCGTTTCCAAGACCTTCGCGGTTGAAGACGTCATTCCGCTGCTGGAAGCGGGCGAACGCGTTTTCGGCGAAAACCGGGTCCAGGAGGCGAAGACCAAATGGCCTCAACTCAAGCAATGGTTCCCGGGGATAGAGCTTCATCTCATAGGGCCGTTGCAGACAAACAAGGTTCGGGAAGCCGTGGACCTGTTCGACGTCATCGAGACGATCGATCGACCGAGAATCGCCGAAGCGATTGCCGCGGAAATTCAGCGAACGGGGAGACACCCAAAATTGCTCATTGAGATCAATACAGGATCAGAGCAGCAGAAGGCAGGCGTTTTACCGGAGGACGCGGATGCGTTTATTGCTTACTGCCGCGCGAAACTTTCCCTTCCGATCGAAGGACTTATGTGCATTCCGCCCGAGCATGAACAGCGTTCTCCGCATTTCGCCCTGCTCGGGACGATCGCGAAACGCAATGGGTTAAAGGCGCTGTCCATGGGAATGAGCGCCGATTTCGAACTTGCAATTCAGGCGGGCGCGACACACGTGCGAGTGGGGTCAGCGATTTTTGGGACGCGGATTTTGGCCGCCGGGTAGCAGAACGCGCAACATGGCGGACGGTGCAAGGCGTGGTAGCAGACGTCTCATGTCTCGAAGCGAAATGGCGACACACCCAGCCGTGGCGTTGTAGGCGTCATCGGCCAAATGAAAGAAAATCGCGCTACCGCCATTCCTTCGGCGAGGGCGACGATTGTGATCCAGTATAATGACGACGTCGTAGAGATGGTCGTTCCGCCACATTCTTTCGTGGCTGGCGCGAAATGGCAGTTGTACGGAAAGGTTGTAGGCGCCGGATCGAGGATCGTCACACCATCCGTCGGACGGCCGAAGCGGATTGGCGAACGTCGAACATGAATTCACTCGAACTTGATCGCGCCGCATGAAGCCCTTGAGCAACCGGAATTCGCCGGCTGGCGTCGCGCCATCTCCTTCCCGCTTGGTGCTGAAAACGCCGGCGCGTCCAAGCGCGCAGCTCATGACGATAGGCCCAACGCGCAATCGACCTTTCGATCTATTGTACCAGGATGGAGATACAACGAGGCGACGAACCAACGTCCGTTTCCAGGTTGCGGGACCCCACCTCCCGGCCTTTGACCCAGCTGGATACAAAGCCTAAATTCCCCACAAGGTCCCCAATCCTCAAGGACCAGTTGAATCAAACCTCACGATGCGCACATGAGTCAAATCCAAAAGATATTGATTGTTGATGATGACGACGAGTTGCGACGCACTCTGGCCGAGCAACTGGCTTTGCATGAAGAGTTTCAGGTCGCGCAGGCCGAGAACGCAACGCAGGCGTTGACGCTCATTCGAAGCGATCATCCCGACATGGTCATCATGGATGTTGGACTCCCGGACATTGATGGGCGCGAGACCGTGAAATTGCTCAGGAAGGACGGCTATAAAAACCCGATCATCCTGCTGACAGGCCAAACCAGCGACGCCGATATTGTTCTTGGCCTGGACTCCGGCGCGAACGATTACATCAACAAACCCTTCCGTTTCGCGGTTTTGCTGGCGAGAATACGGGCTCATATGCGTCAACACGAATCGAGTAATGACGCGGTCTTTCAAATAGGTCCCTATTCCTTCAGACCAGGATCGAAGCTGCTTCTGACGGAAACAGGACAAAAGATCAGGCTGACCGAGAAGGAAACCGCGATTATTCGATTTCTCTATCGAGCCAAGGATGATGTCGTGACGCGCGAAATTCTACTGCGCGAGGTGTGGGGGTACAACGCGAATGTCACGACCCACACGCTTGAGACCCACATTTACCGACTTAGACAGAAGATCGAGAAAGACCCATCAAACGCCAGCACCCTGGTAACCGAGGCGGGCGGCTATCGACTCATTCCATGATAAACGAAGGGACGCGGCGAATGTCTCTTGATAGCGATCTGCGTGAATTGGCGCGCATCCCGTTATTTGGCGCGCTCGAATACGAAGCTCGGCGCTTGTTGGCCTTCTCCGCCGAGACCCGAATTCTGCGGCGGGACGATATTCTCTTTCGCAAGGCAGAGGCGTCCGACGGTGGCTATTTCCTGTTGGCGGGCGAACTTGAAATCGATGGCGGGGACGGCTTGGCTCGGAAGATTCGCCCCCCAACCCTTATCGGAGAACTCGCGCTCATTACGGATACGCAGCGTCCGGCCACCGTGATCGCGAAATCTCCATCGACTGTGCTGAAAATTCCTCGACAATTATTCCAACGGATATTGAAGGAACATCCTCGCAGCGCGATGCAAACGCGAACTTTGATCGAAACAAGGTTGACGGCCTTCGCCAGGGATCTTGGCGATGCGAGAAACAGGAACTTCCTGGACGTTACGACTTGACGGAGGTGAATGTCGCGACGACCGGAACATGGTCCGACGGTCGCTCCCAACCCCGCGCTTCGCGAATGATCTTGATATCGGTCGCTAATGTTGAAATGTTTTCGCTCGTCCAAATATGGTCGAGCCTTCGTCCCTTGTCGGCCGTCGACCAATCCGGCGAGCGGTAACTCCACCATGAAAATAGCCGGACTTCCGGCGGAATTCGCTTTCGGACTATGTCCGCCCATGGACCAGCTTGCATCACCTGGTTCAGGCGCTCGACTTCCACCGGCGTGTGGCTGACGATCTTCAGCAACGCTTTGTGATTCCAGACGTCGGTTTCAAGGGGCGCGATATTCAGATCGCCAACGATGATTGAATTGCTGGCGCCGATGCGATCCCGACGCATCCAATCTGCCATTTCGTCGAGAAATGAAAGTTTGTGCGCGAACTTGGGATTTATTTTGGGGTCCGGCTCATCGCCGCCGGCTGGTACGTAGAAATTGTGGATCGTGACAGGGTCCGCCGATACCGCGCTCGACTGGATCGTAATGGCTATGTGCCGCGAGTCACCCATGCCGCAAAACTCTCGATTTACGACATTCAGTATTGGAAGGCGCGACGCTATACAAACCCCGTGATAGCCCTTCTGCCCATTAATCGCGAGATGCTCATACCCAATCCGGCGAAAGTCGCTAGACGGGAACTCACTATCGCGACATTTGGTTTCCTGCAGACAGAGGATATCCGGTCGGGATTCCGCGCAGAACTTCTCGACAAGGGGAAATCGGAGCCGAACCGAGTTGATATTCCAGGTCGCCAGCGTCAAGGTCATGTCTGATCCCGTTGTCTCTTGTGACGGCAAAATGTCACGCAGCCGTCCCCACGGCAATCGTGTTCAAAGGATCAGTTGAATTTTTCCATATTGATCTTGAATAGATCCGGATCGGGCTTTTTCTTGAGATCAACGTTGAACAGCGAGACCAACGTTTCATAACCCTGCGGGTCGACGACGGTCCATTGTTTAAGCGCCGAAGTCGTGGGGTCGAATACCAACTTGATCCGCGACGTTCCTCCGAATGTCGCCTTGTCCTCGATCAGAATTGTCGTGGCTGTCGAGGTCGAATTGACATCGAGCACCTTGGCGTCTCGAGCGATGTCAATTCGATCCTTGAGAAGGAACTTTAGCGGTGTCTGGCCGATGAAATAGAGATCTTGCGTGGCGAGTTTCCTGTCTCTCACGGCGACCGATGTACCGTCGGCGATGATCTCAAGGGTCGCGGGTTTTGCGTATACAAACCTCATGCGGCCGGGTTTTTGAATATAGAGCGTGCCCTCCGATCTCTTTCCATCGGCTCCGACCTGAACGAAATCGCCGACCATCGTCGCATTGGCGTTGAACCAGGCATTGGCCTTCTGGATCGAGGTCGCGGCGTCCTGGGTAGGGACCTTGGCTGGTCCAGCGGCCTTGCCTATCGCGGCGGCGGCGGGGGAGGCACCGTGCAGCTCCATCGGCGCGCCTTGCGCCAAGGCGCATGTCGTAAACACGGAGAGGCCGACGATCAATATCATGCGGAATTCTTGCATGCGAAATCTCTTGAGTGAACCCATCCAACGGTCGAATAGCCCCGATATGTGGCGATTCCGGGTCGACGCACGGTCAATCAATCCGTCAGCTCGAATGCGCCGCGATCAACACCTCCGCCAACCAGAATTTCTCGTTTTCCCGAATGATTGGCGGGCGCGACGATTCCCTCGGTCTCCATTCGTTCAACCAGCGAGGCCGCCTTGTTATAGCCAACGGAAAGACGCCGTTGGATGTAGCTTGTTGAGCACTTTCGATCCCGAAGAACAATCGCGACCGCCCGGTCATAAAGCTCGCCGCCCTCCTCGGCATCCATACCGCCCGGTTCTGGTTGGGCGGCCAGAGAGTCTTCGTCTTCGCTTGTGATTGTTTCCAGATAGTCTGGCTGGCCTTGCGTCTTGAGATAATCGACGATCTTCTCGACTTCGCCGTCCGAGACAAATGGTCCATGGACTCGCGAAATGCGCCCGCCGCCAGCCATATAGAGCATGTCTCCCTGACCGAGCAGCTGTTCGGCTCCCTGCTCGCCAAGAATGGTGCGGCTGTCGATTTTGGATGTGACCTGGAATGAAATCCTGGTTGGGAAGTTCGCTTTGATCGTTCCGGTTATGACATCAACGGATGGGCGTTGCGTCGCCATGATCAAATGAATGCCGGCGGCGCGCGCCATCTGCGCGAGACGCTGGATCGCACCCTCGATGTCCTTGCCCGCGACCATCATGAGGTCGGCCATTTCATCGACGATCACGACGATATAGGGAAGGACCGAAAGGTCCATGTCTTCCTGCTCGTAAACCGCCTCGCCTGTCTCGCGGTTGTAACCGGTTTGAACGGTTCTACGGATTACTTCGCCCTTGCTAGACGCTTCGGCCACGCGAGCGTTGAATCCATCGATATTGCGTACGCCAACCTTCGACATTTTCTTGTATCGGTCCTCCATTTCGCGAACCGCCCATTTGAGAGCGACCACGGCCTTTTTCGGGTCGGTGACGACCGGCGTCAACAAATGCGGAATTCCGTCATAGATGGATAGCTCGAGCATTTTCGGATCGACCATGATCAGACGACACTGATCGGGCCTGAGTCGATAAAGCAGCGACAAGATCATCGTATTGATCGCGACCGATTTGCCAGACCCGGTCGTCCCCGCGACCAGAAGATGCGGCATGCGCGCAAGGTCCACAATGATCGGTTCGCCGCCTATCGATTTTCCAAGCGCGATCGGCAGTTTGTGCTTCGATTTCTCGAAATCCTCGGAGGCTAATAGTTCCCTGAGGAAAACCGTTTCACGCTTTTGATTGGGCAATTCGACGCCAATCGCGTTGCGGCCCTGCACAACCGCGACGCGAGCCGATAGCGCGGACATGGAGCGCGCGATATCATCCGCTAGGCTGATCACGCGTGAGGACTTGATGCCTGGCGCTGGCTCGAGTTCGTACAATGTTACGACTGGTCCAGGGCGAACTTTTATGATGTCTCCCTTGACGCCGAAATCGTCGAGGACACCCTCCAGCAGTCGCGCGTTTTGCTCAAGCGCGTCCTCGGAAATCTTGCCGACCGCCTGTCGGCGAGCTTCGCTCAACAGAGTCAATTGCGGGAGTTCAAAACTATCGCCGCCGAGCAACGAAGGTTGCGCTTCACGGACAATGCGCTTTCCCGCCTTGATGGCGGAAGTCGGCGGTTGAACTCGAGTTTGCGTCTGCGGTGTAGTGTCGCAAGGAATTTCACCGAACGACCCGTCGCCATTGTCAAGAGAAGAGGGCGGGAATTTCGACCGAGGTTCCTCGAGGCGTGGCTCCAGCCGGTTCCGTGACGGCGAGTTCCCCGATCCGCTCGAAGCCGCTACTTTAGTGCGGTTGTATAGCGACTTTATCCGCATGAAAGAATGAAGGATCGCGCCTATGGCGACGTCGCCAAGTCGAGGTCCTTCGGAAAGGTCTGCATCGTCTCCATCCGACGACAACTCGGGGTGGCCGTCATCGATATCTTGAATGCCCTCGGAAAAAATGAAACCTGACGCGGCTGTCAGCGAGAGCAGGGCCGAGATGGCGAATAAGGGCATCATCACGATTGCCCCGATCCGATTTTCTCCCATCAATCTTTTTGGCAGGGCAAGTATGGCGTCGCCAAGAACGCCTCCAAGGCCGGTGGGAAGTGGCCAGCGGTCCGTGACCGGTAGGAGGGCGGCGAATGCTGTCACAAGGAGAGTGCCCAGCGCCCAAAAAAATATCCGGCGCTTGATGGCGCCAAGGCGGTGTTCAAAGAGCAGACGCACGCCCCAGAACGTGATTGGAACGAGCATGGCGACGGAGGCGATCCCGAAAACCTGTGTCACGAGGTCGGCGACAATCGCGCCCGGACGACCGAGCAAATTATGTATTGTTCCCGACGTCGCATGATCGAGGCTTGGATCGAGGATGGACCAAGTCAACAAAGCGATCGCTGTCGCGCCTGCTCCGACTAGCATCAGCAAACCGACAAGCTCCGCGATCCGCTTTCCCATGAAAAAGCGAACGGGTTCGGGGATGTGATCCAGGGCCGAAAATGAGTTGGTCCGCATCAAGAAATCCACGTTGGGCCATACTGGCGCCAAAAGCCCACGAACCTGGCTTCCGGGCTCCGCTTCTCAGGCTAGGCGAGGGCGGTTAACGTCCGTTTAACCTTGTCGCCACGCCTGGACGAAAAATGGCGGCGCTCTTGAGAGCGCCGCCAGGCAGGAGGAACCGTTTGGAAGTCGCGGTCGCGCAGGCGCCCGCGCGACCGTCGGATCAGTAGTTGTAGGCGCGTTCGCCATGCTCGGCGACGTCAAGCCCTTCGCGTTCCGCATCGACGGGAACCCGGAGCCCGATGATCAGATCGACGATCTTGTAGAGGATCGCCGAACCCACGCCCGACCAGATCAGCGTGGAAAGAACGGCGGTCAACTGGGCGATCATCTGGGGGCCGAGAGCGTAGGTCCCCGCGTTGGCGCCAGTGAGGTTCGTATAGTCGGTGATGCCAACCCCGCCGAGCGCCGGGTTGACGAGGATGCCCGTCATCAGCGCGCCGAAGATTCCGCCAATGCAGTGAACGCCGAAGACGTCCAGCGCGTCGTCGTAACCGAGCTTGTTCTTGACCGTCGAAACGAAGAACAGGCAGAGCGGGGAGACAAGCAAGCCGAGAACAAGCGATCCCATGACGCCCGCGAAACCTGACGCGGGAGTGACGGCGACCAGACCGGCAACCGCGCCGGAGGCCATGCCGAGTAGCGAGGGTTTACCCTTGACCGCCCATTCAACCAGCAACCAGGAGAGCGCCGCGCCAGCGGTCGCGACCATCGTGTTCACGAAGGCCAGAGCCGTGGTGCCATTCGCCTCAAGGTTGGAACCGGCATTGAAGCCGAACCAGCCCACCCAGAGGAGCGCGGCGCCGACCATGGTCATTGTCAGTGAGTGCGGAGCCATGGCTTCCTTGCCATAGCCAATGCGCTTGCCAAGCATCAATGCGCCTATCAGACCGGCGATGCCGGCGTTGATGTGCACAACCGTGCCGCCCGCGAAGTCCAGAGCGCCAACGCCGCCCATCCAGGAAGCGCTACCGCCAGCAAGCCAGCCAACCGCGCCAGTGACTTCGTCAAGCTTCGCCTGCGCGGCGGTCTTGGCGGCGTCGTCGGTCGCCGCAGCCAGAGCCTTGGCGGCGTTTGCGATATCGTCCGGAGCTGCGACAGCCCAAACCCAGTGCGCGATCGGGAAGTAGATGAAGGTGACCCACAGAAGCATGAATACCATGACGGCGGAGAATTTCATGCGTTCGGCGAATGCGCCAACGATCAGAGCCGGCGTAATCATCGCGAAGGTCATCTGGAAGACCATGTAGGCCAATTCCGGGATCACAACGCCATTCGAGAATGTCGGCGCCGTCGCCGCGGCGTCAACACCCTTCAGGAAGACTTTTCCGAAGCCGCCGATATAGGCGACCATGCTGCCGCTCGTGTCGCCAAGAGCAATCGAATAGCCATAGAGAACCCAGACCACGCCGACCATGGAGACGATGGCCATCACCTGAGTCAGAACGGACAACATGTTCTTGGTGCGAACAAGTCCGCCGTAGAACAACGCTAGGCCGGGGATAGACATCATAAGGACGAGGGCGGACGAGATCAGCATCCAGGCGGTGTCGCCCTTATTGGGAACGAGCGCCGGAGCGGCGGCAGCGGCCGCCGCCGGGGCGTCCTCGGCATGAGCAAACCCTGCAAACAGGGCCGCGGTAAGTAGTCCGAGTCCGACCGCTTTCACGGCCGTCCCCAGCGAAGGAACGGTTTTCATAGTCTACTCCTGGATGATGATGATGAATTCAGAGCGCGTCCGTGTCTTTTTCCCCAGTACGGATGCGAATGGCTTGCTCAAGCGAACTGACAAAGATCTTGCCGTCGCCGATTTGCCCGGTTCGAGCCGACGCCACGATTGCATCGACCACCGCCGCCGCCAATTCGCTTGGAATTGCGACTTCGATTTTCAATTTCGGAAGAAAGCTCACGGCGTATTCAGCGCCACGATAGATTTCGGTATGGCCTTTCTGACGGCCATATCCCTTTACCTCGGTAACAGTCAGCCCATGCACACCGACGGCGGTCAGCGCATCGCGGACCTCGTCGAGTTTGAATGGTTTGATGATTGCCATAACTATTTTCATGACCCTATCCCTGCTTGGCCGTTCCACAGACGCCGATATGCGCCGACACCGGCTCGGTCCCGTCGCGCCCACCTTCTTGCGGCAGCGGTTGCGATCAGCTCTCCCCCAATCAAGGGCCATGCCATATTAAAAACATGGCATTAACCGATTGAATTATCGCATTTTTTGCTGGACGATATCGGGACGGATCTCGCCCGGGGCCTACTTGGCCAATTTTTGTGCAATTTATTTGATTAAATCTAAGGCACCCGAAAAAAGCGCGCTACGAATGTGCAGACAGACTCAATCCGCGCCATTCCAGAAATACGTAAGGGGATCAAAATAGCGGCGACCGGATTGGCCCCGATAAGGTTCCTGGAGCGGGCGAAGGGATTCGAACCCTCGACCCCAACCTTGGCAAGGTTGTGCTCTACCACTGAGCTACACCCGCATCCTGGAAATGTCGGCAGCGCCGACGGCGGTTTATTGCCCAAAGCGAAATGATTTGCAACAAGTTCCTGCGCTCAATCCTTCGAGCGCTCATTTGGCCGGGTTCGCGATATTGAAGCAACCACGGACAGTCTCTCGGAGACACGACCCGCCGCGCTTCCTCCCGGGCAGTTGCGAGCTTGTCGCGGAGGAGCCAGGCGGGCCGTCGTAAGGCTCGAAGAGCCGGTTGACTTCTCCCTCGTCTCGGTTGGACAACTCAGGCAACATGGCTTCGCGGAATCGGGCGGGTCGCGGATCGGAGAATTTGAATGCCAGAGCAAAATGCGCCCAATAACGCGGGCAATTTGGTCGCGGAGGTGACCTCGGCGACGTTCCGCGTGGACGTTATTGCCCAATCCGCCCGTCAGCCCGTGCTGGTGGATTTCTGGGCGCCATGGTGCGAGCCCTGCAAGCAATTGACGCCAATTCTCGAAAAAATCGTCAAAGCCGCTGGAGGCAAAATCAGGCTCGCGACGATGAATATTGAAAAATACCCGGAAATCGCCGGCCAACTTGGCATTCAGTCGATACCGGCGGTCATTGCCTTCCAGAAAGGCCAGCCCGCCGATGGATTCATGGGGGCTCTACCGGAAAGTCAGGTCAGAAGCTTTCTTGAACGGTTGATCGGCCCGATTGGCGGCGAACTCGAGGAGCTCGTCGAAGCGGCGGAGGCCGCTCTTGCTGAGGGTGATGAGGGTCGAGCTATCAAACTCTTCGCGGATGCCCATGCGCTGGAACCATCTGACGTTAAGGCGCTCGCCGGCCTCGCCCGTTCACTGGTGGCGATAAAGGATCTTGATGGCGCGGAAAAAACTCTGGCCGACGCTTCGACGATCAAGGACAATAGCGGCGCGCTCGCCGCGGCTCATTCCGCTCTCGACCTTGCCCGTCAGGCGGAGAAGGTCGGCGACTTTGCCGAACTAGGACGGTTGATCGCCGCCGATCCTAGGAATTATCAGGCGCGATTTGATCTCGCCCTGGCCTTGAACGGCGCGGGAAAGCGAGATGAAGCCGCCGACTCCCTGATCGAGATTATTCGCCTGGATCGGGCGTGGAACGACGAAGCGGCGCGCAAGCAACTGCTGCAATTTTTCGAAGTCTGGGGCCACATGGAGCCCGAGACCATCGCGGCGCGCCGCAAGCTTTCGGTTTTGCTATTTTCGTAGCGGTGCATGGGAGCTCATCGAACATGCCGATCAATCGACCGTTCGCGGATGTTTCGCAAATACCGTCGGTGATTCCGATCTTTCCATTGTCGCGCGCCGTGCTGCTTCCGCGCGGCGAGTTGCCTCTGAATATCTTCGAGCCGCGATATGTCGCGATGATCGATGACGCCATGAAAAACGATCGATTGATCGGAATGATCCAGCCCTCCCGGCTCTCCAGCGATAACGCCGCCAAGCCCGATCTGGAGGCTATCGGATGTATTGGCCGCGTCACGCAATTGGCGGAAACAGGCGACGGACGATACATCTTAAATCTGACCGGCGTTGTCCGGTTCCGGATCATCGAGGAACTGGACGTGCTGACGCCCTACCGCCAATGTCGAGTTGAAACGATTGAGTTCAAAATCGATCTATTCCACGACCAGGGCGAGGATAGCGTTGATCGGGCGAGCGTTATCAATGCGTTCCGGGATTTCGCCGAGGGCTTGAACCTGCAGGCAGACTGGAGTGGCATTCAGGCGACGCCGACCGAGGCGCTAATCAACGGGCTAGTCATGATGGCCCCGTTTGATCATTTGCAGAAACAAGAACTACTCGAAGCGCGAGATATCGCCGCGCGCGCGGCAAAATTGATTTCGATCACGACGCGCCCGGCATCCCCAATGAAGTCGAGACCAACAACGCTGCATTGACCGAAAGTCGCCATGTCGGAACAAAACGATCACGACCAATCGTTCGGCGACCGCCAAACGCCGAATTTGCTTTGTCCGCTGCGGGTTGATCGCCGATTGCTGGAAATCCTTGTTTGCCCCGTGACGCGAGGACCGTTGGAGTATGTAGAGAGGGGAAGTGTTCTGGTGTCTCGACAAGCAGGCCTTGCCTATCCAATTCGCGACGGAATACCGATCATGCTCGCCGAGGAAGCATCGCGGATCGATTCGTCCGGCGGCTAGCCGAAACATATGCCTGAAAGTTATTCATTTTGTATAATTATTAATCATATTATGCCTATAATATCGGCTATAAATATCACCTCTCACTACGCTCATTGAAACACCACTATGCCTATTGCTTATGCATTTGGCACGCTTTTTGATACATTCTTGACCAGCCACGTCCGCGTTGATCCCTTGATCGCGCCTGAGGCCCGTTCGAGAGATCCAAATGCGCCGATCATCCGTTCTTGTCGCTATCCTGCCGCTCGCGGCCGCGATACTCGCACCGACAGCGGCGTTCGCGAACGAACCGGCGATCGATGCGGCCGACACCGGGTTCATGATTTTCGCGACCGCTCTTGTACTGATGATGACTTTGCCCGGCTTGGCGCTTTTCTATGCTGGCATGGTACGGAAAAAGAATGTGTTGGCCACCATGGCGCAGAGCTTGGCCGCCACGGCCGTGGTTTCGATTTTGTGGGTCGCCGTCGGCTATTCCCTGACGTTCACGGGCGATGGACCGTATGTCGGGTCGCTTTCAAGAATCCTCCTGACCGGTATTGGCCTAGGCTCGGTCAGTCCGTTCGCCAAGACGATCCCCGAGATATTGTTTATGGCGTACCAGATGACCTTCGCGGTCATTACCTGCGCGCTCGTCGGTGGCGCGGTGGCGGACCGGATGAAATTTTCCGCCTTTGTCCTCTTTTCCGCCGTATGGCTTTTTGTCGTCTACATTCCGTCGGCCCATTGGATTTGGGGCGGGGGATTTCTCGGCGCCATGGGCGTCATCGATTTCGCGGGTGGAACTGTCGTTCACATCAACGCCGGGATTGCCGGTCTTGTGGCGGCCGTCATGCTGGGGCCGCGGCAAGGGTTCGGAAAGGAAAATCTGTCGCCATTTGATCTCACCCTGGCGATCATTGGCGCGGGATTGCTCTGGGTTGGCTGGTTTGGTTTCAACGGCGGCTCGGCGCTTGGCGCCGGGTCGCGCGCGGTGTTCGCGATCGTCGCGACGCATCTGGCGGCCTGTTCCGGAGCGATTGTCTGGAGCGTTCTGGAATGGGTCCAGCGCGGCAAGCCATCCGTTCTTGGGATGATTTCAGGCGCCGTGGCCGGGCTTGGCACAATCACGCCGGCGTCCGGTTATGTCATGCCCTGGCATGGCATCGTGATTGGCGCCGTTGCCGGCGCGGTCTGCTACTGGTGCTGCACGGCTTTGAAATTCCGCTGCAAATACGACGATTCTCTCGATGTGTTTGGCGTCCATGGCGTTGGTGGAATCATTGGAACGTTGATGGCTGGCGTGTTCGCGACCGCGGCTTTGAGCGTTGGCCCGGATACGCCTTCGGGCGTGGCCGGACTGCTTGAAGGCAACCCACGGCAATTGGGGATTCAGGCCATTGGCGTCATTGTAACGATTGCGTGGTGCGTCCTCGGGACATGGATATCGCTGAAGTTTGTTTATCTTGTCTGTGGGCTGCGTGTGGGTGAGACGGAAGAGCGCGAAGGGCTCGATCTCTCCCTCCACGGCGAGACCATTCACCAATGACCGGCGTTTGGATCAATCACGCCGACTGAGCACGAAGACAGCTTGCTCGCCGAAAAGATTCCAGAACGACCAGGGCGCGTTGACGCGCACGGGAGCGCCAAATCGATCGAGCGCGACAGCTCGTTCGATTTTGATCGAAAGCTCCTGCGTCAGGGAGACAAAATCGCGGATCGTGCAAAAGTGAATATTGGGCGTGTCATACCAGGCGTAGGACAGATTTTGCGTCACGGGCATCCGCCCCCTGAACGCCAACTGTGTTCGAATTCGCCAATGGCCAAAATTCGGGAAGGAAATAATTGCGCGCCGGCCAATGCGCAGCATGTGTTCGAGTACGATCCGGGGATGTCTGGTCGCCTGAATCGTTTGCGACAGGATCACATAATCGAATGCGTCATCGGGATAGTCGCTGAGGTCTATGTCGGCGTCGCCCTGAATGACGGAGAGGCCCTTGGCGACGCAATCGTTGACGCCGCGCTGGGACAATTCCATTCCGCGCGCGTCGACGTCGCGGGTGTTCGCCAATAACTGCAGAAGTTCGCCCTCTCCGCAGCCGATATCGAGAACGCGCGACCCGTGCTCGACCATTTCCGCGATTAAAACCAGATCGACGCGGGCGGCGGCGGCGTTCGAGGCCTGGGCGTAAAGGTCGGCATTCGTCATGCGAGGCCTCTGGCGCGCGCGGCGCTTTCGAGAAAACCTCGTGACGTAGCCAGCAGTTCCGGCACGTCGAGCAGGAATGCGTCATGGCCCCTGTCGGTCTCGATCTCCACGAATGAGACGGATGCGCCGCCGGCATTCAGAGCATGAACGATCGCGCGGGAATTGGACGTCGGGAACAACCAGTCGGAGGTGAATGAGACGATGCAAAATCGAGTCTTCGACCCCTTGAACGCCCTCGCAAGCGAACCATCATAGTCGGCCGCAAGGTCGAAGTAATCCATTGCCCGTGTGACATAGAGATAGGAGTTGGCGTCAAAGCGTTCGACGAAACTGGACCCCTGATGACGCAAGTAGCTTTCGATCTGAAAATCGGCGTCGAAAGAGAATGTCGGGGATTCCCGATCCTGCAGTTTTCGACCGAATTTGCGGTGGAGCGCCTCGTCGGAGAGATACGTGATATGGGCGGCCATGCGAGCGACCGCCAATCCCTTGGTCGGTCGCACTTCGTTTTCGAAATAGCGTCCTCCGAGCCAGTTGGGGTCGGCCATGATCGCCTGCCGCCCAACTTCATGGAAAGCGATGTTCTGCGACGAATGCCTTGCCGCCGTGGCGATCGGCATGGCGCAGAAAACACGTTGGGGATAGCTCGCGGCCCATTGCAGAACCTGCATCCCACCCATCGAACCGCCGGCCACGCAGAACAACTGTTCGATGCCAAGGTGGTCGATCAATTTTGCCTGGGCGCGCACCATGTCGCGAATCGTGATCACGGGAAGATCGAGCCCATATGGCTTGCCGGTACCCGGATTGGTCGAGGCGGGGCCGGTGGTGCCCAGACAGCCTCCCACCACGTTCGAACAGATGACAAAATATCTGTCCGTGTCGATCGGTTTACCGGGTCCGACCATGGTCGACCACCAGCCCGGCTTTTCCGTCACCGGGTGGATATTCGCAACGTGCTGGTCGCCGGTGAGTGCGTGGCAGATCAGGATCGCGTTGGATTTCGCGGCGTTCAAGACTCCATAGGTCTGATAGGCGATGGCGAAGGGAGAAATATCAACCCCGGCATCGGTTATCAGTGGATCGCTTTCCGGAAAGCGGACAATCAGACTGTTGGGATTGTCGGCTTCGCTGAGTCCGCCTTGAAGGTTGGCCATCGGGGCCATGCGCTTGCCTTCCCGGATTGTTCTGTATTCCGAACGAAACGTACGCTATATAGGTGTATCTATGATAATCCGTCAAGATTACGGATACGCTACCGCTGGGCGCCGACTTGATCCGGCGCGACTTTGCCATTGCGGCGGCGGCTGGATAAACATCGACGTCAATTTTGGCCGAAACAATCCTGCGGGCGCAGATGACTGACACCAATCCGGATCAATTCCTGAAAAACCTGCGTGTGGATATCGACCGCATCGACCTGGCCATGCATGAGTTGTTGATGGAACGCGGCCGGATCATCGACCGGTTGATCGAGGTCAAGGCCCGCCAGGGCGGCGGCTCGGCGTTTCGGCCCGGACGCGAGGCTTCGATGATGCGCGCGCTCGCCGAGCGGCATCGCGGCCTGTTGCCGCTCGACACGGTCGAGGGAATCTGGCGGATCATCATTTCGACCTTCACCTATGTGCAGGCACATTATGCAGTGCATGCCGACGTCTCGAGCGGAGACGCCGCGATGCGCGATTCCGTGCGTTTTCATTTCGGGTTTACGGTTCCATTCTTGACCCACAATGGCCCGGTGGCCGTCATTTCCGCGGTCCGCCGGTCCGGGGGCGACCTTGGCATGGTCCGCCTCGACAGCGGTCCGGCCTCGGGCGCGTGGTGGACCGCGTTGATCGGCGAAGACGCCCCCAAGATCATCGCGCGACTGCCATTCGTCGAGCGTCCGGATCATCCCGCTGGCATGCCGGTTTTCGTCGTCAGCAAGCCCCTCGCCGAGGCCGCCGCGACTGATGTCATGATCAAGCAAATTTCGCTGGACCGCTGGCGCGATGGCATCCCGGCCGCTCTGGCAAGCGTTGGTGGGGAGATACTCGGCAATGCGGCTGGCGGCGTTGGTCTGTCGCTGCTGATCGCCCTGCCCGCCGCCGCGCAAGTCGGCCTGATCCGCGAGGCCTTGCGAAACGCTGGGACAGGCGATATCCGCATTCACGACGTCGGCAGTCACGCCTCCCGTTTCGAGGCGCCAGTTCGGCCGGAAAAATCAATCGTGACGCCCTGAGCGTCACCTCGCCGATCCCGTGAGAGTCCTGGACCATGAGCCATTCAGCGCGCCCAACGCCTCGCCCGGGCATTCTTGAGATCGAGGCCTACGTGCCGGGCAAAAGCGTTGCTCCGGGCGTGCAAAAGGTGTTCAAGCTGTCCTCGAACGAGACGCCGCTTGGCCCTTCGCCAAAGGCAATCGCGGCGTTTCGGTCGGTCTCCGACCAGCTTGAACTCTATCCCGATGGCGCGGCGACCAAATTGCGCGAAGCAATCGCGCGCCGCTATGGCCTGGAGCCGTCGCGAATTATTTGCGGAAATGGGTCGGACGACATCCTCCATCTGCTCGCGGCGGCGTATGTCGGCGATGGCGACGAGGGGATTTTCACGACGCATGGATTTTTGGTTTATCGCATCGCGATACTGGCCGCGGGCGGCGTACCGATTGAAGTCCCGGAAACAAACTACACCGCCAACGTTGACGCCATTCTGGCGCGCGTGACGCCGCGCACGAAAATTGTCTATCTCGCGAATCCAAACAATCCCACGGGCACCTATTTGCCATTCGCGGAGGTCAAGCGATTGCACGCGGCCCTGCCGCCAACGACTCTTCTCGTTCTTGACGCGGCCTACGGCGAGTATGTCAGGCGTAATGATTATTCGGCGGGAATCGAGCTTGCTTCGACCTGCGAAAACGTTGTGATGACGCGGACTTTCTCGAAGATTTACGGCCTGGCGGCGCTGCGAGTCGGCTGGGCCTACGCTCCCGAGCACATCTGTGACGCGCTTCATCGAATTCGTGGGCCGTTCAATATCAATTCGGCCGCGATCGAGGCAGGCGCCGCCGCCCTTGAGGACGCCGGGCACGTTGACGCCGCCGCCGCGCATAATGAGAAATGGGTTCCGTGGGTCAGCGAGCAAATTTCCGGACTTGGTTACGAAGTCACCCCGAGCGTCGCGAATTTCGTTCTGATTCATTTTTCGAAATTGCCGGGGCAAACCGCGGCCGACGCCGACCGCTTTCTATCGGAGCGTGGTCTGGTGCTTCGCAATGTCGGCGCCTATGGGCTACCGAATGCGCTGCGAATGACGATTGGCACGGAGGAGGCGAATCGCCTTGTCGTTGACGCGTTGAGGGTGTTCGCCGGAATAACCGCGGGTCGAGGCTGACTCATGGCCCCGAAGCAATCCTCGCCGGTTATTGAGCGGCTTGCCATCATCGGCGCGGGGCTGATCGGTTCGTCGATCGCGCGAGCCACGAAGGCGCGTGGGCTTGCGAAGACCGTTGTCGTCACCGATCATTCGCCGACCGTTCGTGAACGCGTGCGCGCGCTTGGGTTCGCGGATGAGGTTCCAGACGCGGCGGCTGAAGCCGTCGTGGACGCCGATCTTATCATTTTATGCGCGCCCGTCGGCGCGAACGGGGATATCGCGCGCGAGATTGGCGCGTGGTTGAAGCCAGGATCGATTGTTTCCGATGTGGGATCAGTCAAGAGCGCCGTTATTGCCGCTGTTCAACCCGCTTTGCCCGCCAGCGTGCATTTCGTTCCGGCGCATCCGGTTGCCGGAACCGAGTATTCAGGGCCTGACGCGGGCTTCGCCGAACTGTTCGAAAACCGCTGGTGCATTCTCGCTCCGCCGGAAGGCGAGGATCAGGCCGCGGTTGCCGTCGTCCAGGAATTCTGGACGCGTATCGGCTCCAACGTCGAGATCATGACGCCGGCGCATCACGATCTCGTTCTGGCGATCACCAGTCACGTTCCCCACCTGATCGCCTACAATATCGTGGGCACCGCCGCTGATCTTGAAACCGTGACGCAATCCGAGGTCATCAAGTTTTCCGCCGGCGGCTTTCGCGATTTCACGCGGATCGCCGCGTCCGATCCCACGATGTGGCGCGATGTGTTTCTGAACAACAAGGAAGCCGTGCTTGAAATGCTCGGACGGTTCAACGAAGATCTCGCGGCCCTGCAGCGGATGATCCGTTGGGGCGATGGCGACGGTCTGTTTGAATTGTTCACACGAACGCGGGCCATCAGGCGTGGCATTATCGAACAGGGTCAGGAAACGCCGGCCGCGGACTTCGGCCGAAGAGCCAGTACGCCCGACAAGGCTCAGTAAACTGGCTGGAGAACCATGGGCAAACCTACAGGGCCCACGGAAATTCGCCCGTTGTCCAGTGAAACGGAAAGGCGTGTCGCGCCGGACGGTAATGGCGGCTGAGCCGATCCGCTCAACAGGTTTCCGATCGCCAGCGCCGCCGCGGGAATTCCGAGCTTTTCGAGAATTGGGCCGAGGCCGAGCGCACTGATGTCGAGACGACCGTGGATGCGGTGAGAGGCATCAAGATCAAGTTGGCCCGTCGCGGTTGTTTCCGCCGCGCCTTTCGCCAGATTGAATTGCGTAATCCGCGCCAGTCCGCCAGCGCGCCGCCAGCGCTCAAGCGGCGCGACGTTTGAGGCGCGCGTGATTGCATCTACCCGCGATACGGTGGCAGTCAGGATCAAATTCACGGGATCGGCATCTCCGGTAAAGCCATCGATCAATGGAACCGTAAGACCGTTCGTGGTCACCGCGATATCGAGGGAATTCGGGACCGAGGCGGTTTGACGGACATGAAGTTCAAAAAGGTCGGAAGCGCCGCGGATTTCATCGAGGCCGAGTAGCTGGGCGACGAAACTCCCGCCATTGAGGGACAACGAGCCAAGTTGCAAGGCGCCATCGCTGGAGCGGTAGCTAACGCGCAGGCCCCGCCAGTTCATTTCAACCGAACCGCGATCGGGCTTTGATTGCAGACGCAGGGGCGGCGCGATATCGGCGACGATCAGGGTAGGCTGATAAACATGGGCGACGGCGACAATATCGCCAACCGAACCATCCACTTGCACATTGGCGACAGGCCCGGAAAATGTCGGTTTGAGGCATCGCACCTCGATCCGGAACGGGTACCCCGAAACGCTACGGTCCGTGCATATCCAGATTCTTCCCGCCAATCTTTCCTGGGCGAACCAGTCGTCGAGACCTGCCTCCGTCGCGTCAGCTGCGAATCGCCAGAAGATCGACCAGCCGATGCAGACGGCAAGCAGAGCGATGACTGGTAGGAAAACCTTCAAAGCCGGACGCAATTAGGCTTGACCTGATTGAGGAGAGAGAATCACATTCTTAGAGCGTTTCCAGACGAAACGAAATCCGAATCGCGACTGATCCAACATGCATGATAAATCTGGCGTGGGCAGGCCCGTGAATGACGGCGAGGATTTCTGGGTCTTTGGGTATGGGTCGCTGATGTGGCGCCCGGGGTTCAGGTACATTGAGCGTCAGATCGCGACCGTCCGTGGCTATCATCGTGCGCTATGCATCTATTCTCACGTACATCGCGGCACGCCGGAAGCACCCGGCCTGGTGCTTGGACTTGATCGGGGCGGCTCGTGCAAAGGAGTGGCGTTCAGGGTTGACGGAGAGCGTCGTAAGGAGACTATTGAATATCTTCGCGAGCGCGAGCTTGTCACATTGGTTTATACCGAAAGGCTAGTGCATCTGGTTCTCGACAGCTCGGGAATTCCCATCTCCGCGCTAGCCTATGTTGTCGATCGCGCGCACGCGCAATACGCCGGAAAGCTTTCTCGCGAAATTTCCCTCCAAATGATTCTGCAAGGTGTCGGCCAGTCGGGTGAAAATACGGAATATGTCCGGAATACTCATGCTCATCTCGTCGATTTGGGAATCAAGGATCGAGATCTTGATTGGTACGCTGCTCGCTTGACGACCGCGAGTGCGGAATTTGGTCAGGCCTCGGTCTAATCCACATCCCTCGCGAGGTATTGTCGCAATGATGGATCGGCCACGAGAGCTTCGTCGATCAAACGATTTGTCGCGCCTTCCAGTCGCTCCTTCAATACCCGCAAGAATTCTCCTTTCTCCAGTCCTGGCGGAATCGGCTCGAGAAATTCGACGATGATTTTGCCGGGGCGTCGGAGGAAACTGCGGCGTGGCCAAAAGAGACCGGCATTTAACGCGACGGGCAGGCAAGGCGCGTTGGTTTCGGCATAGATCCCAGCCACGCCGTACTTGTAGAGTGGCGGCGCGCCAACGGGCCTGCGCGTTCCCTCGGGAAATATGAAAATCTGCCGACCCTCCGACAGAGCTTCGCGGGACTTACGCGTTGCTTCGCTAAGCGCGGCGCCGCCCTTCGCGCGATTGATCGCGATCTGTCGAGCGCGAACGATGTACCACCCAAAAAGAGGAATCCAGGCTAGTTCGCGTTTCAGGATGTAGGAAAAATCCGGGGCGAAGGGAACGAGCGAAAAAGTCTCCCAGATTGATTGATGCTTGGGCGCGATGATGAACCCACCGGTTGGTATGTTTTCGATACCGCGATATTCGGCGTCAAGACCGCAGATCACGCGCAATAGCCAATTTGAAGTTCGAGCCCAGAGCCTTGCCAGCGCCATGACGGCCCGGTGCCCAAACAAAAGCGTCGGCAGACCCAGGATCATCAACGCGATCAAATTCAAATAGAAAAGTACGTTGAAAATCAGCGATCGCAAAAAGAGCATTCCGTCGTATCCTCGAGTCCCGGTCATCATTGGAATGAGCTAAACTCGTCGTGGTCAGGCAAGCCCCTGGAGGTGACGAAATACAATCGATCGCGAAACCCAGCCGGTCAAGCCCGCGATCGCGAGAGCAATCAAGGCGATCAAAAAATAGCCCAGAGGGCCAAGGGCGAATGTCCCAAACAACGCTTCTATCTGGTCGCCGCTTGGCGTTCTAGAACGCCAGTTGATGAGAAGCGCCGAGGCGCCGAAAACGGCGACGGCCGCCACGCCGCCGATGATTCCGCCTCGCAGGCCGAGACGCAGAAAGTGGCGCTGGAATTCGCCAGCGATGTAGGAATCCTCGGCTCCAACAAAATGCAATACATTCACGATTTCGCTGTTGCCAGCCATGGCGCCGCGCGTGGCGAAGGCGACCGCAAGGCCCATCGCGATAAGGACCAGAAGAAAAATGATCGCGACCACCAGGACCAGGGAGCGCGCCATGGTGGCAAGACGTTCCATCCACATTCCGTGGTCGTCCAGCGAAGCCGCTGGAGATTTCTTGGCAAGATCGTTCTTCAGCTTGTCAATATCCACCGGTTTGGCCGGATCGCGCTCGAAGACGATGAGACGCGGCACCGGCAATTCGCCGAGGTCCAGCCCCGTGCCAAGCCATGGTTCAAGAAGGCGTTCCGAATCGGCCTTTGTGAAAATACGCACACCGGCGATCCCCGGTGTTGCGCGGGCGAGTTCAGAGGCGGCGGCGACATCCGCCTCGAGGTCGCGCCCGGTTCGCGGCTTGACCTGAATCGTCATTTCCCGAGAGACCTGGTTCGTCCACCCGCGCGATGCGTCGTTGACCAGAACGCCGGCGCCGGCCGCGATCGCCGCGAGAAACGTCATGATCGCTATGACCGTGACAAGAGCTCGGCCCGCGATTGTGTCGCCGGGAATCAGCGGCATGTTCCGCTTGAGCGGTTCGGCGAAGGCATCGGCCTCTCCACGCCCGCGATCCAATCGCCGATCACGCGAACCGAATTTGGGGATCATGAAGTCAATCATAGATGTGCAGATGTCCCTCGCCAAGCACCAGCCGCCGCGCGCCCTCGAATTGATCCATCAACGCGAGATCATGGGTAGCGATGACGACCGCCGTTCCGGATTTGTGCAGTTCGACAAAGAGCCTAAGTAATCGCCGCGCGAGGCTCGGATCGACATTGCCGGTCGGTTCGTCCGCCAAAAGCAGCTCCGGCCTAACGATCAGCGCGCGTGCAATGGCCGCGCGCTGCTTTTCTCCACCGGAAAGGACGGGCGGCAGGACGTGCATGCGTTCGCCAAGACCAACCCAGCGAAGCAATTCGACCACTTCGGAACGATAGGAGCTCTCATCTCGGCCTTGCACCCGCAGAGGCAGCGCGACATTCTCGTAGGTCGTGAGATGATCCAGCAACCGGAAATCCTGAAATACGACGCCTATACGACGCCGCAATGCGGTGATGGCGTCCTTGTCGAGTGTCGCGGCATCCTTTCCGAACAGCTTGATAAAACCTCGCGTCGGCTTCAGTGACAGGAGAACAAGGCGAAGCAAGGTCGTCTTGCCGGCGCCGGAGGGGCCAGTCAGAAACTGGATGGATTGCGGCAGAATTTCGAAGCTGATGTCGCGCAGGACTTCCGCGCCCATGCCGTATCGCAGACCCACATTCTCGAATCGGACCAAGTTCAACCTCGTGTTCGGCAACCTGCCTTACCCGCCGCCTAGTCGGAGCCTGGCCAGGCGATTCGACGACGCGTTTTCAGTTTAACCCCACGTTAACCAAATCCGAAGCCATATGGTCGGGCGATTCCCCCGATTGCGGCGGTCCGCGCCGCAAGTCATCAGGTTCATTGCCGAATGCCGAATCGTTGCCCCATTTGTGAGGTTGTTCAGGACGCAGATATCTCGGGCGCCATCACGCGGGGCGAAAACGCGGAATGCCCGGATTGCGGGTTTCGCTGGGAACCGGACGCGGCCGGCGCGGAAATCCAGGCCCCCAGACTCGATCTTGCTCCAGAGATCACCCCTGATATCGCGAGTAAATGCGTCGCGCCAACCGCCTTCGAGACGCCACGTCAAACGGTACATCCTCGCGCGTCGATGGCGCGAAAAAGCCGTTCAATTCTCCAGCTACCGCGTGGGCCGTTGGCGGCGACATACGGATTGGCCATATGCATGGCCCTGGTCGGCGGCCGCGACCGCGTCGTTCGCGCGGTGCCGGCGAGTTCTTCCATCTACGCGGCCATGGGCATGCCAGTAAACCTCCGAGGGCTCGCATTTCAGCATGTACTTTCGCGTATCGCCGAGGATAGCGGCCAGCGCGTTTTGGCGATCGAGGGCGAGGTCGCCAATCTTCGACCGACTCGGAGCAAATTTCCGGATATCCAAGTGTCGGTGCGCTCGAACGATGGCCGGGAAATCTATTCGTGGAATTCGCCCGCGCCCAAAAAGGAAATCGCCGCTGGCGAGACGGTCTATTTCCGAGCGCGCCTTGCCGCGCCACCCAGTGAAGGGGCGGATGTCAAAATCCGCTTCGCCTCGGTCGATGCGTCGTCACAATCAACGGTGAAGAAGTAGCCGGATTTCCCGGCCGGTTGCGAACGCGCTATCAAGCGTTACGATCATCCGGCAGCGAAGGTCCCGGTCGTGGCGATGAAAACCTGGTTCCGAATCTGTCTTGACGCGCACAATGGATTTCTGGAGGACGATGGCTGGGCAATAGCCAGCCATATTGCTCTGTCGATCCTGACGTCCCTGTTTCCATTCCTGATATTCGTGACCGCGCTCGCTGGTTTTTTTGGCTCCAAGGATCTGGCTGACGAAGCGGCCACCCTATTGCTAGAATCCTGGCCGCGTCAGGTCGCCGAACCCATCGCGGCAGAAATCCACAACGTCCTGACCCAAACCCGCGGGGGCCTTCTGACGGCGAGCGCGTTGCTCGCGCTCTACTTTTCATCCAGTGGGATCGAAGCGCTGCGGATTGGTCTCAATCGCGCCTACGATACGCGGGAGCCGCGATCGTGGTGGCTACTGCGTCTCGAATCGACCGGCTATGTCCTGATCGGGGCCAGTTCCCTTTTGCTTCTTGCGCTCATGGTTGTTCTCGCGCCGCTGATCTGGCTGAAGGCGCTGTCTTTTGTTCCCGCGCTTGAGCCGCTCTGGACGCTCTTCACGGTGTCCCGGTTCGCGATCACCGCCGTGTTTTTGACGATCGCTCTGGTTATCGCCCACAAGTGGCTGCCCGCCGGGCGTCGGAGTTTTCGCGACATTTTCCCCGGCATTCTGCTGACGCTCGTCCTGTCGCTCGGGTTCGCGATGGCGTTCGGACAGTATCTGGCGGAGTTCGCGCGGAATTACGTTTCGACCTATGCCGGGCTGGCGTCTGTCATGGTCGCCCTCGTTTTCCTCTACACGCTTGCCTGCATTTTCCTGATCGGAGGCGAACTCAACGCCGCGATCCTGCGCCACGGGGTCCAACGTCTGCTTCCGGGGTCGGAGAATTCGGTCCGAACCGACGCTTCTGGGGGAAAAAATAAGGGATCGGCCCATACGGTATAGGCTGGTTGGTCTTTTTCCGTGAAAAGCTGATTGATCGGAATCGCCGGGTCTGGAAAAAGACCACAAACTGAGTTCTTCAGGACATCCGCGCCAGACCTTGGCGCCCAATGAGACGCTCGACATGGCTGACGCTTGCACACAGGGTATCGACACCGGGTTCGTGGCGCTGGGGTATGGAAAGGTTGCGTTCCTTGGCGTCATTCAGGGAATCACGGAACTGCTGCCGATTTCCTCGACAGCGCATATGCGGATTGTCCCAGCTCTTCTTGGTTGGCAGGATCCGGGATCGGCTTTCTCGGCGGCGATGCAACTGGCCGCCCTTGCCGCGGTGATCAGCTATTTCTGGGGCGACATGCGGGACGTCGTCGTTGGATCAACGACCGCCGCGCTTCGGCGCGATTTCGATAACTGGCATTTCCGCTTCGCTGTGTGGATCGTGCTGGCGACGATCCCGATCATCATCGCGGGCCTCGCGCTGTCGGGCCTGCTCAATCAATGCGGCTCGCCGCTTCGCGGTCTGGTCGTCATCGGCGCCTCGAGTCTGTTTATGGCGGTTCTGCTCGCCATCGCCGAAATGCGCGCTCGGCACGTCAGGACCATCGACAACGTCAATCTGTTGGACGCGATGATCGTGGGCTGCGCGCAGGTTGGGGCGCTCATTCCCGGCGTGTCGCGGTCGGGCTCCACCTTGACCGCCGCTCTGTTCATCGGCATGAAGCGAGACGAGGCCGCGCGCTTTTCATTCCTTCTCGGCGTGCCGGCCATCGCCCTCGCGGGGCTCAAGGAATTTTACGAACTCTGGAAAGCGCATCTGGACGCGCACGGCTGGTCCATTCTCGCGATCGGCTTGGTGACAGGGTCAATCTCCGCGTTCATCGCGATCTGGGGATTGATGCGGTTTCTCGAGCGGTTCTCCGCCTGGCCCTTCGTCATTTACAGGGCGACCATGGGTATCCTGCTGATTGTCGCTTTCACAGCGGGCTGGCTGGCCTGATATCGGTCAATGAAAATGAAAAAGGGCGGCGAGGATTTCGCCGCCCTTCTTGCTGGATCAATTCAGATTAGGCGCCCTTGGGAAAGCTCACGACCGTCGCGCTGGCGGTCGGCTTGTTGTCGTTCTCGGAGCCTCGGACCGCCTTTCCGCCAATTGTCAGAGCGCCCTTTTCGGTCGAAATGGCGATGGTTTCGCCATCGTGGACTTCTCCCGACAGGATCATCTCGGACAGGGGGTTCTGAACGCTCCTCTGGATCACGCGCTTTAGCGGGCGAGCGCCGTAAGCCGGATCGTAGCCCTTGTCGGCGATCCACTGGCGCGCCCTGGCGTCAAGCGACAGCGTGATCTTGCGATCTTCAAGAAGCTTTGCGAGTCGCTTCATCTGGATATCGACGATGGTCGCCATGTCCTCGCGCCGCAGGCGGTGGAACAGCAGGATTTCGTCGACGCGGTTCAGAAATTCCGGTCGGAATTTCGACCGCACGATCTGCATGACTTCATCCCGCACCGCGGCGGAGTCCTCGCCTTCCTTCTGCATGACCATGAATTCGGCGCCGATATTCGAGGTCATGATTATCAGCACGTTCTTGAAGTCGACCGTGCGGCCCTGACCATCGGTCAGACGGCCGTCGTCAAGCACTTGCAGCAGCACGTTGAAGACATCCGGATGGGCTTTTTCGATCTCGTCGAACAGCACCACCTGATAGGGCCTTCGGCGCACCGCCTCGGTGAGCGCGCCGCCCTCTTCGTAGCCGACGTAGCCTGGAGGCGCGCCGATCAGGCGCGAGACCGAGTGCTTCTCCATGTATTCGGACATGTCGATGCGCACGAGGGCGGTCTCGTCGTCGAACAGGAACGACGCAAGGGCGCGCGTCAACTCGGTCTTGCCAACGCCGGTCGGCCCGAGGAACATGAAGGACCCAATCGGCCGATTGGGATCCTGCAAGCCGGCGCGCGCACGGCGAACCGCCGTGGCGACGGCTTCAACCGCTTCGGCCTGTCCAACCACGCGCTTTGCGAGTTCCTGCTCCATCTTGAGCAGCTTTTCCTTTTCGCCCTCCAACATCCGGTCCACCGGCACGCCGGTCCATCGGGACACCACTTGCGCGATGTGATCGGCGGTTACTGCTTCCTCAACCAAGGCCGCTCCGCCCTTGGCTTCGGTATCAGCGAGTTGGCGTTCGAGTTCCGGAATGGCCCCATAGGTCAGACGCCCCGCTTCGGCGTAATCGCCGCGGCGTTGCGCATTGGCCAAATCGGTTCGCGCTTGCTCGAGTTGTTCCTTAAGCTTCTGGGCCTGTCCCAGCTTGCCCTTCTCCGCGCGCCAGCGTGTTGTCAGCGCGGCGGACTTCTCGCCCAATTCGGCGAGTTCGCCCTCAAGCTTGACCAGCCTGTCCTTGGAGGCCGAATCCGTTTCCTTCTTGAGCGCCTCCTGCTCGATCTTGAGCTGGATGATGCGCCGGTCGAATTCATCGAGTTCCTCTGGTTTCGAATCCACCTGCATCCGCAGGCGAGCAGCGGCTTCGTCGACGAGATCGATGGCTTTATCCGGCAGGAACCGATCGGCGATATAACGATTTGAAAGGGTCGCGGCGGACACCAGCGCGGAATCGGTGATACGCACGCCGTGGTGCATCTCGTACTTATCTTTCAGCCCGCGCAGGATCGAGATGGTATCCTCGACGGTCGGCTCGGACACAAAGACCGGCTGGAAGCGTCGGGCGAGGGCGGCGTCCTTCTCGACATGCTTGCGATATTCATCGAGCGTGGTCGCTCCGACGCAATGCAACTCGCCGCGCGCCAGCGCCGGCTTCAGGAGATTGGAGGCGTCCATCGCGCCATCGGCCTTGCCCGCGCCAACCAGCGTGTGCATTTCGTCGATGAACAGGATGATTCCACCCTCCGCGGACGTCACTTCGTTTAGTACCGCCTTCAGGCGTTCCTCGAATTCCCCGCGATATTTCGCGCCGGCAATCAGCGAGCCCATGTCGAGCGCCAGAAGCTTCTTGTCTTTCAGCGATTCCGGCACGTCGCCGTTGACGATGCGTAAAGCAAGTCCCTCGACGATCGCCGTCTTGCCGACGCCGGGCTCGCCGATCAGGACCGGATTGTTCTTGGTGCGGCGTGACAGGACCTGAATGGTGCGGCGGATTTCCTCGTCGCGGCCAATCACCGGATCGAGTTTGCCCGAACGCGCCGCCTCGGTCAGATCGCGCGCGTATTTCTTGAGCGCGTCGTAGGAGTTTTCCGCGGTTGCATTATCAGCCGTGCGACCCTTGCGCAATTCATTGATCGCGGCGTTGAGCGACTGGGCGCTGACGCCGGCATTCGCGAGAATCTTGCCAGCTTCGCAGGATTTTTCCATGGCGAGCGCGACCAGCAGGCGCTCGACGGTCACGTAGGAATCGCCCGCCTTCTCCGCGATCTTTTCGGCATTATCGAAGATCCGCGCCGTGGTCGGCGCGAGATACAACTGGCCGGCCCCGGAGCCCTGGACCTTCGGCATCTTGGAGAGCGCGATCTCGGTCTGAACAAGCGCGTCGCGGGATCGTCCGCCCGCGCGGTCGATCAGCCCGGAGGCCAGCCCCTCCTCGTCGTCGAGCAGGACTTTCAGAATGTGTTCGGGCGTGAACTGCTGATGGCCTTCCCGTATGGCGTTCGATTGCGCCGACTGGACGAAGCCCCGAGCGCGTTCGGTGTATTTTTCGAAATTCATTTTTGATCTCCTGGACCGCAAGAAACGCCCCGCAGCGGCGTAACCAACGTCGTGTTGTCTCGATTCGGCCCCTGAAGCGACCGGTTCGGAATATATTTAGGAGGCCGATGGCCAACGCAAAAGAGGCGCGAGGAATTAACCTCGCGCCTTTTGATTCAGATCAGGAGTCGGCTTTGTTCGGTATCACTCGCCGAAGGGCGGCGCGTCTCCGGTCGCCGGCGCGGCGTCCTGCCCGCTTTGTTCGGCTCCACCGGCTTCCGGTCGGTTCCGCCGGCGGCGGGGCCGCAGGTGGTAGCCACCAACCGGTTGGTCCTCGGACGCGCGATCGCCGATTACGGGCAGTGTCGGCTGTTGCTCCATGCCAGGAGGAGTGACGCGTACCGGGGAAGTGATGAAAGACGGCAGCGCGGTTTCGACTTCTGGAACAGGCTGGGGCGGGGGCGCGTGCTCGATGCGAGGCTGTTCGACACGGGGTTGCTGGTCGTTGCGGAATTCCCGAGGCGGCCGATTATCGCGAGGGCCCCGATTTTGATTGAAGCGGTTCTGACCATTGTTACGGTCCTGATAGGGCCGATCCTGACCATTCTGCCGATCGCCGCGCGGTTGCTGTTGCCGATCCTGATGTTGCGGTCGGTCGCCATTGTAAGGTGCGCGATCCTGGTAAGGCTGCTGTTGCTGGTTCGGCTGGCCCTGCATGGCGGGCTGCGGCTGGTTGCCGAAGGGAGGCGGGCTCAGACGCTCGGGAGGCGAGGCGAAGCGGTCGGGCAGTCCGCCGAAATCGTCGTCATCGTCGTCATCGTCCATTGACGAGTCCGAGCCGTTGCGCTGGTAGCCCATCTGCGCCTGTTGCTGGGCGGTCTGGGCGGCGGCGATCAGTCGGAAGTAATGTTCGGCGTGCTGTAGATAACTCTCCGCCATCACAGGATCGCCGGAAGACTGCGCATCGCGGGCGAGCTGAAGATACTTTTCCGCCACATGATGCGCCGTGCCTCGGATTTTCACGTCCGGACCGTTCGATTCGTAACTGCGTGTCAGAGGATTCGGGCTTTTGCGATTGTTGCGACCGCGCATACGCTTATTCTGGCCAGGTCTCATCTAAATTCCCTGAGTGTTTTGCCGTCGTAGAACGATCGGCCTTGCCTGTTCAGGCGTCCTCGCCCCAAGTTAATTCGTTTCGCCAACCGTGAAGCTACCGGTTGTGATCGGCGTGTGGTTCATGATGTTCCCGGTCAAGCCAAGGTTCCAACCCGATTGGCGACGATCAACGATCTGGAGAAGCCGGCGCGCCGGTTTCGTGGGACTTTGGCTCCTGCGCCCGAGCCGGCCCGATCCGAAACAAAAGGCGCCTAAACTCCTGATCGAAAATGTGCATTTTGAGGAGGACGACGCCCTCCAGAATGCCTAGCGCCGAAGCGAATACGCTTCCAGACGATTTCCACGATCCTTTTAGTCGCTTTTTTGTCCCGCGCCAAGGGGGCTTACTGACGAAAGGGTCGCTGGGGGTGATTTCCCCTCGGAATTCGGCATTTTCCTGGCGATCAGGACCCGTTCAACGCCCGCCAGATCGTTTTGAACGCCCAGGATCAACAGGCCTGCCTCACGAAAGATCAGGCCAACGGCGGCAGCCTGTCCCTGGCCTAGCTCCACGATGGCTATGCCTCCGGGAGCGAGCACTCTTGGAAGCGTCGCGCCAAGGCTGCGATAGGCGTCCAGCCCATCGGCACCTCCATCAAGCGCCAGGCCTGGATCGAAGTTCCGAACCTCGGGGTCCAGCCCGGGAATGTCGTTCGAGGCGATATAGGGAGGATTGGACACTACGAGATCGAAATGGCCACCTTCGAGCGACTCCCACATTCCGTTCTCGACGCGCCCCCGCGTCATCATGCCGCATGTTCGCAGATTTCGAGTCGCGAGGGCGCAGGCGGTCGGCGAAACATCGACACCGAGTCCCGAAGCGTTCTGGAAAATATCGAGCAAGGCGCAAAGGATCGCGCCGGAACCCACGCCGAGATCGGCGATCCGAAGCGGGTCATTCTGTCGTTCGCCGAGTATTTTGAGAGCCGCGTCGACAATCGTCTCGCTGTCCGGGCGAGGATCGAGCACATCCGGGGCGACCTCGATATCGAGGCTCCAGAATCCGCGGGTTCCCAGAATTCGAGTGACGGGTTCGCGCGCGAACCGGCGCTGGCCGTAGGCGGCCAAAAGCTCGCGGGCGAATTCGTCGAGCGGCGCCTCGGGGTCGCGAATCAGATCGGCGTGATCGATGTCCGCTGCCGCGCACAGCAAAAGCCGGGCGTCGGACGCGGCGTCGGCGATACCGGCTGCCTCGAATGCGCGGATGAGAAGCGCCATGGAGTCCCGACGCGACATCTCCGGAGTGAGGGCGTCAACAAGCGATGTGGCTTCCGTCAATTCGCCGCCTTCGCCAGAACCCGGCGCAATCGCGCGGCGAAGGCCGTGGGATCTCCGACCCTGTCGCCATCCATCAGCCGGGCCTCGTCAAGCAGCAGCCAGGCGGAATCCTCGACGAATGATTTGTCGGCGCCGTCCTTGAACCGCCGGGCGAGCGAAGCCACGAGTTCGTGATTCGGGTTGACCTCGAACACCGGCTTTGAAATCGAATCGAGTCGGCCATGCTCGGCGAGCATCTTCTCGAGCCGCCTGTCCGGCGCGTTTTCCGAAGCAACGAGGCAAGCGGGACTTTCGGCCAGCCGGTCGGAGACGCGAACGTCGGAGACTTCTTCATTGAGTGTCTGTTTGAAGAACGCCAGCAGGGTCGCGACATCCGGGCCGGGCGCTTCGGTGGAGGGCGCCTCCGCGCCTTCGGCCAGCGGCACGAGTTTGATATCCGCTGCGCCCTGGCTGACGGACTTGAAGGGTTTGCCGTCAAAACCCGTCGCGGTCGATATCCAGAAGGGATCCACGGGATCGGCGAGCAACAGCACTTCGATGCCTCGGGCGCGATAGCCTTCAAGCTGCGGGCTGGCCGCGATTCGTTTGGCTTCCTCCCCGGCGAGATAATAGATCGCCGTCTGATTGGGGCGCAGACCAGCGATGTAATCGGCGAGCGTCCGGTCGGACGCGGCGCTTCGGGTGGATGCGAAGCGCGCGATCTTGAAGATGCGATCACGCTGTTCGGGGTCTTCGTAGAGCCCCTCCTTGATGACCGCGCCGAAATTCTCCCAGACCTTGGCGAATTTTTCTGGTTCGCTTTCGGCGAGCTTGCCGAGTTCTTGCATGATGCGATTGGTCACGCCGCGCTTGATCGCCGCGAACACGGCGCTTTCCTGCACCATCTCGCGCGAGACGTTGAGCGGCAGATCGGCCGTGTCGACCACCAGTCGGACGAAGCGCAGCCATCCGGGTAGCAGATCGCCATCCGTCGAAATCAGTACACGGCGCACATAGAGTTTGCCTCGTCCCTTGCGCGCGGGATCGAACAGATCAAGAGGGCGGGAACCCGGGATATAGGCGAGGACGGTATATTCGTAGCGGCCCTCGGCGCGCCAGTGGATCGTCAGCGCTGGCTCGTCGAACTGGCTGGCGAGGTCGCGGTAAAACTCGGTGTAGTCCTTTTCCGTCAACGCGCTTTTCGGTTTGGTCCAGATGGCCGCGCCGTCGGTGAGCGCGCGGGTCTCGCCGCCGGGCGCCTCACGCAATTCAATGGGAATCGCCACCGCGCCGGAGTGCTCGCGGATGATCGTCTCGATACGCCAGGGCTCGAGGTATGACTTCGAGGCTTCATTGAGGTGAAGGATGACGCGCGTACCATGCGCGGGCGCCTGATCGAGGCCCAGAGGCGCGGTAGTGTAATCGCCCTTGCCGTCGGATTCCCAGACCCAGGCCTCCGTCGAGCCCGCGCGACGGGTTTCCACCCTCACAAGGTCTGCGGCCATGAAGGCAGAATAGAAGCCGATGCCGAACTGCCCGATGAGTTCCGCGGCGCGGTCGCCGGCTCCGCCCTCTCCCTCCCGCTCCTCCTCGGCGGACTTTTTAGGCGTAAGCCGTTCAAGGAAGGCTCGCGTTCCGGAACTGGCGATCGTGCCCAGCGCGCTGACGAGATCTTCGTGGCTCATGCCGACGCCGTTGTCGACTACCCCGAGCGTCCCGGCATCCTTGTCGACCTCAAGGGTGATCGCAAAAGGCGCTTCGTCGGTTTTCAGCGCCGGATTCGACAGGGCCTCGTAACGCAGTTTCTCGCAGGCGTCGGACGCGTTGGAGATAAGTTCACGAAGGAAAATGTCCTTTTCGGAATAGACCGAATGGACCATGAGGTGCAGCAGCCGCGCGACATCGGCCTGAAAATGGTGTGACTTCGGCGCGTTGGAGTTCGCTTCGGCGGTTTCTGACAAGGCGATCCTCGTAGGTTTCGGATTGCTGGCGGACGGCGCGCGGCCGTTACCACGCTCCCGGTTTCATATCGCCGTAAGGCGGCCCGGTTTCAAGACGTTCAGCGGGGCAAAAAAAGACCGGCGGAAGCCGAGGCCTCACGCCGGTCGAATTCGCTCTTGGCCCAACTGGGGCTCGGCTCGGTCAGCTTCACCTGCCCGGAGGGCTGGGGGCTGACGAAATCCTGGAAGGCGGCGGACCGAACTTCAAGGGCGATGATCCCTTATGGAGGATCACTGGGGCGGGGGTTCGTCCAGATACAGGCGAAAATGTGAATTCGATCACGAAACCGCGAGTGGCCGAAGACGTGGTCGACTGAAACCCGCGACTTGCCCCGAAACGGAGTTCGGGCAATCATGTCGTCAGGGAGTTACCAGTGGCCGATATCGAGCCTTTGCGAACAGTGTCCGGACGTCCGCCCGGCGAGGCCGCAGAAAACCGTCCGGCGCGCGCCGAATCTTTCTCCGGGCCGCCCCAGCCAATGCGATCGGCGCCGCCGGCGATTGTTTCCTTTGATCGCCACGAACTGCGTGAAATCATGAACATTTATGGGCGCAAGGTCTCGGAAGGCGAATGGCGTGATTATGCCATCGATTTCGGACCTCAACGCGCCGTGTTCTCGATTTTTAGGCGGGCTTCGGAGATGCCGCTCTTCCGCGTCGAGAAAGATCCGAAACTGGCGCGCAAGCAGGGGATGTATTCAGTCATCGCGGCGACAGGCCTGATCCTGAAACGTGGCCCGGAACTTGGTCGCGTGATCGCCGTCCTCGACAAGAAGATCATCAAGCTGGTCGTTGGTTGAATGCCAGCAAAAAACCCCGCACCGAAGTGCGGGGCCCGATTCGCGAAATGCGCCCATCAGTTGTTGCGACTGCCCGTCAACTGAAGGATCGCGGTGAAGATATTGATGAAGTCGAGATAGAGCTGAAGGGCCCCGTTGACTGATTTCTTCGTCGCCGTCTCGTAATCGTCGTTGGCGAAGTACATTTCCTTGATCGACTGGGTATCCCAGGCGGTGAGACCCGCGAAGATCAGGACCGTCAGGCACGACAGCGCGAACTGGAACGCCGAGCTCTGCAAGAAGAGATTCACCACGCTCGCGATGATCAGGCCTATCAACCCCATCACAAGGAAGGAACCGAAGGCGGAGAGGTCTCGCTTCGTCGTGTAGCCGTATAGGCTCAACGCGCCAAAGCTCGCCGAGGTGATGAAGAAGGCGCGCGTCACCGATGTGCCGGTGTAAACCAGAAGAATCGAGGATAGCGAGAGCCCCATCGCCGCGGCAAACAGCAAAAAGACATTGCGCGCCGTCGCCGCGGTCATCCGGTCGATCCGGAACGAAAAGAAAAACACAAACGCCAGCGGGGCGAGCATGATAAGCCAGCGAAGCGGGCTGCCATAGATGGCGACGCCGAAGCTCGTCCGCGCGATGCCGCCCATGCGCGACACCGCTTGCGACGGGTCGTGCGCGACAGCGAGCAGGTTCACGCCATACGCCACGACGCCAGTGATCGCGAGGCCGGTGGTCATGTAGTTGTAGACGCCGAGCATGTAGGATCGCAGGCCCTGGTCGATCTCGGCGGCGCCGGACCGGGCTACGCTTGACCCCCACCGGGTCGCCGCGTTGCGGTCGAAGTCGGACATGAGTTCCCTCTCCGTGATTGGGGCAAATCGCCCCGAGCGCTTCCCCGATACATGGGGAAAGCGCCTTTAATATGGATGGACCCCTTGACAGGCACAAGAGCCAAAGAAGCGCTTGACGATCGAATCTTCTGGTTCGGGTCGGCGACGTTTGGGAGAGTTAACGGGCATGACCGGTCAAAGCTCGCGTAAATAGGCTGCCGGCTTCTGTCCGAAGACGCGCCAGGCGCCGGCCAGTCCAAAACCGATGGTCAGGGTCAGGGCGACGACAATGGCGGCCAAGGCCGACGGCCACAGCCACAAAAAGTCTTCGACTTTCATTACTTTCGTCAGGATCGCCCAGGCCGCGGCGCTGCCGGCCGCGATCCCGAAAACAGCGGTTGCGAATCCCAGAAGCCCATATTCCCAGATGAGCGACAGAAGGAGGCGTCCGCGGGTCGCCCCGAGCGTCTTGAGGATGACGCCCTCATAAAGTTTTGTTTGCTGTCCCGCCGCAACAGCCCCCGCCAGGACGAGCACGGAGGAAATCAGCGCTATCCCGGACGCGGCGCGAATCGCAAGCGTCAGTTGCGCCATGAGATCGGCAAGAGCGTCGAGCGCGTCCTTGACCCGCACACTGGTGACCGTTGGGAAGGCAGTCGACAGGTCCTTCAGCAAGGACAATTCCCGTGTCTGGGCTCCGCCTTTTGGGAATGTGGCCGTAGCCAAAAATGT
>CAISJZ010000219.1 GCA_903885755.1 uncultured Hyphomicrobiales bacterium | reverse complement strand
TGTTCCGGATCTGTGGTTTTGAAGTGCGGAATGTGCGGAGCGTTTTTGGCGGCCAGTACCTTTGGCTGGAGGCAGGTCTGGAGGAATTGCCTTCCGGGCCGGTGGACGATGAACAGGACTCCTTGCCGGAACTTCGCGAGGTTTGCCGCGAGTACAGCCGGTCGGAGGCCGTGCTTCTGGAAGCGTGGCGAAAACGTCTGGGGGAACTGTCCGCTTCGGGCGGCGTGGCCCTGTGGGGCGCGGGCGCCAAGGGCGTGACCTTCGCTCTGCTTGTCGATCCGGATGGCGGCCTGATCGACCACGCCATCGACATCAACCGTCAGAAACAGGGACGCTTCCTGCCCCTCTCGGGCCTGGCCGTGTGCTCGCCGACCGCGTCGGCACAACGCGCCCCGGCGACCATTTTCGTGATGAATCCGAACTATCTGGCGGAAATCGCCGAGACCGCCGCCGCCGCCGGGCTTGCCGCCCGGCTGGTTCCAGTCGATTAAGCCCGACCATGCGCATCACCATCGACACCGACGCCAAAACCCTCGACGCCGACGGACAGGTCCTGGACCTCTATTCCGACGCCGCCTTCGAGCAGCTTTCCGACCTCTGGGTTCAGGTCGGCTGGAATCAGAAGTACAGCTACGCCTTCTCCTGGCTCGGCGTGCCGCTGATCCAGCTGCCAGAGGACGTCGTCCGCTATCAGGAGGTGGTCTGGCGGCTGAAGCCCGACCTGATCATCGAGACCGGCGTCGCGCACGGCGGATCGGCGATCCTCTCCGCCAGCCTCTTGAAGCTGATCGGCCGCGGCCGGGTCGTCGCGGTCGACATCGAGAGTCGCCCGCACAACCGCGCGCGCATCGAGGCCCATCCCCTGAGCGGCCTGATCACCCTGATCGAAGGCTCCTCCACCGCCCCCGAGGTCGTGGCGGCGGTCAAGGCCGAGGTGAAGGACGCCAAGACCGTACTGGTCGTCCTCGATTCCGATCACAGCCGCGGCCACGTGCTGGACGAGCTGGAGGCCTATGCGCCCCTGGTCAGCGTCGGCGCCTATATCGTCGCCACGGACGGGCTCATGCGCGACCTGACCGCCGCCCCGCGGGGCAAGCCGGGCTGGGATCGGGACAACCCGGCCCAGGCGGCCCTCGACTTCGCCGCCCGCCATCCGAACTTCGTGATCGAACAGCCCGAGTGGGTGTTCAACGAGTCGACCCTGACCAAGACCATCACCCACTGGCCCGACGCCTGGCTGAAGCGCATCCGCTGATCTCGGGCGAGTCCCTGCAAACAGGCGTGGAAATCGGGATGCGCCGGCGCCAGAACAGCCTGTGGGGCGGGTTGCGCCCCTCGCGTGGAGAGCCGTGACGTGGCGAGCGAACATTTCGATGTGCTGATCGTGGGCGCCGGCCTGTCCGGCATCGGCGCCGGCGTGCATCTCAAGACCCGGTGTCCCGACCGCTCCTATGTGATTTAAGGTAGCCTCATTGTTTGCTCAGTGCCCATCCGGGCCGCGAGCGCGGGAGAAGTCCATGTTCAACTTAAACGATATTATTCAGGCGGCGCAGGGCGGTCAGGGCATCAACAACGTCGCCCAGCAGTTCGGCGTATCGCCGGAGCAGGCCGAGGCCGCGATCAAGGCGATGCTGCCAGGACTGTCGCAGGGCCTGCAGAATCAGGCTGCCACGGGCGGCTTGGGCAATATTCTTGGGCACATCGCGAACCAGCAGAACCAGCAGGCATTCAACGACCCCAACGCCGCCGCATCTCCCGCCACGGCGAATGCCGGCGGAAGCGCGCTGGGACAGATTTTTGGCAATAATCAGATCGCCCAGCAGATCGCGCAGCACGCGGCTCAGCATAGTGGCCTGAGCCCGGAACTCCTGCAGCAGATGATGCCCGTCATTGCCTCCATGGTCATGGGCGGCTTGTTCAAATCCGCTTCCAATCAAGGCATCGGCGGCATGCTCGGCCAGCTCGCCGGACAGGGAAACCTCGGCTCCATTCTCGGACAGGTCATGGGCCAGGGGCAGCCCGCGGCCGCCGGACAGCCAGCGCAGGGTGGCGGCCTCGGCGGCATGCTGGGCGGTCTGCTCGGTGGGCTCTTTGGAGGCGCCGCCGCGCCGGCTGGTGGACAAGCCGCCGCGCCGCAGCTGCCGGGTGGGCTCAACCCGGCGACCGTACAAGCCGGCATGGATGCGCTGACCAAGATGTTCGGCCACGGCGTCCAGGTCCCGGCGGGTCAGCAGGCCGGCTTGCAGGACATTCTTGGACAGTTGATGGGCGGAGCGAAGCGTTAGGCCTGGTCCGTTCCAACGAGGACGAAACGTCGTCGGGGCATGGTTGCCCCGGCGCCTAGGGGAAGGCCGCCGCCAACGGTCCCAGAAACAGGCTGTTGAGCTTGACGCCAATCGCCGTCGCGCCGATGACGCAGCCTAGGGACAGGAAGGTCGCAATCACGCAATACTCGATGGCGGTGGCCCCGCTATCGTCTTGCAAGAATGCTCGAAACCGGGCCATCCCTCGTCTCCTGTCGCGGGCATCTTCCCCATGGAGATTTAGGATCGGGTTAATTGGACCGCCGAAAGGTTATGACCTCTAGCGTTTCGCAAATCTCGCCAAGATGTCAGAGCCTTCGCGTCGGGCAATCGATCCCGCTTTCAGACCGCTAATTGCATAAAGTTTATGCTATTTTCGCGCAATGCAGTGAAATCGGGCGGCGAGCGGCGCCCTCATTGCGTCGGGCAGGCCGCCCGCCTATGTATGAAGGGCGGGCGGACTCCGCCGATCTTTTTTAAATTGGCCCGGGATCCCCTGAATGGCGCGTGACGTCTCCGACAGCACACCGGTCGCCTCGCGCGACGAACTGGTGGCCTGGCTGGCGAGCGGCTGCAAGCCGGCCAGCGAATTTCGCCTCGGCACCGAGCACGAAAAAATTCTTTTTTATCGCAAAGACTTATCGCCTGTTCCATACGACGGGCGACCGGAGCGAAATCAGGGTGGCGTGCGCGCCCTTCTCGAAGGCATGGCCGAGAGCACCGGGTGGGACAGGATCGAGGACGCGGGTGCGCTTATTGGTCTGTTCGACCCGGTCAATGGCGGCGCCATTTCGCTGGAACCGGGCGGGCAATTCGAACTTTCCGGCGCGCCTTTGGACTCCATTCACCAAACCGCGGAAGAATTGGACAGCCACCTCGAAATCACCAAAACAATCGCCAGCCGGCACGACATCGCTTGCCTCGGTCTTGGCATGAGCCCGAAATGGGAGCTGGCGCAGACGCCGGTCATGCCCAAAAGCCGATACCGGATCATGACCTCCTATATGCCGAAGGTCGGCTCCCGTGGGCTAGACATGATGTACCGGACGGCCACGGTTCAGGCGAACCTCGATTTCGCTTCCGAGGCGGACATGGTCCGCAAACTGCGCGTGTCCATCGCCTTGCAGCCATTGGCGACCGCGCTGTTCGCCAATTCGCCCTTTACGGATGGACGTCCCAACGGTCGCCTGTCCGAGCGTTCGGAAATCTGGCGCGATACCGACAACCAGCGCGCCGGCATGTTGCCATTCGTGTTCGAGGATGGCATGGGCTTCGAGCGCTTCGTCGATTACGCGCTCGAAGTGCCGATGTACTTCGTCAAGCGCGGCGACGCTTACCACGATGTCGCTGGCAAGGACTTTCGCGACCTGCTCGCCGGCCGGCTGACGGAAATGCCCGGCGAGACCGCGACCTTGTCCGACTGGGCCAATCATCTCTCGACGATTTTCCCGGAGGTGCGGCTCAAGAAGTATCTGGAAATGCGTGGCGCGGATGTCGGCTCGCGCGATCATATCCTGGCATTGCCGGCGCTGTTCGTCGGACTATTTTACGACGCGTCGTCGCTCGACGCCGCGTGGGACCTGGTCAAGAGCTGGACGGCGGAACAACGTCAGGCGCTTCGCGACGAGGTTCCCCGCCGCGCGCTCCAGGCCAGCATCGCGGGACGCAGCCTGCGAGATATCGGGCAACAGGTTCTCGGCATCGCGCGCGAGGGGCTGCGCCGGCGGCGACGGCTCGACAAACAGGGTCGCGACGAAACCATGTTTCTGGCTCCGCTCGAGGAGAGGGTCGCTTCGGGCCGCGTCGAGGCCCAGCGATGGCTTGATCTGTATGCAAGCGTCTGGGGGGAAAAGGTCGATCCGGTCTTCTCGGCGGCGGAACTTTAGGCTGCCGCTCGAATTGCGTAAAATTCGACGCAATCAATGAACCGGCGGTCAGGCATGACGCCGGAAAGGTCCCCTCAAGGGGCTGATTCACCAGACATTCACCGCGATTTTTAGGGCGACGACCGCCAAACGCCCGCCATGTTCGCGTCCAGGGAGAGCCAATCTCCGGACGACGAACAGGTTCAACATGCTGGCGCAATCGATCGATACCGCTCTGCCCCGTCAGGGAGATTCTCGCGCCGACGGCGGCGAGCGTCAGGTCGCGCTGGGGCGCTCGGACGTCTTTATCGAACGCAGCCTGAGCGGCATGCGCATGCGGGTTCGCCTTTCAACCCGGGCCTACCGCGGCGTTGTGCTGACCTTGGGCGAGACACCCGCCGGTTGCCCCTTCTATCGTATCAGCCTGTGGCACGCGGATCGCGATTTCAGCGTCAAGCTGCACGAAGCGGTCGACGACAGCGACATCGTCGCGAGCTGGAAATCGTGGGCGGCCTATTTCGGCCTGCCAAAATTCATCGAACGGGCGCCCGGCGAACTCGAAGGCGCCGAGACCCGCCTCGGCGAGATCGCCATAGGCAAAGCCCGCGTTCCCCGGCGACGCGGAGCGGCGATCGCCAAGCGGCGCGGCCGCCTGCCGCTGCGACGCAAGATGGGCGATGCATCGCGTCCGACGCCGGTACACGCCGGCGAATATTTTGGCGAAATCTGGGAAAGGCCGACGGCATGAGCCGAAACGCGCGCACCAATCCGCCTGGCGCGATCGGTTCTGGCCTCTACCGCGCCGCCTCAAGCAAGCCTCATGGGTGGAGCGGCGAGTGGCATCTGCGCCAGCGCAAGAAACTGGATGGTCTGGCGGAGGTTTTTACGCGGGACGCCCGCCATTCCGGGGCCCACATGGCCTTATCAAGGTCGCGGGACTTACGGCTAGGCGTTTAAATCGCGGCATGAATCAGGATTGCTTCCAGCGACAGGCCGCCGAACAACAATAGCCCCGCGTCGCGATTGGAACGGAACAGGCGCAAGGCCAGAGCCGGGTCATCGGTCGCGATCGATCGAAGCTGCCGGTAAAGATGCAGCGCGAAGGCGCACACGCCGAGATGCGCCAAAACGCCGCCTCCCGCGAAAACCACGGACGCCGACCCGAACAGAACGGCGCCAAGATAAAACACGCCAACGCCCTCGCGCGCGCGACCGCCGAACAGGCGCGCCGTCGAGCGCACGCCAATGATCGCGTCGTCCCGCGCGTCCTGCATCGCGTAGATCGTGTCATAGCCGATCGTCCAGCAAATCGCGCAGGCGTAGAGCAGCACCGGGGCCGCGCCGAGCGAACCGAACGCCGCCGCCCAGCCCATCAGTCCGCCATAGGCGAAGGCAAATCCCAGCACGAGTTGCGGCCACGATGTAATCCGCTTCATGAACGGGTAGATCGCCACGATCGCCAGCGAACCAAGGCCGAGGCAAATCGTGAAGAAATTGAAGGAGAATAGTACCGCCGCGCCAACAAGCGCCTGCGCCACGAGAAACACCTTGGCCGCGCCGACACCGACGCGCCCGGAGGGCAGCGGGCGCCCACGCGTCCGTTCGACGCCCGCGTCGATGTGGCGATCAAGGATGTCGTTGTAGGTCGATCCAGCGCCGCGCATCGCGACCGCGCCGATCAGAAACAGGGCGAGATGTCCGACGTTCGGATTCTGGCCCGCGCCAATTCCCGCCAAAGCGACCGACCACCAGCAAGGCAGAAGCAGGAGTTGCCACCCGATGGGGCGATCCAGTCGCGCGAGTTGCACGAAGGGGCGCCAACTCGCCGGAACGGCTCGCAAAACAAAACCATCGGTGGAATCGGGCAACGCGTCCGGGGAAAAAGCGTTTCCCGTATCCCCGGCGCCGAGGGTCACAGGGGTCCGCTGGGCAATTTAACAGTGGGCTGGGCTGGCATCGGACCGCCGGGTCCGCCCGGGCCGCCGCGCTTGACCATTTCGGCGGCGGCGCAAGCCCTTTGGGCGTAGGTCGGCGTCTTGGCGAAGCCGACGTTCATGCTTTCGATGAACTGATCCGGGATCGAGCACCATTCCTTGTTCTTGAGCGCCCAAGCCTTCATCTTTGATTCGATGGCGACAAGTCCGCGGAATTTCGGGCACGCCGCGACCGGGTCCATCTGGCCCTTTTTGCCCGATTTGACCAGATTGTTGATGGCCAGGAGCTGGTCGCCGCGTTGCTTCTGAAAGCTCATCATTTCCGCGTCGCAGCTTGACGATGGTCCACCCTGGGCCGGCGGCTGGCCGGCGTCCGGGGGCATGGCGACGGCGGGCGGCGCATTGAGCGCATCCGGCGCGACGACGCCGCCGGGCGGCATGGTCATGGATTGGGCCAGCGCCGAGGAGGCCATGACCCCGCAAAGCGCGGCGCCCGCCAGGCCGGCTATCCCCATCAGCCGAACCCGGCGATGGCCAATTCCTGATTTCGTCATGTCATTTTCCGCATTTTGGCCATGGGGCTTGTATCAAGCTGGCGCCAAGGCCTCAAGCGCCCGGTCGTGCCGCGGGATCGTGGCGGGGTTGGGGCGATCAAGGCCTCGCGCAGCCGGGCAAAGCTGTCGCTAGATCGGCGGCGGCCCATATTTCGACGTCGATCCCCTCGCCGCCCGGCTTTTCTGGCTGCCCGACAATTGTTCTGGCAACGGGGTGAAAGCAGCGCAGCAGCCCGTTCAACTCGGTGTCCCGACGCACCCATTCCAGGAAATCAAAGGGTCGGCGCTCGACGAGCAGCGCGTCGGGGTGATTGATCCTGATATCCTCGGCCAGACCTCGGCGATCCTTCTCCACCGCCGCGCGCAACGCCAGCGTCTGGCTGGCGTCGAACCCTTCGCTTGCCGCCCTACCCCCGGCATAGAATGGAATCCAGCGCGCGAAGTTTCGATCCACCCAGACCCCGTGGACATCTCGGACGGCGGGAAAGCCCACCGACAGATCGGACGCCAGCGAGACGAGCCGCGGATGCGGCTTCAGCGCCGCCAGATTGTCCTCGATCGGCGTCATGTCGAGTCCAATGTTGCCCCAGCGCCAGACCTGCGCGAAGAAAACAAACGCGAAGACAAGCAGAAACGTATCCGGCCTGCGCGTCGCCGGACGCCTCGCGCCAAGGGCGATGAGCAACAGGACAATCAACGCCAGCGCCGGATAAAAATGATAGGTCCAACCCTTGCCCTGAACAATCGCCGCGGCGAGAAACCCCGCGGTCGCGGCGGATGTCACGATGACCCATGGCGCGAAATGAGCTTTGCCGCGCGACCAGACGAGAAAACCGCCGATCGCGACAATTTCCAGAGCCAGTACAGGAAAGGCGCCGAACAACATACCCCAGACCGGCTTGCGCACCGGCAGATAGACCAGCGCGAGGATCGGCAAAAGATCGTTCCAGTAAGTCGGATAAAGAACAATCGCGAGCGCGAAATAGACGACGACAAAACCCCCGGCGATCCAGTTTTCCAAGCCAAGGATCGGTCGCCAGGAGCGGCTGGTCAGGGCCGCGGCCAGGCTCGCGGCTGCAAGCCCCAACGCGAAGTGTGGTTTGATCGACATGACCAGTCCGCCCGCGACGCCAGCGAATATGGCGCTGGCGAAGCCTATCGGCGCGCCATGCGCGCGGCGAATCGCGATGGCGAGCCACGGCAGAAAAAGGATCAAGGCGATATGTTCGCGCTCGCCGAAGGTGAACGCTGGAAGAACCGCGACCACCGCGAAGGCCGCTGGCGGAAGATAGCCCCGCGCGGGGCCGACATCGGCGACATCCGCGGGCAGCCGTCGGCAAGACCATCGAACGCAAGCGAACCCGAGCGCGAAGATCAGAATGTCAAGAATGACCTCGGGTCGAACCGAAAGCAGACGCCCGAGCGCGACGGCTGGAACATAGAGATAAACCGCCATGGGCGGGTTGTTCTCAAGCATGTCGGTGTAAAGCCGCCCGCCATCGAGCATCTTTTCGGCGACCGTCAACAGCCATGACACGTCGGCGTTGGCCATCAGAAAATGACGCCCGGCGACGCCAAGCGCCAGCACGGCCAGATAGGCGAGGACCAGTTTCGATCGGGTCATTCCGGGACGCCGGCGGTTCGAGGGAACCGCCATCCTAGCCACGCGGCGTGAAGGGCCTGTTAACCGCGCCTTGCCTTGCACGCGGGGGCCGCGCTAACGTCCGCCCAGCGCTGGCGGGGAACCGGCGCGTCAAAAAAGTTTCGGGGGAGGGATGCCATGGTCGACGCGAGCATATCAAAGGCTGAAACAGGCATTCTGCGAAATCGCTGGTGGATCGTCGCGGCGTCGTTCTCGGCGTTGCTGGTAGGCTCCGGACCAATCAACATTTACGCCTTTGGCACGTTCGTTGGGCCGGTAACGCAAGAACTCGGCATGTCTCGCGGCGACTTCGCGGGCGCGCTGTCGGCCAACGGCATGTTCACCGCCATAGCGGTTCTCTTCATGGGATGGGGGCTTGACCGGTTCGGCGTGCGCAAGGTGCAGTTGATCGGCATCCTGATGTTCGCCTTCGCGGTATTCATGTTCTCGCGGATGACATCTTCGCTGACCCTGATCTACGCGCAATTCGCGCTTTCAGGTCTCTTCTGCGCGGCGCAAACGCCGGTTGGTTATTCAACAGCGGTCACGCAGTGGTTCGATCGGGAGCGCGGACTGGCTCTCGGCATAGCCTGCGCGGGCGTCGGCGCCGGCGTCGTCTTCGTCCAATGGCTGGCAAGCGTGCTGATGGTCAATTACGGCTGGCGCGGCGCATACATGGGCCTGTCGGTCGCCATTCTCGTCATGGCCTTCATCCCCAATCTCCTGTTCGTGCGCGACCGGCCAGATCTCGTGCAAAATGGGCGTGTCTCAACCGAGCATCTGCCAGGCCTGATGCTGAAAGACGCCTTCGCCAACTACCGATTCTGGGTGCTGATGTTCGGCTTCACCTTCGCGGTGCTGGCGATCAACGGTACGCTCACCCATGTCGTTCCGATGCTGATCGATCGAGGCACGCCGCCGCCTCAGGCGATCGCGGCGGTGCAGGCCGCCGGCCTCGCGATCATTTTTGGGCGGGCGTTTTCGGGCTGGTTCCTCGACCGGTTCTGGGGCGCTCTGGTGGCGCTCGGATTCTTTGGCATGTCGATCATCGGCATGGGTATTCTGGCGTCGGGCGCGACGGGGCCCGTGGCGCTAGTCGGCGCGATGCTGTGCGGCGTCGGCGTCGGCGCGGAGATCGACATCATGGGGTTCATGCTGAGCCGCTATTTCGGCATGCGCAATTATGGCAAGATCTACGGAATCATCTTCGCGGCGTTCAATCTTGGCACCGGCTTCGGCCCGGCGATCAGCGGCTGGACCTTCGATCATTACAAGTCGTACACGCCGATTCTGGCGACCTACATGGTCATTCTCGCCATAGTCTGCGCGGCGCTGTTCAGCCTGGGCGACTACAAGTTCAAGCCGGACGCCGACAAGAGTCAGGCCTACCTCTGAAGCACGACGGGACTCGCGGCCGATGAACATCGCGCAAAAGCTGCCCAACGCCGCCGCCGGAGCGCGCACGGGGAAAAAGTCGAAGCGGATCGATATTGATCTGTCGACGACGAAACCCGGCACGCCCGGTGGCGCCTTCATGCGGCAGTTCTGGATCGCCGTCGGGCGGTCCATGGATCTGCCGATGGGGCGCGCCAAGCCAATTAAAATCATGAGCGAGGAATTTACGCTCTACCGTGGCGCGTCCGGTAAGGCGCGCTGCATCGACCACCGGTGTCCGCACCGCTGGGCGCAAATGCATCTGGGCTGGGTCGAGGGAGATGACATCCGCTGTGTCTATCATGGCTGGAAATTCGATTCCGTCGGGCAATGCGTCGAGCAGCCCGCGGAGGAGGCCGGCTTCGCGCGCAAGGTGAAGATCGGGACATACCCATGCGACGAATATCTCGGTCTGATCTGGGTCTATTTCGGCGAGGGCGACGCGCCAGCTTTTCCACCGTTTCCAAGCCGCGAGACGCCTGGCGTCGTGGACGTCTGGAATGTCGAACAGGTGCCCTGCAATTATTTGCAGAGCTTCGAGAACAGCATGGACGAGGTTCATGTCGCCTTCACGCACGCGCCGGGCGGTTCACACGCGAAGCTCTCGCAAGACCTCCCTATTATCTCCACTGAAGAAACCGACTGGGGCATGTTGCGTTTCGGCAAGCGCAAGACCGGGCTTGTACGTCAAACGTTGCATTACGCGCCAAACGTCACGCGCGTGATCGTGCCCCCGCTGGCGGGCATGAACGGCGTCGGCGGCTGGCCGGAAATCTATTTCAGCTTCACGCCAGTCGATGACGAGAACCATCTCTGGCTGATCGCGGGCCACGTGGAGGTCGAGGGCGAGGAACTTCACGCTTACAGGGCCCAGCGGGCGGTTTACGAGAAGGAAATCGCCAACGCGAGGCCTTCCGTCGACGTCGCGAAAGAACTGATGGAAGGCGCCGGCTATTACGCCGATGTTCGTCATCCCGACCTCGCGATCGTGCAGGACATCGCCGTTCAGGCGGGGCAAGGTCGCGTCGCGGATCGTGAACACGAGCATCTCGGACGCTCCGACGCGGGAATCATCGGGTGGCGGAAAATTCTGACGCGCGAACTCAAGGCCATCGCCGAAGGCCGCAAACCCAAGAAATGGAAACAACCGCCGGCGGACGTCAAGCCGACGCTCGGGTTTTGAACACGGCGGCGCGTTCGGCCCGACTGGACTTTTGAGCCGCGCCATCGCAGCATGGCCAGGCAAATCAAGCGCGAAGGAAAATGTCGTTCGCGCGAGGGAGAGAAACGATGGGCATCCTCAAACGACGAGGCGGCGCGGGCTCGTCCGCGCCAGACGAATTCGTGGCCGGCAATGGCCTGCTGCATCGCCGCGCGTTGCTCGGCAAGGGCCTCGCGCTCGCGGGCGCGGCTGGAACGCTTGGCGCGTCGATGAACGGCGCTGGAGCGGAACCCTTGCAGGACGCCGAGTGGAGCGGGCATCAGGGCACGACCGTCGAGGCGCTCGGACGCCGGTCGCGTTTTGAAAAAGACACGGTACGCATTCTCTCCAACCCGAAAGGCGAGGCGCGCACGCAACACGCGCGCGTGCCGCATCACCTGCTGAACGGCACGGTGACGCCGAACCAGTTGCACTTCACCATCCTGCACAACGGCATTCCGGATATCGATCCGGAACAGCACAAGATGGTGATCCACGGCATGGTGAAACAGCCACTGGTCTTTACGCTCGACAAGCTCATGCGTTACCCCATGACGACGCGCAAGGCATTCCTCGAATGCGGCGGCAACAGCGCGCCGATGTTCTCGAACGAGCCGGTGCAGGCGACGTTGCAGCATCTGCACGGGCTGGTGTCGAACGCGGAATGGACTGGCGTATTGCTGTCCACGCTGCTCGACGAGGCGGGCGTTGATCCCAAGGCATCGTGGCTGCTCGCGGAAGGCGCCGACACGGCCGCGCTGACGCGCTCGATCCCGCTGAAAAAGGCCTGGGACGACGCGATGATCGTGCTCTACCAGAATGGCGAACGCTTGATGGCCGAGCAGGGCTATCCCATGCGCCTTTTGTTGCCCGGCTGGGAGGGCAACATGAACGTCAAGTATGTTCGTCGCATCAAGATCACCGATCAGGCGGCGATGACCTATTACGAGGCGCGCAATTATTCGCCGCTGTTGCCTGACACCACCGCCTATAAATTCTATTTCATCAACGAGGTGAAGTCCTTCATCACGCATCCCTCGTTCGGCACGACGCTGAAGGATCCGGGCTATTATGAAATCTCCGGCATCGCCTATTCCGGCACCGGGCGCATTGAGCGCGTGATGGTCTCGGCCGACGGCGGCAAGAGCTGGGCGGAGGCGGCGGTCGAGGGCCCGACGACGCCAAAATCCTTCACGCGCTTCCACATTCCGTGGCGCTGGGATGGTTCGCCCGCCGTCATCACAAGCCGCGCGATCGACGATGGCGGCAACATCCAGCCGTTGCGCGCGGATTTCGTCGCGGTGCGCGGCCAAACTCTAAAGCCGGTGACCAACACGTTCGGCTTCGCGAGCCAGCACTACAACAGCCTCACAAGCTGGGGAATCGACGCCAAGGGGGAGATCAAGCATGTCTACGTCTAAGGCTCTCTCCCTCACCGCCCTGCTTGCCCTCGCCGTTGCCGGCGCGGCCGTCGCGGCGGACGAAAAAGGCGGGCTTGGCGCGCGGCCCGGTCTCGGCGCGCCTATTCAGGAAGCCGACATCAAGCCCTGGGACATCACGATCCTGCCGGACGGCACGAACCTGCCACCGGGTTCAGGCACGGCGGCCATCGGCGCCAAGCTGTTCATCGACAAGGGATGCAACCAGTGCCATGGCGACGGCGCGAAGGGCGGCAAGAACGGCGCGCTGATTTCCGACGAGAAGCTCGCGGGCCAAGGCATCGAGGCCAACAAGACCATCAAGGACTTCTGGGCCTATTCGACAACGCTCTACGATTACATCCGTCGCGCCATGCCGTGGACGACCCCGCGCACCCTCAGCAATGAGGAAGTCTATTCCATTGTCGCCTACATTCTCGCCGGCAACAAGCTGATCGACGAGAACGCGGTGATGGACGCGAAGTCCCTGCCTCAGGTGAAAATGCCGAACCGCGACAATTTCATCGTCAAGTTCCCCGACCGCATCTGAAGCGCTGGTTTATGGTCGCTTTCCCCGATTGCGCCGGCATGTTACCATGCTGCCGCAATCGGGATCGCGGCTTACGTGACGTCCTCGAGTTGAACAGGTCGCGCCGCGCGACGTCGCCATCCCGAACAACAAGGTCGTGGAGGATGGCTCATGACACATGTCGACATCATCATGCCAACGCAGCCCATTCGCGCGCTGCCCGCTGTTCGTCGCATCCACCTCGCCGATCTCAGTGACGCGCTCGCCAGAGGCTTCGATGACTTCTGGGCCATGCCGACGCATGCGATTTTTCTCTGTCTGATCTACCCCGTAATCGGCGTTCTGCTCGGCAACGCGACCTTCAATCACAACGCCATTCCGCTGCTCTATCCCCTCGCCGCAGGCTTCGCTCTTGTCGGGCCGCTCGCTGGGATATGGCTGTTCGAACTCAGTCGCCGACGCGAACTCGGCCTCGATACATCCTGGCGTCACGCCTTCGACATCGTTCATTCGCCGTCTTTCCCGGCGATCCTGGCCCTGGGCGCCCTTTTGCTGACGATTTTCGGACTCTGGATCGCCTGCGCGCAGACCATTTATGTGTCGAGCTTTGGCTACCGGGAAATTGGCGCTGAGGAATTCGCGCGACAGGTGCTAACGACCCCGGAAGGCCATCGGTTGATCCTCATCGGCAATCTCGTGGGGCTCCCCTTCGCCATCGTCGCCGCGACGATCAGCGTCGTGGCGTTCCCGCTTCTGCTTGACCGCAATGTTGGATTCTCCGCGGCCATTCTGACATCGATGAAAGCCGTCGGTCGCAACCCGTTCGTCATGGCGGCATGGGGCGTGATAGTGGCGGTCCTGCTGGCGCTCGGCTCCCTGCCGTTCTTCCTTGGTCTCGCGATCGTCATGCCGGTGCTCGGGCACGCGACATGGCATCTGTATCGAAAAGCGGTCGTGCCGGACCCAAGCCCGCGCCCTGAATATCATCCGCGCGACAAAGGTGTCCGGTACGCGGCCGAGTTTCCGGCCTCGATCTTCTTCCCGGCCTCGCGCGAAAACTGACGCTCCGGGCGTCTGGTTTACTGTTTGCGCTTCGCCTCGATGGCGTCCCAGATTGTCACGGCGAGATCCGGGCCGCCTATGCGCTTTATCGCGCGGACGCCCGTTGGCGAGGTCACGTTAATCTCGGTCAGATTGCCGTCGATCACGTCGATGCCAACGAAGATCAGGCCGCGCTTTTTCAGCTCCGGCCCGATGGTTTCGCAAATCTCGCGCTCGCGCGCGTTGAGATCGGTCGGCAGCGCGGCCCCGCCGCGCACCATGTTGGAGCGGATGTCGTTTTCGGCTGGCACGCGGTTGACCACGCCCGCGGCGACGCCATCGACGAGAATGATGCGCTTGTCGCCTTCGGAGACCTTCGGCAGGAACCGCTGGACAACCCAGGGTTCGCGGAACGTCACCGAAAACAGGTCGAACAGCGAACCGAAGTTCGGGTCCTTGCGCGCGACCTTGAACACCGACGCGCCGCCGTGCCCGTGGAGCGGCTTCATGACAACCTCGCCATGCTCCTCGCGGAAGGCCTCAATCAGCGCCTTGTCGCGGGTGATCAGGGTCGGCGGCATGAGCTGGGGATAGTCGAGGACGAATACTTTTTCCGGCGCGTTGCGGACGCTGGCCGGATTGTTGACCACGAGCGTCCGGGGATGAATGCGTTCCAGAAGGTGGGTGGTCGTGATGTAGGCAAGATCGAAGGGCGGGTCCTGCCGCAACAGCACCACGTCCATTTCGGCGAGGTCGGTCAGCGCGGGAGCCCCGAACGTAACGTGATCGCCGGCCACGTCGCGAACGGAAATCGGACGGGTCTCGGCCACGACCTGCTCGCCGCGCAGGGACAGACGGTCCGGCGTGTAAAAAACAAGGGAGTGGCCGCGCGCCTGGGCTTCCAGCAGCAGCGCGAAGGTCGAATCGCCCGCGATATTAATGCGTTCGATCGGGTCCATCTGGACGGCGACTTTCAGGCCCATATCCTTCACTCCGCGGGGCGACGCGCCCCGATGAACCGCTAGAACACACCTTCATGGCGGCTCGTCAACAGCCCTGTTTCGGCGCAGCCGTTAACCAAACGTGAAGGCGGGTCCTATAATGATATGGGGTCGCGATTTCATCGGTGGTGCCATGCCCAAATTCTCCCTCGGGGGAAGCCTTGTCCTCCGTCAGGCTCTCTTTCTCGCGCTTCTTGTGTCCATAGGCCTCGTGGGGATCCTGATTTCCATGAACCTGCGGGACGAGGCGCGGGCTCTGGCGACTCTGCCGCCAGAGCACATTGTCCGGCTGACCGGCCAGCTCATCAACGACGCCAGTAACCTCGTGTGGTGGCTTGCGATCGGCACCGGCGCGACCGCCGCGATGATTTTGGGCGTGTCCATTCCCGTGATGCACGCAACCCTGGCCCGGCCGCTCAAGAAGCTTTCGAGCAAAATGTCCGAGCTCGCGGCGGGCGACACAACCATCGAAATCGCCGAGACGGGCCGTCAGGACGAAATTGGCGACATGGCGCGAGCCCTGATGATCGTCCGCGACGCGGTCCGCCGCAATAACGATCTCATGGTCGAACTCAAGGCGCGTGATGATCGCGAGGCGCAATTGCGCCGCGAAGCCAGCATCCGCGAGCGGGTCGAGACGTTCAGCAGCGAACTCGCCGAAGCCGTCGCCCGCCTTGGCGACAAGACCAAGCGCATGAGCAAGGCCTCGAAATCCATGATCACCGCCGCCCGCCGCGCGACGGACGATAGCTCCCACGCCCGCGACGCCTCGCGCAACGCGGCCTCGGACGTGTCGTCCGTGGCCATGGCCTCCGAGCAGCTTCTGGAATCGATCGGCGAGATCAACCGCCAGGTCGTGCAGTCAACAACGGTTGTGCAGCGCGCGGTCGAGGAAGCGCAGCAGTCGTCCGCCGGAATGGCGCGCCTGTCCGCCGCCGCTCGCCGGGTTGGCGACGTCGTCAGCCTGATTTCACGCATCGCCGCGCAGACCAACCTTCTCGCGCTTAACGCCACGATCGAGGCGGCGCGCGCGGGCGAAGCGGGCCGCGGTTTCGCGGTCGTCGCCCAGGAGGTCAAGAATCTGGCGACCCAGACCGCCAAGGCGACGCAGGACATTGCCGACCAGATCGCCGAGATGCAGGCGGCGACGAACGTTTCAGTCGATGCGATCGAGATGATCCAGCGCAAGATCGGCGAGGTCGAGCAGATATCGACCATCATCGCCGCCGCCGTGCATGAACAGGGCGCCTCAACGCAGGAAATTACGCGCAATGTGCGTTCGGCCGCCGCTGGCGCCGCGACGATGTCCGCCCACGTCGAAAGCGTGGAATCGGCGGTTCACCAGACCGGCGCGAGCGCGGACACGGTCGTCGATCTCGCGCATGAACTCGATGAGATGGCGAGCTCGGTCCGCTCGCGGGTCGATGAATTCGCCAGCTCGTTGGCGGCGTGATTCCGTTCACATCAGATCCAGCTCGAATGCATTTTCGAGGTGTTCGGGCCAGCGGCGCGGCGAAACGAAGACCGCGTCGCCGCGCAGAACGTAGCCTCTCGACCAGCGATTCTGGCTGATCCATGCACGCGCCGCGCGCGCGATTCGGCGGCGCTTTTCCGCCGAGATCGCCGTCCGCGCCGCCTCGACCTCGGGACGCGCCTTGACCTCGACGAAAGCGATTGTCTCCCCCTTTGTCACGACGAGATCGATTTCGCCGCCAGGCGCCGAATAATTGCGAGCCAGAATCCGATAGCGCTTGAGCGTCAGCACGGCGAGCGCGGCCCATTCGCCACGCCGCCCGAAGCCGCGCGCGCGCAGCTTTTTGTCGCGCCCCGGGGAGGCCTCGCCCATCATGTCTCGCGTTCCGCCGCGAGTTGCACCGCTCGCGCATAAATTTGCCGGCGTGGCTGACCCGTCTGGGCCGAGACCACGGCGGCGGCGTCCTTGACCGACAGATTCGCGAGCGCCGCGCGCAGGGCCGCGTCGATATCCGCGGGGGCAAGACCGGGAGCGTCGGCGTCGGGCGCGCCAACCAGCAGCACGATCTCGCCTTTGGGCGTCGGCTCGTCCGCGAGGGCGGCGGCGAGTTCATTGAGCGTGCCGCGGCGGACGGTTTCGAAATGCTTGGTCAGTTCGCGCGCGATCACCGCGGGGCGCGGGCCCAAGATGTCGGCGAGATCAATCAACGCCTCGCCGACCCGACGCGGCGACTCGAAAAAGACCAGCGTGCCGGGAATGGTCGCCAGCGCCGCGATGCGTTCGCGTCGCGCCGAACTCTTGGGCGGCAGAAACCCCTCGAAAAAAAATCGATCCGTCGGGAGGCCGGCGACGCTAAGGGCGGCCAGCACCGCCGAGGCGCCTGGCACGGAAACGATCTCGATACCGGCTTCCGCAGCCTCGGCGACCAGTTTGAAGCCGGGGTCGGAGATCAGCGGCGTGCCCGCATCGCTGACCAGCGCGAGCGCCGCCCCAGCCTGCAACCGCGCAATGAGGTGAGGACGAACGACCGACGCATTGTGCTCGTGATAGGCCATCAACGGGGTCGAAATACCGTAGTGCGCGAGAAGATTGCGGGTCACGCGCTTGTCCTCGGCGAGCACCGCGTCCGCCGCCGCCAGCGTCGCCAGAGCCCGGAACGAGATATCGCCGAGATTGCCGATCGGGGTCGCGACCACATGCAGGCCGGGACGCAGCGGTTCAGCCTCGGCCCGCAGACCAAAGGCCGTGAACCCGGACGGGCCAGAGGGAGCGGACGAGGTTGGCTCTATCATATCGTTCTCTATTTCAGTTATTTCATTCGTTTTATAGAACGATCTCCGGCGTCGTGGCAATTCATGATAAACGTATTTCAGCGATTTGGCCTTCCCGATCATGCGGTAGAACGGCCTTGGGGAGGACTGGAATGCAGAACGGCCGTAATTTGAACCGGCGGGATATACTGTCCGGAGCGCTCGGGGTCGCGACTATAGCCCCATCTTTCGCGAGCGGCGCGCGAGCTCAGGGCGCCGCCTATCCCGACGGGATCATCAAGGCCATCTGCCCGTTTCCACCGGGATCCGGCGCCGACGTCAAAATTCGCTTTTATTCCAATAAGCTCGCGGAAAAACTCAATGCGACGGTCATAGTCGAGAACCGGCCCGGCGCGCTGGGCTATATCGCCACCGAATATGTCGCGCGCTCCAAGCCCGATGGACTGACTATCTACATCGCTCCGGGGAGTTCCATGCTCGCCTCGGCGCCCTATTTCTTCAAGACATTGAAATTCGACCCTATCAACGATTTCGAGCACATCGCGCTGCTGAGTTTCTCGGCCTTCGTGATGTGCGTGTCTTCGGCCAAGCCTATCTACTCGGTCGCTGAACTCACCGAGTATCTCCGCAAGAAAGGCCCTTCCGCGTCGTACGGATCAGTGGCGCCGACAAGCATCGCATTCGGTGAAACCTACAAGCTTCGTTTCGGTCTCGAAGCTGAAAACGTGAAATACAAGGAGCAGGGCCAGTTGATCATCGACCTTATCAATGGATCGCTGGATTTCACCTGCATCGACATCATCACGGTCGCCGGCCTGATCAAGGACGGGCAGTTGCGACCGCTCGCCATGTCGTCGGCGGAGCGATTGAAATCAGTTCCCGACATCCCTGGCGCGGCGGAGGCTGGAATTCCCGGTCTCGACATCAAGAACTGGTGGTCGGTGCATGTGCCGGCGAAGACCCCAAAGCCGATCTGCGACAGGCTCGAGGCCGTTTTTGGCGAAATCGCGGTTGAGCCAGACACCCTGAAATTCCTGACCGACAACGGCTCGGACCCGATGGTCGGAGACGCCAAGGCGACAAGGGAATTGCTGATCAAGGACACCGAAAGCTGGCGGGAATACGCCCGCATCGCCAGGATCGAACCGATCTAGCCGGCAAAAAGGCAACGCCCGTCGTCAAACGACCCAGACGGGGGCAAGCCGAATTGTTTCAAATGTCCCGCGCTGGTATGTTTGGCCATGAAAGTTTCGACGAGTTCACCCAATATGAATTGCCCTCGCTCCGCGTCCCGGGCGCGCCGGCCCCTCGCGGCCTTTGCCGCGCTCGCTTCAGCGCTGGCGCTAGCCGGTTGCGGCCCCATTAGCGGTTTTGGCTCATCCCCGAGACCCGAGGCGCCCATGGTTCAGGGCGAGCCGGCGCCGGGACCCGAGACGAACGCCAACCAGATTGGCTCCGGACCCGCCCGTATCGCGCTGATCCTGCCGCTGACGCAGGCCAACGGCGCGAGCAATGTAGGGGCCTCGTTGCGCAACGCCGCGGAAATGGCCGTCGCCGATTCCGGCGGCAATGACGTCACGGTTCTGGTGAAGGATGATCGTTCGTCGCCCGACGGCGCGCGCGAGGCCACGCAGGCCGCGCTCTCGGAAGGCGCCGATATCGTTTTGGGTCCTCTGTTCGCTCCAAACGTGCGCGAGACAGCCCGGTTGGCGCGCGGCGCGGGCAAGGTCGTGATCGCCTTTTCGACCGACACGAGCGTCGCGACGCGCGGCGTCTATCTCCTGTCGTTCCTCGTCGAGAACTATGTCGACAGGATCGTTGAATTCGCGGCGTCGAAGGGCAAGCGGAGCTTCGCTGCGATGGTGCCCAACAACGATTATGGTCGTGTCGCCGAGGCGGAATTCCAGGCCGTAGCTGCGCGCAAGGGCGTGCGCGTCATCTCGATCGAGCATTATTCGCCGGGCAGCGCCGGCGAAGCGGCCAAGACGATCGCGTCGCTTGGCG
>CAISJZ010000218.1 GCA_903885755.1 uncultured Hyphomicrobiales bacterium | reverse complement strand
GGGCGTTTCCTCCCTTGACTTGGGGCCGCTTGTGCAAACGAGCGGCCTCCTTTCTTTTGTGCTGGCGCCGCCGCCGCTGGGGAAATGCTACGAATTATCAATCAATCAGTACACGGTTTTTGGTCAGGGGCCTTGCCTTATCGGCCAGCATGGTCCATATATGAACTGCCGACCGGTTCGCCGGTCCGCATCGCCCTCCTAGGGCGTTTCCTCCCTTGACTTGGGGCCGCTTGTGCAAACGAGCGGCCTCCTTTCGTTTTGGGGCGCCGTTGGGCGGCTATTCAGCGGCGGCCTGTTGCGGCGGGGCGGCGGCGATGGCGTCGGCCAGAATGGCCGCGAGGCCCGCGAGGTCGCGCTTCAGGGTGGAATAACCGGGCGCGCGCTCCATGGTTTTTTCGTCCATGTAGAGCCCCCGATTGATCTCGATCTGCAAGGCATGCCACCCAACGGAGGGATTTCCGTAATGCTCGGTGATGTATCCGCCGGCGTATGGTTTGTTGCGCAGCACGAGATAGCCGAGCCGCCGAAGCTCCGCTTCCACGATGTCGGTCAGATAGGGATCGCAACTGGCGCCGTATCGGTCGCCGAGCACGATGTCGGCGCGCGGATGATCCTCTGGTCTGACGCCACGCGCGGCTGTTGATGGCATGGAGTGACAGTCGACCAGCACAGCCTGCTGGAAATGGTCGCGGGCGCGAGCCATGAGCTCGTGCAGGGCTCGATGATAAGGTTTGTAGAGCGTCTCAATCCGGTCGATCGCATCGGCGACTGGCAGGCGTCCGGCATAGATTTCCTGCGCCTCGCCGACAACGCGGGCAATCGTGCCGAGACCGCCCGCGACGCGAATCGAGCGCGTGTTGGCGAAGGACGGCAGACGGCCGTCAAACATGCGGGGGTCGAGTTCGTAAGGCTCGCGGTTAACGTCCAGGTAGGCGCGCGGAAACCGCGCTCGCAGAAGCGGCGCGCCCACGCCAAGCACGCCCGCGAAAAGATCATCGACGAATGCGTCCTCGGACCGCCGCAGGGTCAAGGCGTCGAGGCGCGCGGCGGCGATAAAGCTGCCGGGATAGACATTGCCGGAGTGGGGCGAGGAAAAGACCAGAGGCGAGGCCAGACGACCGGGCTCGATGATCTCGAAGGGCGGGTCAAGTTCCGGCGCGCCGCGCGTCCCGCCACGTGGTGGGGATGGCTCGGGAATGGCGTCGGTCTTGCGCATTGAAGCTCCGGAGGTCCGACAGGACGGATTGGCACTTTGCATCCCTCGCGGGGTGTCTGTCCATCCTCGTCTCACGACGGTGGAAAAGATCAATATTCACGATATTTGGCGAGGGGCTTTCACGGCTTGTTTACCATCCCCGGGTGCATATAGGGCGTAGGTTTGCTCGAATCGAGGCGGATATGAACGAGGCAATCGCGGTGTCGACGAAAATTCTTCTGGCGGAAGACGACAACGACATGCGCCGGTTCCTGGTGAAGGCCTTGCAAAACGCGGGTTACGAGGTCGCTTCGTTCGACAATGGCCTGTCGGCCTACAACCGTCTGCGCGAGGAGCCGTTCGAGTTGCTGCTGACCGATATTGTCATGCCGGAAATGGACGGAATCGAACTGGCGCGGCGCGCCACGGAGCTCGATCCGGACATCAAGGTCATGTTCATCACTGGGTTCGCCGCCGTGGCGCTCAACCCCGACAACAACGCTCCAAAGGACGCCAAGATCCTGTCGAAGCCGTTCCACCTGCGCGACCTCGTCAACGAGGTGCAGAGACTGCTCGCGGCCTGACGCGATCGACCCAATCGATCCGCGAGCGCTTGAAACCATTTCGAATGGGCGCCGTATCTCCCGTGTCAGCCTTCGTGGTTTGACGCGTGTCTTGCGATGTGGCGAATATGTGGCGAATTTCTCACGATGACTTCGGGCTTGCCTCTGGTGGTCTGGCGCTCGCCGATCATCACGCGGGCGCGTCAATTCTAGGTTGGCGTCGCGCGACGTGTTATGACGGTCCCGCGCATGAAGGGTGGGACCACTTGGACAAGGCATTGACGGAGACTTTTGGCGGCGTGACCACGTCCGGGGACCTGATCGATCTTCTTGCGCGCGTGGCCGCGCGCGACCGTCAGGCATTCGCGGCTCTCTACGCCGCAAGTTCCGGCAAGCTGTTTGGCGTCATTGTCCGCATTCTCGGACGCCAGCCAGCGGCCGAGGAAGCTTTGCAGGATACTTACGTTCGAATCTGGGAGCGCGCCGGCGATTTCGATCGCGCGAGGGGATCGGCGATCGCCTGGATGGCGACCATCGCTCGAAACCGGGCATTGGACGAGGTCAGACGATCGAAGTCTTCGCCAACCCAGGCCTTTCCCGAAGGTTTCGAACCCGAAGCGCCAGCGCTTGATCCAATGGACGGACGCGAGCGAAGCGAGGCGTTGCGAAAACTCATGATCTGTCTGTCCGGGCTCGACGAGGAACGGCGGCAGGTTATCCTTCTGGCGTATTATCGAGGACTGTCGCGCGAAGCGTTGGCGGAACGGTTCAAACGTCCGGTTCCAACGATCAAGACCTGGCTGCATCGCGGTCTCGCTCAACTCAGGGTGTGCCTGTCGTCATGACCGAGTTCGATGACATCGACGCCATCGCGGCGGAATTCGCGCTCGGCACGCTCCATGACGCCGAACGGCGCGATGTTCAGGCGCGCCGCCTTGTCGATCCGGCGCTCGACAAGGCGATCGGCGCTTGGGAGGCGCGGCTGTCTCCGCTTGCCGAAGCAATCGCGCCGCTCGACGCTCCGGAAGGGTTCTTCGCGCGCATTGAACATACATTGTTCGAAATCGATGGCGGCCGTTCCAACGTCATCGATCTGCAACGGCGTTTGCGCCATTGGCGCTTCGCGGCGATCGCGAGCGGCGCACTGGCCGCGTGTCTGGCGATTGGCTTCGCCATCTGGCCGCTGGCCCGACCGCCGGCGGGAAATTTCGTCGCTGTGCTGCAGAAGGACGCGTCCTCTCCGGCCTTTCTCATCAGCGTGAACATGGACACGCGGGTTTTGACGGTTCGACCCGTCGCCGCGCCAGCCGAGCCTGGCCACAGCTACGAATTGTGGCTGGTGAACGCGCGACTCGGCGCGCCGCGCTCGCTGGGCGTCATCGATGAACGGGCGGTCTCCGTGCGTCCGGCCTCGACCTATGATCGAGCGACGGTCGAGGACGCGACCTACGCGGTTTCGCTGGAACCCGCTGGCGGATCGCCGACGGGCGCGCCAACGGGACCGGTGCTCTTCACGGGCAAACTGATTCAAACGACCCTTTAAGGCGCGTGTCACTGCGCGATCACGCGTTCGTGCGCGAAACCTTCCCGTTGCGGTGTCGTAGCTCTTTCGCGACGGGATAACGGCCCGCGCGAAACACCGAACGGGAGATCATCATGTCCAGCAAATCCTTCGCCACCGCGCTCATTGCCTGCGGCCTCGCCATCGGCTTGACTTCGACGTACGCGACTTTCGCCAACGCGCAGGACGCCATGAAATCGGAAAAGACCGTGATGGTCGGTGGCGCGGCGATGTATCCTTCCAAGAACATCGTCGAGAACGCCGTCAATTCACGGGATCACACAACGCTTGTCGCCGCGGTCAAGGCCGCGGGCCTCGTGGATACGCTCGAAGGCCCCGGCCCCTTCACGGTCTTCGCGCCAACGAACGAAGCGTTCGGCAAGTTGCCGAAGGGCACTGTCGCGACGCTTGTGAAGCCCGAGAACAAGGCGACGTTGACCAACATTCTCACCTATCATGTCGTGCCTGGTCGCTTGACCGCCGCCGACCTCGACCAGATGGTTCGCGATGGTCATGGCAAGGCCATGCTCAAGACGGTTGAAGGCGGCTCGCTTACCGTTGAGAGGAAGGGCGGTCGGCTTGAGATCATCGACGCCAAGGGCGGGCATTCCTTCGTCACGATCGGCAATGTCATGCAATCGAATGGCGTGATCCATGTCGTCAACAAGGTGCTGATGCCGGGCTGACGCCATCGTCAAAAATCAGGAGGCCGCCGTCCCCGGGATGGCGGCCTCGATTTG
>CAISJZ010000217.1 GCA_903885755.1 uncultured Hyphomicrobiales bacterium | reverse complement strand
CCCGCTGGTCCGCCATCCTAGTCGCCATCGCCGGTCTTATGGGCGCCGCGGGCGTTGGGCTGGCCGCCTGGGCCGCCCATCGCGCCGGCGGCGAGATGGCGACGACGGCGGCCTATTTCCTTTTGTTCCACGCCGGTCCCGTGGCGGCCATCGCGTTGATGAGCGAGCGGCCAACAACCCTGATCGCCGCCTCCGCGCTGGCGATCGGCGGCATCCTGTTCTCCGGCGACCTGGCGCTACTGGCGATCGCGGGCTTCAAGCCAGTCCCCTACGCCGCTCCGGCCGGCGGCTTGCTCATGATTGCGGGGTGGCTCGGACTGGCGGGGTTCGGCGTCGGCGCCGCGGCGCAAAAAATCTCGAATTAGGCGAACGATCAGTCGGCGCGCCGTAACCCGTTGTATGGCCCTGTTTTCCAGTGTACATGGCATTGGAAACCACTTGTGTCGAAAATAGTGGACCGCGCGGGGGCGCACGACGGTCGTCCGATCACGGACAGGATTTCTGGAGGGATATCTTGGGGAAGAAGGGTTTGACACTGCTGGTCGCCGCGGTTGGCGCGCTGGCGGGCGCCGTATACTGGCCTTCAGCCGTTGAAGGCGTATTCCCTGGCTGGGCCAATCGGACCGCTTTCATCAGAGCCTGGATGCCCGGTGGCGGCGCGAACGCGCCGGTGGCGACGGCGGCGGGGGAAAAACCCGCGCCTGCCCGGGGACCAACTATTCAGCGGCCGCCGGTGCCTGTCGATATCGATACCGTTCAGCGCGGACCAATGCCGCTGCGCATTGACGCGGTCGGGACTGTCCAACCCATCAACACGACATCGATCCGCACGCGCATCGACGCGCAGATCGACAAGATCTTCGTCGCGGATGGCGCGCGGGTGAATGCCGGCGACGTCCTCGTCAAGCTCGACTCCCGACAGATCGAGGCGCAGATCCGGCAGACCGAAGCCACGATCGCGAAAGACCAGACGGTCATCGAACAGACGAGTCGCGATCTCTTCCGCGCCAGCGATCTCTTCTCGAAGAATTCCGGTCCGCAACTGAATGTCGATAACGCGAAAACCGCGGTCGCGGCCGCCAAGGCGACCCTCGCCGCCGACCAGGCGTCGCTGGACAATCTCAAGATCCAGTTGTCGTGGTACACTCTGAACGCGCCAATCTCCGGACGTGTCAGCGCGTTCTCCTCAAAGGCGGGAAATATCATCCGGACCGCCGACAATACGTCGACGGGCATTCTCGCGACCATTGTCCAGACGTCGCCGATTTACGTCGCATTTTCGGTTCCGCAGGTCGTACTGGCGCCATTGCGCGAGGCCGTCGATCGCGGCGAGGGCGATGTTCGCGCGACGCCACAGGGCGGCGCGCGTTCGGCGGTCGGCAAAATCGCCGTGGTCGACAACACAATCGACCCTACAACCGGAACAATCACAATTCGGGCGGTTTTCGACAATGCCGACGACGTTCTTTGGCCCGGCCAGCTCTGCAATGTCCGAGTCACCCTGAAAACCGAGCCCGATATCATCTCGATCCCGCGATCGGCCACGCAATCCGGTCAGGTCGGCAATTTCGTCTATGTCGTCGAGAATGGCGTCGCGCATGTGCGAAAGGTGAAGGTCGGACGCTTCCAGGATGGACGCGACATTATTCTCGATGGCCTGCAGGGCGGAGAAACCATCGTCAGCGACGGCGCCTTGCTGCTCGCGGAAGGTTCGCGCATCGACGTTCGAAACAAGAGCCAGGTCAGGAAAGAGGGCATCTGATGTCGCTCACGGAACTTTGTATCCGCCGACCGGTAATGACGACATTGCTGATGATGTCGTTCATCGTTTTCGGCATTTTCGGCTACATGAAGTTGCCGATTTCAGCCTTGCCGCGCGTCGATTTTCCGACGGTATCGGTCTACACCGGCTTGCCGGGCGCCAATCCCGAAACGATGTCCACTTCGGTCGTCGCGCCGCTCGAGCGCGCCTTCGCCACCATTCCGGGCATCAGCCTGATGACGTCGCGTTCGACCAACGGCGGGTCGAACATCACGATGCAGTTCGACCTCGACCGCAACATTGATGGCGCCGCGCT
>CAISJZ010000216.1 GCA_903885755.1 uncultured Hyphomicrobiales bacterium | reverse complement strand
GTCGTGAATCGGCCGGCGCAGTCAGGACAAACCCGCCGCCGCCGAATCGACGAGGAATCCTCGGTCGGACGAGAATCCTTCACCTGTGTTTCAAGGCTGCCGCAATAGGGGCAACGCATCTGGTCATCCTCTCGCGCCGCGCTCTTGCGCGCGCGGGTTCAGGTCGTGGAATCGGCGTGCGGCGATTTCAATAGATCGGGAACCGTCGGGTCAACTCGTCGACCCGCGCCTTGACCGACGCCTCGACCGCCCCATTGCCGGTCTCGCCGTTCGCCTTCAACCCATCAAGGGTTTCAGCGATGAGTTCGCCAACCAGCCTGAATTCCGCCACGCCAAACCCGCGCGATGTCGCGGCTGGCGAACCAAGCCGCACGCCGGACGTGATCGCCGGCTTCTCCGGATCGAAGGGCACGCCGTTCTTGTTGCATGTGATGTGCGCCCTTCCCATCGCCGCCTCGGCTGCCTTGCCGGTCAGCTTCTTCGAGCGCAGATCGACGAGCATCAGGTGATTGTCCGTGCCGTCGGTGACAAGTTCGAAGCCTCCGGCCTTCAACGCGGTCGCGAGAGTCGCCGCGTTGTCCACGACCTGACGTGCGTAGGCCTTGAACTCAGGCCGCAGCGCCTCGCCGAAGGCCACCGCCTTGGCGGCGATCACATGCATCAGCGGCCCGCCTTGCAAGCCGGGAAAAATCGCCGAATTGAGCTTTTTGGCGAGGCCTTCCTCGTTGGTGAGAATCAGCCCGCCGCGCGGGCCGCGCAGGGTCTTGTGGGTCGTCGAGGTCACGACGTGCGCGTGCGGGAATGGCGAGGGGTGCGCGCCGCCCGCCACGAGGCCGGCGAAATGCGCCATGTCGACAACGAGCCATGCGCCAACCGAATCCGCGATGGCGCGGAAGCGCTCGAAATCCCAGTGCCGCGCATAGGCCGAACCGCCGGCAATGATGAGTTTCGGCTTGTTCTGCTGGGCGAGACGCTCGACCGCGTCCATGTCCACGCGCTGGTCGGCGACACAAACGCCATAGCTGACCGGCTTGAACCAGCGCCCGGACATGTTGACCGGCGAACCGTGGGTCAGGTGGCCGCCCGCCGCCAGATCGAGTCCCATGAAGACGTCGCCCGGTTGCAGCAGGGCAAGAAACACCGCCTGATTTGCCTGACTGCCCGAATTGGCCTGGACGTTGGCGAACTTGCAGCCGAACAGCTGCTTGGCGCGGTCGATGGCCAGCGTTTCCGCGATATCAACGAACTGGCAGCCGCCGTAATAACGCCGACCCGGGTAGCCCTCGGCGTATTTATTGGTCAGGACCGAACCTTGAGCCTCCAGCACCGCGCGGGAAACGATGTTTTCGGACGCGATCAATTCGATTTCGGTCTGTTGGCGACCAAGTTCGAGCGCGACGGCGCGCGCGATTTCGGGATCCGATTCCGCGAGGCTCGCCCCGAAAAAGGAATTCGACTTGACTGGCGCCGCGGCGCTGGACGTCTGAGACATTTCTACCCCGATCATGCGACCGCCCACGGCGGTCCGGCTTGGGTTCGTCGATTGGATTGGCGGCCAGCCCGCGACCGCCAGAGTTCCAGATGGGCAATCGGCGCGAGACGCGCGCGGGCCATAGCATGGCCGGCGGGCGTGCGACAAGAAAAGGCCGCCGCGAAAGTCGCGACGGCGCTCACAAATCGGGGAGAATCAGGCTCAGTCGTCCTGCATCGGCTCCAGCTGACTCTGCGCCGCCCCACCGCGCCGGGCCGCCGCCTTCCCGGCGGGCGTTGCAGGCGAGAACGCGGGCTGCTGGCCATCGGCCATCGCCACGCCAGACCCGAAACCATCCCGCTTGTAGATATCCTCGCGGAACTGGACCAGCCCGTCGGTCGCCCACGCGGTGATATAGACCCAGTAAACCGGGACGGTCTGGGCAAGTTTGGCGTCGATACGCGCGCCGGACCGGATGGCCTCGTCGATATGCTCGCGATCCCAGCCGGGCGTGTCCTTCAAAATCCACGTGATGTAGTCGCGGATATTCTGAACGCGCACGCAACCCGACGACACGAACCGGTAATCATCGCCGAAAATTCCCTTGGCCGGCGTGTCGTGCATGTAAACGCCATAGGGGTTGGCGATGTTGACGCGTACTACGCCCAGCGAATTGATGTCCGCGCCAGGGTCCTGACGGAAGCGATAGTTCACCGCGTCCATGGAGTTCCAGTTGATGGTCGTCGGCGACACTTCATTGCCGGCCTTGTCGATGGCGCGGATCTTGTTGTCGCTGAGATAGTTCGGGTCGGCCTGCATCTTCGGGATCAGATCCTTGCGGATGATCGACACCGGCACGGTCCAGAAAGGATTGAAGTTGATGTCCAGAACCTTGGCCTGCATCACCGGAGACTGGCGGTCGATCTTGCCGACGCCGGCCTGATGATGGCTGAAGACCTGGCCGTTCTCGACGGTTTCAACCGCGGCGGCGGGAATGTTCATGGAGATGTAGCGACCGCCGAGGTTGCCGGAATAGCTGCGCAGCCGCACGAGATTGAGCTCAAGCTGACGAAGCCGCTCCTGCGCCGGAACATTCAGCGCCTGGAAGGTCTGCTGCGCCACGACGCCGGACTCGCCAATGCCGTGCCGGGCCTGGAACCGCTTCACCGCGGACTGGACGAAGGAGTCAAAGATCGGCGAATCGCCAGCGTCCTGCGCGAGATCGCCGGTCACGGCGAGACGCCGGCGCAGGGTAACGACGGCGGGGCCCTTGGAGCCGACCTTCAGGGTCTGGCTGGAGGGCACCGACGGCCAGCCGCCCTGGGCGACCAGATCACGATACTGCTGGATCGCGGTTTCCGTCGCCGCGACCGTCTGGGTCGAAAGCATGGGAGTGGTGGAGCGCGATACGCCAAGCCCCGCGTCGGCGTCGTATTTCTGTTCCCATTCCGCCTGATTGCCGACCACCGGATCGACCTGGGCGGCAAAGGCGCCGGTCGCGCCAAAAACCGCGGAAAGAGCGGTGGTCGCCATCGCTTGCGCGAAAATACGGCGGGAGGGGGAGAAGTCGAGCTTGGCCACAAATTGCTCCGGAATTCAGATCTTCAGACGACAAAACGCCCGGGGTAGCCCACTCTCCCGAGCCGCAAGCGCCACCCCTTGCTTGGGGAATACGCCTAGCAGATTTGTGGTCACTAAAGAACGAATATCCGGGCCAGATTATGGCGGGGATGGCGCAATTGAACAATTCGGCGCAAGACCCGCCGCGAACCGGCGGGCGTGCGAGGATGAGGCGATCGAGGGCGATCGTCGGCCTCGATGATCAGAGGCGATAGCGGATCTGGTCGGTCCAGAAACGCTCAAGGCGCGTAAGGGCCTGATTCATGCGATGGAACTCGTCGCCCGTGATGCCGCCGATCTGCTCGACCGTCAGGACGTGCTTCTCGTACAGGGCCGAAACCATGGCGTGAACATTCGCGCCCTTTTCGGTCAGGCTGATGCGCACCGAACGGCGATCGACCCGCGAGCGGGCGTGATGCAGATAGCCCATCTCGACCAGCTTCTTGACGTTGTAGGAGACGTTCGACCCGAGATAATAGCCGCGGGTGCGCAATTCGCCGGCGGTCAGTTCCTTGCCGCCGATATTGTAGAGCAGCAGCG
>CAISJZ010000215.1 GCA_903885755.1 uncultured Hyphomicrobiales bacterium | reverse complement strand
CGGTCGGCCCGGAGGCGATGTCGCTCAAATGGTCGCCGGGCACATCCGATATCGCCAGCGTCAAAACCCGGGCGGGATGGCATGCCGCGGCGAGCCGCCCGCCCTTGATCGCGGAAATATGCCGGCGCAGGCAATTCATTTCGCCAATCGAGGCGCCGGACGCGAGCAGGGCGCGATTGACCGCTGTTTTATCGTCGAGCGTCAAGCCTTCGCCGGGCAGGCACATCAACGCCGAGCCGCCGCCGGAAATCAGACACAAAACCAGATCGTCGGCGGACAGGTTTTCCACCGCGGCCAGGATTTTCCTGGCGCCGAGAACGCTCATATGGTCGGGCGTGGGATGCGCGGCCTCGACGATTTCAACGCGCTCGCACGCGGCGCCATAGCCGTAGCGGGTGACGACGACGCCGGAGAGCGGCCCCGTCCAGCGGGCCTCGACCACGCGCGCCATTTCCGCCGACGCCTTGCCCGCCCCGACGACGATCAGGCGGCCTTTCGGCGGCGCGGGCAAATGCGGAGGAACGCAGATTTCCGGCTGCGCCGAGGCGATGGCCGCCGCGAACATGTCGCGCAACAACGCGTCCGGCGAGGCTCTCACCGCTCAACCGCCCTTGGTCTGCGCGGCGTAGGCGTCGATGATTTCCGAACCGGTGGCGAACCAGACCTTGTCGTGGCCCGCGATGTATTTCAGAGCGCGGTCGAGGTAGCGGATTCGATGCGCCGCGCCGATCAGGAAGGGATGCAGGGCGATGCCGAGAACGCGGCCGTTTTCGGCGCCCTCCTCGTAAAGCGTGTCGAACGAATCGCGGATGCGGCGTTCGAAATCCGCGACGCTGATGGAGGGAGCGTTGAACAACGGCATGTCGTTCAGCTCGATCGAATAAGGGATCGAATACAGGCCGTTGTTGAAGCGGTAGGGCAGGTCGTCGTTGACCCAGTCGGCGACGTAATCGACGCCCTCGGCCTTCAACAGATCGAGCGTGTTCCAGGTTTCGGCCAGGCCGGGCCCGAGCCAGCCCCGCATCCTCAGGCCCAGGCCTTCGATGAGCTCGCGCGTCTCGCGGATGACCGCGCGCTCGGCCTCGCGGTCGAGGCCGACCAGGCCGGTCGAGTTGGTCAGTCCGTGGCCGAGCATTTCCCACTTGAGCGCGAGCATGGCCTCCATGACGCGCGGATAATGCTTCGCGACTTCGCCGTTGAGCAGCACCGAGCCGCGCGCGCCGTGCTTGGCCAGCGTCTCCATCACGCGCCAGACGCCGACGCGGTTTCCGTAGTCGCGGCGGGAGAAATTGCGGACGTCGGGCGCGCCGGCGCCCATTTCGAGAAGAAAATGCTCGACATTGGGCGCGATCCAGACCGCGACACGCGCGCCATTCGGCCACACAATTCTGGGCGCGTCGACGATGGCGCGGTAGGGATAAAGCCTGAAGGGATCGGAATGGTCCATCGCCGCGGCCCTATTCCGCCGCCGCTAGTTTGCGGCCCGCCAGCAATTCGCGCGCTTGCGCCAACGACACGACCGCCGCGTATTTGGCGTTCATGTCGAAAAGGTTCGCTGCGTGGGCGAATTCGCTGCGGTCGAAGCAGCATTCGTCGACGACGAAGGTCTTGTAGCCGTTGGAGAAGCCGTCAACCACCGTCGCGCGCACGCAGCCGGATGT
>CAISJZ010000214.1 GCA_903885755.1 uncultured Hyphomicrobiales bacterium | reverse complement strand
GGCCATGCGCTCGCTGGCGCAGTTGCGCGCGCCCGTCGACAACTTTTTCACAGCCGTCACGGTGAACGACGCCGATCCCGCGCGCCGGCTCAACCGCCTGCGCATTCTCAACGAGTTGCGCGCCGCGATGAATATCGTCGCGGACTTCTCGAAGATCGCGGGCTGATCGGAGCCTATTCCACGTCGAGCGGTTCGGCGCCCTTCGGCTTGCCGTCCGCGCCCAGCGTGATCTTCTCGATGCGCGCCTCGGCGCCCTTCAAAAGGGCGTCGCAATGTTTCTTGAGTTCCTCGCCGCGCTCGTAGAGCTTGATGGAATCCTCAAGACCCACCTGGCCCTTTTCGAGCTGGTCGACGATTTTCTCGAGTTCCGCCATGGCGGTCTCGAAGGGCAATGCCGCGAGATCGGCTTTCCTGTCAGCCACGATCGACCCTTTCCGGACAACTCATGCGACCCTCTATAGCACGTCGCGCGCCGGGGTCACCGGTGGGCGCTTGCCCTATCGTCATGTCGCCAATTTGCCTTAATTCCCCATGGTTTGGGGTCAAATGTAACAAAAAAAATTACATTAAATCCACGCGCCTTTGTGCCAGACTGCCGTGCGGTTGTGATTCAGTCTGTTTGATCCTGACTCTCTTGAACAGCGTTTATTTTCCAAAGAGGACTCAGGCGAATGCTCGCCTTCGACGAAACCCGGACACAAACCGGACCCGCGCGGCTTCTCCAGATCTTCGGAAGGGAGGAGCGTCGCCGGGTCACGCGAAGCTGGCCGTTCCTGTTGGGATGTCTGCTATCCCTTTTCTGCGGACTGCTGATCGTCGTCGGGCTTTCCAACGCGCGTCAGAACCAGATCGACGCCTGGCGCGAGCGCATGACCGCCATGTCGAGCATGCTCGCCGCTCATGCTGATTTGATATTTTCAGCCGCCGAATCGACGATGGTTTATGTCGCGCGGGAACTGGAAGGCCTTGGCGTCACGAATGATGACGATCTCAAGAAAACCGTCTCGACGCGCGACTATTTCGACAAGTTGCGGTCGTTGAGGCTTGGCGCAAATCAGATGAGCTCCCTGTCGATCATTGATCGTCATGGCGATTTCATCGGCAACAGCCAGGTTTTCCCTGTTCCAAACGCCAATGTCGTCGATCGCGATTTTTTCGTCTATTGCCAGAGTCGCCTCGAGAGCAAGCGTTTTGTGGGTGCACCCGTCAAGAGCCGGATGACCGGCGAGATAATTGTCCCCATGTGCGAGCCGATTCTGGACGCCAGCGGTAATTTTGTTGGCGCCGTGACCGGCAGCGTCAGAAGCGACTTTATTCATAACTTCTTCGATGCGAACGCGGCGCTTCGCAATCGGCGGGTGTTACTGCTGCGGGAGGATGGGACGGTTCTGGCCGGCAATCACATCGGCATTGGCATAGGCGATCGGATATTCGGCGCCGAGGGCCGCATGGATCCGACCGACGCCAAAAGGGCGCTTGACGGAGACTGGACCTATAGGCGCGGCGCCGATCCGACGAATTCCGCGCCCCGGCTCATCAATCTCAGGCCTTTGGAGCATTTTCCCCTTCTGCTTGGCACGTCGGTGGATGGCGAGAATGTCCTGCGGCTGTGGCATGTGAATGTCTGGCGGGTCGGCGCGGTGGGCGTGCTGTTCTGCCTGTTGCTGATCGCGCTCGGCTATTGGGGCGGATGGATCTACGTCCATCAGGAAGATTTGCTGGACCAGTCGCGCCGCGCG
>CAISJZ010000213.1 GCA_903885755.1 uncultured Hyphomicrobiales bacterium | reverse complement strand
CGGCATTCACGGCTCGCCCACCTGCGTCATGTCCTATGGCGACGAGGGCGGCGCGATCGGTTGGCTGATCGGCGAGGAAAACCGCGGCCTCGCCTGCATGTTCACCATGATGAACAGCGCGCGCCTCGCCACGGCCTTGCAGGGCGTCGCCATGGGCGAGCGCGCCTATCAGCACGCGCTCGCCTACGCCAGCGAACGCAGGCAGGGTAAGGCAAGCGATTACAAGGGCGAAGGCGTGTCGCCGATCGTCTATCACCCCGACGTGCGTCGCAACCTGATGACGATGAAGGCCCTGACCCACGCCGCGCGCGCCATCTGCTATTCGACCGCCGACGCGATTGACCGCGCTCATCGGGCGACCGACGAGGCGGGCAAGAAAATCGCGAGCGAACGCGCCGCGCTCATGACTCCCGTGGCGAAGGCCTTTTCCACCGACATCGGCAACGAAGTCACGTCCCTCGGCGTGCAGGTGCATGGCGGCATGGGCTTCATCGAGGAGACCGGCGCGGCGCAGTTCTTCCGGGATATCCGCATCGCCGCGATCTACGAGGGCACCAACGGCATTCAGGCGATCGATCTGGTGACGCGCAAACTGCCGATGGCGGGCGGCGATCCCGTCCGGCGCGAGATCGCCGACATGCGCGCGACGCTGGCGCGCCTCGACAAGGTCAACGCGCCCGAATTCGGCATGATGGCGGCGCGGTTGCGCGACGCGGTCAACAGCCTTGAACGCGCGACTACGTGGCTGCAGGAAAAGGTAGGCTCCTCCATCGACGACGCGCTGGCGGGCGCGACGCCGTATCTGCGCCTGTTCGCCCTCGCGCGCGGCGGCGTCAGCCTCGGCGAGATCGCGCTTGCCGCGCGCGACGAAGATGAAGGCGCGCCAGCGACGGCGCGTATCGCGACCGCGCGGTTCTTCGCCGAGCAGATCGCTGTTGGCGCGCCGGGTCTCGAGGCGGTCGTCACCGAAGGGTCGGCTGGTCTCAAGGCGGCGCTGGCCGGTCTGGAGCAGGTGGCGTGAGCGAACATATCCATGTCGCGCGCGACGGCGGCGTTCTGCGCATATCGATTATGCGTCCCGAGAAGAAGAACGCGCTTACGGGCGTCATGTATGACGCCATGCGCGCGGCGCTCGAATCGGCGGATGCGGGGAGCGACATCGGCGCCATCCTGATCGAGGGGTCGCATGGCGTCTTCACCGCGGGCAACGACATCGCGGACTTTCTCAAATATTCCGGCGATTTCTCGCAATCACCCGCCTTGCGCTTCGTGCATGCGGTGGCCGCCTGCCAGACCCCTCTCGTCGCCGCGATCGATGGCGCGGCCGTCGGCGTGGGCACGACCATGCTGCTGCATTGCGATCTCGCCTACGCCACGCCAGCCGCGCGTTTCCGCATGCCGTTCATCGATCTAGGCGTCGTGCCCGAGGCCGCCGCCACGCTGCTGCTGCCGCGCCGGGTCGGCATGGCGCGCGCCAGCGAGTTGTTGCTTTTGTGCGAGCCATTCGACGCGCGAAAGGCTCTTGAGATGGGGCTGGTCAACGCCGTCGTCGAGCCCGGCGATCTCGAGCGGATCGCGCTTGAAAAAGCCCAAGCCCTGGCGGCAAAGCCGCGCAATGCCCTGCGCAATGCGCGCAAGCTGCTACGTGGCGACGCCGCCGAAATCACCGAGCGCATCGATGGCGAGGCGCGGCTGTTCGCGCAGGCGCTTCGCTCGCCAGAAGCCTTCGCGGCCATGACGGCCTTTCTCGGCAAGGGCAAGGGTTAAGAGTCAGCCGAACGCCGCTCGCGATGTCGCCGACGGGCTTTCGCCGAAATGCGCGCGGTAATCGCGCGAGAACTGGCTGGCGTTGGGAAACCCCACCAATTTCGCGATTTCAGCCACTTTCAGCCCCGTGATGCGCGCCTCGATCAGCGCGTGACGCGCCTGCGCGAGGCGGATGTCGCGCAATGCGTCGGCGGGTCCGTGATCCCTGAATTTGGAAAAGCCATAATGCAGCGTGCGCACGCTGACGCCGCACGCCGCCGCGACATCGCCCATGCGCACCTTTTCCGCGTGATGCTTGCGCAGATAATCCTCGGCGCGCAGCACGTACCAGGGCGCGACGGCGGATGTTTCGCGATCGGTCGGCAGGCCCTGAGCCTCCCGCAGGCCGCCAGCGAGCAATGTCAGCAACAGGCGCTCGACATGGGGCAGGACGCTGGGCGCGGAAAACGCCGGCGCGGGGCGACCGAGGTCGCGCACGAGGTTCTCGATGAACATGGCGAGCGTGACGTTCTCGCGCAGGTCAATCAGGGTCAGCGGCATCGCCGCGAGCGCGGGCCCGCCGGGCAGGCGCGAGAACACGTTGATGACGGCGTCCCGGTTGATCATGACATTTAGCAGGTCACAGGGGCCTTCCCACCAGCGGTTGACGGCGCCCGGCGAGGAGACGACCAGCATTTGCCCGGGGTTCGTCGTCACGGTTAGCCCACCTTGACGCGCCTCGAAGCCGCCGGTCAGCGGAATGTGCAGGGAGAGATGATGATTGGCGCCACGCAGCACCTGCGTTTCGCAGCGCCCGAAACAGTTCCAGCTCAGGAATTTGATGGCGAGCGCCCCGGCGAAGGCATGCGCCTCGCGAAACTGAACGAAGGGCCCGGCGTCGGTCACGGTAAAACGACAGCGCCCCTGGCTCACTTCGAGAATGCGCTGGCGCGTCGCGGGAAGGTCGGCGGTGACGAAATGGGCATGATTCGTCTCCAGCTTCGAGGCCGTTTCGATCCAGTTCGACAGCCGCAGCGTATCGACGGTGAAGACCGGCTCCATTCCCGAACTGTCCTTTCCGAGGCCACGCCAACGTCGGGTGATTAAGACGGAATTTTGCGTCCCGGCGCAGGCGATTGCGCAATTAGCACATTTTCGCGAACTCATGTCCAGAGCCGCCCTTGACCGGGCGGGGCGGCGGATATGACTAAGATTGATGAGGGGAGCGCCCCGCGAACAGACACGACACAACGGGATAAAACGATGTCGGACAAGGGAAACGCCAGCCAGTTCAAGACGATCGAGGGCGCCAGGCTGGAGGTCGAGCGGCGCGGCGCGGGTGCGCCCCTGTTGCTGCTGTTGAGCGAGGAATCCTCATTCGAGATCAATTCGCCGTTCGTCGCCGAACTCGCGACCAAACATCAACTGATCATCCCGCAGCTTCCCGGTTTCGGCCGATCCGACCGGCCGGACTGGGTGTCGAGCCCCGACGACATTGCCTACATGATCCTCGATCTGCTCGACGCCGAGGGCCTTCGCAATATTCCAGTTGTTGGAATGTCGCTGGGCGGCTGGGTCGCGCTCGAAATGGCGATCAAGGATCGTGGGATTTTTTCCAAAATCGCGCTCGTCAATCCCTTCGGCGTGAAGATCGGCGGTCCGCTCGATCGCGACATTCAGGACATCTGGACCCTTCATCCCGAGAAGGTCGCCGCGCTCAAGTGGCATGATGTCGCCAAGAGCAAGCGCGACTTCAACGCCATGCCCGAGGAGGATGTCGGCATCTACGCGCGCAACATCGAGAGTTTCGCGCGCTTCTGCTGGGAACCCTACATGCACAATCCCAAGCTCAAAATCCGTCTGCCTCGCGTCAACGCGCCGACGCTGATCCTGTGGGGCGAGAACGACGGCGTCGCGACAACGGCTTACGGCAAGGCCTACAGCGAGGCGATCCCGGGCGCGCGGTTCGAGACGATCGCCGCCGCCGGCCATTATCCGCAGATCGAGCAGCCAGCCGCGACACTGAAGAAGATCGAGACGTTCCTGGCCTGAGGCCGGGAACGCGCTCCACTAACAACCAACCAACAAGTCGAACGACACCGGTCGGAGGGTAAGTTATGCAATCGTGGTATTTCACGGAGATGCCGTATCCGCATCTGCCGCCGATGGAGGACCTCTCCACGCTGCGGGTGACGCTTCAGGCCAGGCACTTCGATCCGAAAATCGGCGCGGATCTCTACAACCGCTACCTCGATGAATACATGGTGGCCGATGACGCCGGTCTCAACCTGATGGTCAACGAGCATCATCAGACCGCGACCTGCCTCGATGTGGCCGCGCCCCTGTCGCTCGCCATTCTGGCGCGCCAGACGAGCAAGGGGCAGTTGTGCATTCTCGGCAATCCCATCGCCAACCGCGGCGACCCGCTGCGCATCGCCGAGGAAATGGCGATGGTCGACTGCATCTCGCGCGGCCGGGTCAACGCCGGCTTCGTGCGCGGCGTGCCCTATGAGGTGTTCGCGTCGAACTCCAATCCCACGCAGACGGTCGAACGTTTGTGGGAAGGCGTCGATCTCGTCCAGAAGGCATGGACCTCGCACGGCGAGCCCTTCAACTTCGAGGGCAAGTTCACGCATCGGCGTTCGGTCAACCTGTGGCCGCGCCCCTACCAGACGCCGCATCCCCCGATCTGGATGACGGGTTCGAGCGATTTGCCGGCGGTCCGCCGCGCCGCCGATCGCGGCTTTGTCTTCGCCACCTTCCTGCAGCCCTACGCGAAAGTGCGGACGCTGTTCGACGCCTATCGCGGCGCCTATCGGCTGAATGGCCAGCCCGGCGGCGGTGGAACCGCGTTCATGCCGCTCGTCTATGTCGCTGACACCGAGGCGGAGGCGGAAGCCGGCATCAAGGAACTCATCTGGTACATGATCGCCAAGAGCGAACCGCAGTTCCGCAACCCGCCCGGCTACGCGCCGGTCGACACCAACGTGCAGGCGCTGCGCGGCGCCTTCGCCGGCCGCACCGACGCAATGCGCGCGCAGACGCTGGAATTCCAGAAGGAGCAGGGCGTCATCATGTACGGCACGCCCGATCAGGTCGCCGCGCAGGTCAAGCGTTTCTACGATCTCGTCGGCGGCTTCGATCATCTCCTCATGATGATGCAGGCGGGTTTTATCGACCATGACCGCACCTGCGCCAATATCAGATTGTTCGCGAAAGAGGTCTATCCGCAAATCCGCGACCTCGCTCGCACCCAGCCGATCGAGGGCAGTCTCGCGGCGGAGTGATGGACCTCGGGGCCACGTCAGCCTCTCCCCGCAAGCGGGGAGAGGGAGTAGGCTGCGCTCCAAGATAGAAACTTCAGGGAGTTCGCGCCGATGATGCAGGGTCGCTTCGTCACGATCGATGGCGTTCGCACGCACTATTACGAGGCGGGCGAGCGGCACAAAGGCAAAAAGCCGTCCATCCTCCTGCTGCATTCCGCCGAATTTGGCGGCTGCGCCGAGACATCTTGGGAATTCAACCTGCCGGTCTTCGCCGATCACTACCATGTGCTGGCGCCCGATCATCTCGGCTTCGGTCTGACCGACAAGATCATGGACTTCAATGCGCAGTTTCCCAGGCGCATCTCGCACATCAGGCGCTTCATCGAGACGATGAGCGTCGATCGCGTGCATGTCATGGGCAGTTCCATGTCGGGCGGGCTGTGCCTGACGGTCGCCGCGCGCAATCATCCGGACTGGCCGATCGCCAGCGTGGTCTGTTGCTCGGGCGGCGGCGAGGCGCCCGACAACGCCGACCGCAAGGTGCTCAATACCTATGATGGCACGAAGGAGCATATGCGCCGCGTCGTCGACGTGATGTTCGTCGACAAAAAGTGGGTTCATGACGACGCCTATATCGAGAAGAAATGGAAATGGAGCCGGGTTCCCGGCGCGTGGGAAGCGACGGCCGCGGCGCGCTTCAAGGCGCCATTCCCTCGCGAGGAAACAACGCCCGCCGAGCGCAACACGCTCGATTATTCCGCCATCAGGGTTCCGACGCTGGTCTTCGCCGGCACGCACGACGGATTACGAAACCCCGGCTATACCGACACCTTCGTGCCGTTGATCCCCGGGGCGCGGCTGCACATGTTCGAACACGCAGCGCACATGGGCAATGTGGAATGCGCGCAAGAATTCAACGCGGAAGTGCTGAAATTTCTGCATGAAGTGGATGGGTAGGGGGGGCGGCGTCCTTCTCCCGCTCGCGGGAGAAGGTGTCATGCGAAGCATGACGGATGAGGGTTGCGACAAAGGAAAGAATTTTCTAAATTTAACCCAATTCATTTTTGAATTGCAGCCTGAGGGTCAACGATGCTCACGCCGGCAGAACTTGCCTTTCTTAAATCGCAAAATCTCTCTTCTGCCGACGTATATGACGGTCGGGACCAATCAACAGCAGTTTGGAAAGTCGCTGTACGCGCTGCCG
>CAISJZ010000212.1 GCA_903885755.1 uncultured Hyphomicrobiales bacterium | reverse complement strand
CGCCGACGCCGCGGTGGCCGAGCGAACGAATTGCCGACGTGTGAACACTCTGAAGTCCTCCCCAATGACCGGCCCGTTTCCCGGCTCGGGCGAACAATAATGGATCAAACATTGAAGCGCCAGCGCGACAACGTTCATTCGCCAAATGCTGGCGCGATGCGGCGCTGAAAATATTCGCTTCACGGGGATGGCTCAAAGTTGACTTTGAGCGGGTCTCCAATTTAACTAAAACTCAATAAATTAGAGAGGCTTACCCGTCGGGTTCGTTTCCATGGTCAATAGCGAGGAGGGCTTCATGCGCGTTCGATTGGACCGGGGATTCCTGGCGGCTTCGATTCTCGCGTTCGTATTGAGCGCGCCGTTCGCGCGGGCGGACGCAACGCTTGATCGCGGCGCCTATCTCATGAAAAGCATAGTGGCCTGCGGCAACTGCCACACACCCAAGGGACCGGACGGACATGCGATCGCCGGGCGGGAACTGGCGGGCGGCCTCGAGTTCAATGCTCCGATCTTTCACGCGATCGCGCCCAATATCACTCCGGACCCGGACACCGGCATCGGAAAGTGGACGGACGCCCAGATCATCGACGCGATCCGCAATGGCAAGCGACCGGACGGAACCATCATCGGTCCGCCCATGCCGATCGCCTTTTATTGCGACATGTCGGACGCCGACGTCAAGGCGATCGTCGCCTATCTCCGGCAGGCGAGCTCTATTTCCAACAAGGTCGAGAAGTCGAAATACAATATTCCCTTGCCAGCATCATATGGCCCGCCCGTGACGAGCGTTCCGCATCCGGACAGCGCGGACAAGGTCACGTATGGACGTTACCTCGCCACCGGACTTGGACATTGCATGGATTGCCACACGCCCATGGTGCAGGGGCGCAACGACATGACGCGCATGGGCGCGGGCGGCAACAAGATTGGCCTGCCGGTCGGCGGCGGCGTCATCGTGACAGCGAACCTGACGCCCGCCAATCCGGATGGCGTCGCGCACTGGACCGATGCGCAGGTCAAGACATCGATTCAAACCGGCGCGCGACCGGATGGCCGCAATCTCGCGCCATTGATGGCGTTTGACTGGTACAAAAACATCAGCGACGACGACATGAGCGCGCTCATCGCCTTCCTTCGCACGCTGAAGCCGGCGAACTAACGTCGCCACGCCTTCAGCCAGGAACCAATTGACCCGCCCGGGGAAGCGCCACACAATGCGCGCCTTCTACCCCGGGGGGAATAATGGCGAGAGTTCCGGAAGCGCGGCTTGCGCATGTTGGCATCTATGTGCGCGACCTCGACCGTATGGTGGCCTTCTACAATCGCGTCTTCGGGATGGTCGTCACCGACCGCGGTGTTTCCACCCGCCCGGGCGCGCCAACCATGGCTTTCATGAGCCGCGATCCCAGCGAACACCATCAGATCGCTTTTGGCACTGGCCGCGCGCCCGACGCGCCAACGACGATCAACCAGATTTCATTTCGTGTCGATGATCTGGAAGACATGCGAGTCTGGTACGCGCGCCTGGTCGATCTCGGCGTCGAAAATCTCGACCCGCGCAACCACGGAAACGCTTGGAGTATCTATTTCCTCGATCCCGAGGGCAATCGCCTGGAAATCTACACGGCGACCGACTGGTATGTGTCGCAGCCCTGCGGCGCCCCACTCGATCTGACCAAGGCCGCCGCCCAGATCGTCGAGGAAACGGCGGCCCTGGCGCGCAGGGACCCCAAACACTGCCCGATTTCGGAATGGTCGGCGCGCTTTGCCGAACAGCTCGCGTGAGACGTCATATACGCGCAACCTCGATCGCGCTTTTAGGCGCGATCGGATCGGCGGTCTGCCTCCACGCAACCGCCGCGCAAACGCCCGAGGAGTTCTACAAGGGCAAGACGATCCACCTGATCGTCGGCGCGGAAGTCGGCGCCGCCTATGATTTCGCGGGACGCGCGGTCGGCGCGCATTTCGGTCGCTTCATTCCGGGCCATCCGCGGATCGTTGTCGAGAACATGCCGGGCGCGGCAAGCATCACGGCGATGAATCACCTCTACAACAGGGCGGCGCGCGATGGCACGGTGATCGTCCTGCCGCTCAATGGCGTTGTCCTCGAACCGCGCCTCAACGCGCTGTCGCGCGACGGCTCCAATGTCAAATTCGACCTGTCGAAAGTGAGCTGGATCGGATCGCCGGCACAGCAGCCACAAAGCATCGTTGTCTGGCACGAAACATCATATCATTCCCTTCAGGATTTACGCGACAAGCCAGCCATTTTCGGCACGACATCGCCTGGCACTGACTCAAATGTCATGCCGACCCTCCTCAACGCCCTCGCCGGAACGAAGATCAAGGTTGTTTCCGGCTACAAGGGCGTGAATGACATTTTTCATTCGATGGAGCAGGGCGAGTTGCAAGGCGCGAGCGTTCTGCTCTCAAGCTTTCTCGGCAAGCCCGATTGGGTCCAGCAAGTCAAAGGACGCATCCTGCTGCATTTCGGCCTTGAGCGGATCAAGACCCTGCCCGGCATCCCCACCGCGATCGAATTGATGGACAATGATGAAGCGCGGCTGATGCTGCGCGTCTACGCCTCGAAGTTCAAGACGACATATCCGCTGGCACTGCCGCCCGACATACCCGCCGATCGCGTCAAGGCGTTGCAGGAGGCCTTCGACGCCATGGGCCGCGACGCGACATTCATCGCCGACGCGAAAAAGCTCGGCGTCGAGGTTGATCCTCTACCCGGCGCGGCAATTTCAGAATTGATCCATGGCATCGACGCAACGCCTCAAGACGTGATTGACCGCCTCAAAATGCTCATCGCTCCCTGAGCCCAGGTCACCGCTTGCTCAAAGCGGACGGCGAGAAGCGTGGCCCTTTTTAGCCGCCAAGGCCCCTCGCCCGCGCTTCCTCGATGAGCTTGAGGACGCGCGGCGGCGACATGGGCAACGATACCGGCCGGATGCCGATAGCCTCGCCGATGGCGTTGGCGACGGCCGCCATGGTCGGCGTGACCGGCACTTCGCCAACGCCGCGCAATCCGTAGGGATGCTTCGGGTTGGGTACCTCGACGATCACGGTGTCGATCATCGGCACGTCCGAGGCGACGGGCATGCGATAGTCGAGGAAGCTTGCGTTCTGCAACTTGCCGTCGTCGCCGTAGATATATTCCTCATTGAGCGCCCAGCCGATACCCTGCACCGCGCCGCCCTGATACTGGCCCTCGACCTGAATCGGACTGATCGCCTTGCCCGCGTCCTCGACGACGGTGTAGCGCTTGACCGCGACAAGACCCGTTTCGCGATCGACATCGACATCGACGATGTGCAGACCAAAGCCAGGACCAGCGCCAGTGACATTCATTTCGGAATGGCCGGCGATGGCGCCCATCGTGTAGGTCGTCTTCGACGCGATTTCCTTCATCGACATGGGCGCGAACTCGCCCACGTTGGAGCTCGCCGGTCGGCAATGGCCATCCTCGAAGACCACGCCATCCTCCGGCACGCCCCAGATTTTCGCGGCGCGGCGGCACAATTCGGCTATGATCTTGCGGGAGGCGTCGACGACAATCATGCCGCTCGAATAGGTCGTGCGGCTGCCAGCGGTGACGCGGTTATAGCCAAGCGAATGGGTATCGGCGAGAACCGCCCGCACCCGATCGACGGGAATGCCAAACTCCTCGGCCGCCATCATCGACATGGACATGCGCGAGCCCGCGACATCCGCCGTACCCAGAATGATCGTCAGCGTGCCGTCGGGCGCGAGGTTGATCGTGCCCGTCGTCTCGCCGCCGCGATTGAACCAGAAGCCGCAAGCGACGCCGCGTCCCCAGCCCTTTGGCAGTGGAGAGTTGTAGTGCGCGCAGGCCTTGGCCGCTTGCAAGGTCTCGACGAAACCAATCTTGGTGAAGGTCTCGCCATAGATGGTTTTGTGGCCCTCGACGATGGCGTTCTTCAGGCGGAAGTCGATCTGGTCCATGCCAATTTTTCTGGCCAGTTCGCTGACGACGCCCTCGACGCCGAACACGACCTGCGGCACGCAAGGCGCCCGGAACGAGGACACTTTCGGACGGTTGGAGACGACCTCGCGGGAGACCGTCCGGACGTTCTTCAATTCGTAGCGCGTGAACATCGCCTGCGGCGCGTTGGTAAAGGCCGAGCCGGTGTAAGGCCCGGTCTGGAACACGAGTTCCGCGTCGGCGGCGACAATCGTTCCATCCTTCCTGCAACCCATCTTGATACGCGACTGGGTTCCTGAAACCGGACCGGTGGACTTGAGCACCTCGATACGTGTCAGCGTCATTTTCACCGGCGCCTTGGCCTTGCGCGACAGGACGATCGCCACGGGCTCGGCGTAAAACGTCGTCTTGCCGCCAAACCCGCCGCCGAGCTCCGACTGCTGAATGCGAATCTTGGCGGAATCGAGCTTCAGGATTTCCGTCAATCGATCGCGATAGACCCAAGGCGCCTGCGTGCAGCACCACAGTTCAACCTGACCATCATCAGAGACATTGGCGATGCAGGATTGTGGCTCGATATAGCCCTGATGCATCGGCTTGGTGTCGTAGGTGTGCTCGACAATAACATCGGCTTCCTTGAAGCCGGCGTCGGCGTCGCCAACCGAAAGTTCAAGCCGCTCGACCACATTTGTCTTCTTCTCGGCGTCGGGGCCCTTGACGCCCTTGGTGCGCAAATAGTCGTGAAGGATCGGCGCGTCGGGTTGCATCGCCGCCACGGGATCGATGACGAAGGGCAGCGGCTCGTAATCCACCTCGATCAGGCGCAAAGCCTTTTTCGCGGCGGATTCGCTGGTGGCCGCGATCGCGGCGACGGGATGACCTTCCCAGAACACCTTTTCACGAGCCATCGCCATGCGCGTCATGTCGCCACCGCCCGTGCCCTGCTTGAGCTCCGGGAAATCATCGCGCGTGACGATCGCCTTGACGCCGGGGACCTTGAGCGCCTTCGACACGTCGATCGACCTGAGGATCGCGTGCGGATGCGGCGAGCGCAGGAACTTGCCAACAAGCATGCCCGGCAGGAACGCGTCGGCGGCGAACTTGGCGCGGCCGGTCACCTTGTCGAAACCATCATGTTTGACCGGCGAGGTGCCGACGATCTTGTATTTACGATCGGGATTGAACCCCGGCTTTTCCAGAATGTCCGACATTTTATGCCCCCCTCATTTCGGCGGCGGCGGCGAGAACCGAGCGAATGACCTTGTCGTAACCGGTGCAGCGGCACAGATTGCCAGCGAGCCAGTAACGAACTTCCGTTTCCGTCGGGTCGGGATTTTTTTCGAGCAGCGCGCGCGCGGCGATCAAAATGCCCGGCGTGCAGATGCCGCATTGCAATCCGTTCAGCTCAAGAAATTTTTTCTGGAGCGGGTGCAATTCGGTTTCGCTGGCCATACCCTCGATCGTGTCGATCTTCTTGCCCTCGGCCTCGACGGCGAGCACGAGGCACGAACAGACGAGGCGGCCGTCCAGCATGACCGAGCAGGCGCCGCAGTCGCCCGTGGCGCATCCTTCCTTCGAGCCCGTCAGCATGAGTTCGTCGCGGATGACGTCGAGAAGGCTCTGGTTCGCTTCGCAAAGGAACTCGTGGTCGTCGCCATTGACGGTGGTCGTGACGTGATATTTCTTGCTCATACGATGCGCCTCGCGCGTTCGAGTGCCTTTTTCGCGACGCGCCGCGCCAAAACGCCGGCGATCTTGACGCGAAACTCCTTGGTGCCCCGCTTGTCATCGATGGGTTTGCAGGCGGCGCTCGCCGCGGCCGCGAGCTTGTCTAGCGCCGCGTCATCGAGTTTCGTGCCAACGAGCGCGCGGGCGCATTCATCGACAATCAATATCGTGGGCGCGACCGCGCCCAGAACGACCCGCGCCGCGGTGCAGATCCCTCCCCCGTCGATCGTCAGATTTATGGCGACCCCCACCACGGCGATATCCATCTCCGTGCGCGGCGTGAACCGCTCGTAAGCGTCGCCCGAATTCTTGCCCCGCGCCGGAAGGAAAATCGAGGTCACGATTTCACCATTGGCAAGAGTGGTCTTCCCCGGCCCCGCGGGAATTTTCTCGACGGGAATATCGCGTTGGCCATTCGGCCCGATGATCCGCGCGATGGCGCCGGCGGCGACCATGGGCGGCACGCTGTCGGCGGCGGGCGAAGCGTTGCAGAGATTGCCGACGATCGTCGCACGGCCCTTGACCTGGATCGAACCGATCAGCTTGACGCCATCGACAACGCCCGGCCACATCCGGCAGAGTTCGGCGTTCTCGACCAGTTCCATGCCCGACACCGCGGCGCCGATGCGAATGCCGCCATTCTCGGCGGCGATCCGGCGCATCTCCGGAATTTTCTTGATGTCGACCAGAAGATCGGGCTCGACGAGCTCGGTCTCCATCTGCACGATGACGTCCGTTCCGCCCGCCAGCACGCGGGCAATACCCGTGGCGCCTTTGAGCAGCGTTACGGCCGCGTCGAGCGTCGCCGGCGCTTCATACCTGAGATCGGTCATTTTTCCCTCGTGATGCGATGCCCGCCCGCGAGGCCCAATCCGGGACCGCGCCTGACGCGCATGGGGCTTCCTCCGTGATGCTCGCGGCGCCCGCGAGCGCCTTCCTCAAATCATGCACGGACGGCGACCCAAAGGCAATGCGCCAGCCACAAGACGCTTGAGCCCACGGTCTTGACCTATTTGTTCAAGGCCGAGCGGACCCGCTCCACCACGGCCTTTGGCGTCTGATAGACGATTGTCAGCAGAGCCTCGATTTGCGCTCCGCGAACGGGCTCGATCGCCAGATTTTGCCGCGCCGCGTCCTCCAGAAATCCGGGGTCGCTCATCGTGTCGTCAAAGGCCCTGCGTAGCGCCTCGACTCGATCTCGTGGAACGCCGGGTGCCGCAACGAAGGGACGCGCGAAAACCTGCGGCGACGTCACCAGATCGATCGCCTCGTGTCCTTCCGGCGTTGAAACCACTTCGCGCGCCAGCGGAATATCGCCAAACCGCGGATCCTTATGGGCGCCAAACTGCACCAGTGGCGTAATGTCCCGGTTCGCGATCCAGTCGGGATGGGTCGCCATGATCGAGGCCCAGCCCCAGGCGCAAAAGCCTTGCGTTTCGCCGCGTTGCATCGCCAGTAGCGCCTCCGACGCGCCGGGGTAGCCCATCACGACACGGAATTTCGAGCCGGCGAATTCATTCAGCATCCTCGGATATTGCACGACGTCGCCCGAAGGGGCCGTGCCGGAGACCACAAGCTCGGTATGTCGCACATCCTCGAAGGACTTGATTGGAGATGTTTTCCACGCCACGCATGAACTGATTTCATTCGAGGGGCTCCCGATCCAGTTGAACTTCAGCGCGTCGAAATGCGCCTTCGCGTCGCTGGTCAGCGGATCGAGCGGAATGGAACGATCAAATGTCGCGATCTGCGTGTATAAAGCGCGGGCGCAAAGTGTACCACTGAACCGGCTGTGATTTGCCTCAATGAGGCGGCGCAAAAGTGTACCGGTCCTGATAGGCCGCCTCGATGCCGTTTGATGGCATGGAGGGGCTGGAAGGATGTTCACAGTGG
>CAISJZ010000211.1 GCA_903885755.1 uncultured Hyphomicrobiales bacterium | reverse complement strand
TCCGCGACGCTGTCGCCTTCTACTTCACGCGCGACACCAATCCCGAACGCTGGTATCCAAAAAATGCGGATGGAAGCGTGGCGAAATTCAATGATCTGCCGGCGCGCCATCGCGGTAATGTCAATGTCGCGCAGCCGCCCTATGATCGCAAGCCCGGCGAGGCGCCACGCGCGACCGACGAGGAAATCGACGCGATCGTCGAGTTCCTTGGAACGCTGACGGACAAGCCGGCGCCGCGCCCTCGCTAGATCAGCCGCCGCCCTTGTTGTCCGCCTGCAGCTTCCGCAGATAATCAAACAGGTCGGGCGGCGCTTTCGCCAGTTTCCCGATGAGGTCGAGCGCTTCGCCGCCGCCCACGGGACTGACATCGAGCCCAAGCCTGTCCGCCTCGCGCAGATAGTCGGGGTCTTTCTGGAGTGTCATGAAGGCGTCCTGCAAGGCTCGCGCGCGATCCGCGGGCAGACCCGGCGGCGCCGCGACTGGCCGCGACAGAAGATACGGCAATTCGGCGAGTTCGATCAGCGCGCGCCCGCGATCATCGCGCGCCAGTTCGCGCGCGGTCGGCGCGTCGGGGAAATCGGGATGGCGAGTCTTGCGCGCGAATTGCAGAAGGACCTTCATGTCGCCGCCGGCACGCAACCAGTCGGGCTTTGATGAACGCACGGCGGAGAGCCCGACAAAACGGCCATCGACCTCCTTGCGATCAACCGCCAGGAAGATGCCTCCGCTGTCGGGATACCCATTGATGATCTTGAGATTGAGCCCAAGCGTATCGCGCACGAGCACGGTGATGTCGTTGCCTGTCGCGCCTTCGCCGGTTCCCGCCAGCATGATCGGCGGCCCGCCGGGCGCGCGGGCGGCCTCGATTGTGTTGACCGCGGCGTCCTTGCGAACGAGCAGCAGATAGGCGTCGTTGGCGGAGCTCGTCGCCGATCCAAGCCAGGTGAATTTGAGCGGATCGAACTGCACGGCCGGGTTGCCGCCCATGACGCCCATCAGCGGCATGTCGCGCGCGAAGGCGCCGATGACCGTGCCGTCCTTCGGCGCGGTGTTGTAGAGATAGTTCGTGCCGCGCAGCGAGCCCGCGCCCGGCATGTTGACGACGACGACGTTTGGCGCTCCGGGAATATACTTGCCGAGAAACCGCGCGATCAGGCGTGCGTAGACGTCGTAGCCGCCGCCCGGTCCGTAGCCGAGCACGAGTTGCATGGTCTTGCCACGATAAAAATCGGCGACCGCGTCCGCTCGCGTTGGAGAAGCCAATACTCCCATCGCGAAGCAAAGCAGAACGCGTGTCAGGCGCTTCCTCATGTATCCTCCCACGCATGGCGCGGTTGACGGGGCGACAGCTTAGAAGGCCGCGAGGGACGGGACAAGCAAGCCGCGCGTAGCCCATCGGCTGGCGTCGTGTTATCAGTCTGATATGTCTTTTCCGCCTCGATTCTTCGCTCTCGCGATCATCCTGCTTTTGTTCGCGCCCCTGGCCGCGCGCGCCGATGTTCCTCTCTACCAGTGGGTGCAATACGCGCCCGGAGGCGTCGAGGCCCGCGCCATCCTGGATGGCGCGCAACCATGTCCATCCGCCCGGATCAATGGCAAGGACGTGGCGATGGCCGTTCGCGCCGCGCCCGGTCCGGATTTTCCAGTCACCGTTTGCGCGGTTTCAATCCCGGCGGGGGCGAAAAACGCCTCGATCGCGCAAAAGCCATTGCCGCTTCCAAAGCCGAAACCGAACCGCATCCTGCTCATCGGCGACACCGGCTGCCGGATCTCGAACGAAGGCGCGCAGTCTTGCAACGACATGGACGCATGGCCTTTTCCCAGGGGTTCGATCGTCGAGGCGGCCCTCAAGCCCGATCTCGTGATTCACGTCGGCGACCTTCTCTATCGGGAAGCCGCCTGTCCCTTGACCAATCAAGGCTGCCTGGGTTCGCCCTATGGCGACACCTGGGCGGTCTGGCGCGCGGATTTCCTTGAGCCGGCCCGGCCACTGCTCGATTCGGCCCCCTTTGTTTTCACGCGTGGCAATCACGAGGAATGTCAGCGCGGCGGCAAGGGATGGAGCCGCATGTTCGATGCCTATCCCGATGTCTCACCCAGTGGCTGTCTCGGCCTTGGCGCGCCGTTCCTCGCTGATCTCGGCGATCCCAAGCTGATCGTGCTGGATGTTTCGACCGCCGCGGAATTGCGGGCCTCGCCCACGCAAATTCCCTTTTTTCGGAAGGAGTTTCAGGATGTCGCCCGGCTGGCGCCAACAGGACCGGTCTGGCTGGCGTTTCATCGACCAATCTGGACCTCCGGCGTCTCGGTGTTTGGTTTCATCATTGGCGACAACAAGACGCTTGCGGAGGCCGCGCGAAACGATATCCCCGCCAATGTGGACATGCTGCTCTCCGGGCACATCCATACTTTCCAGATACTGACCTACCAGGAGGATCTGCCGCTTCAAATCGTCTCCGGCCATGGCGGCGACGAATTGCATCGCACGGCGCCGGCGGACCCGACCGGCATGGTGATCGACGGCGTCACCGTCGAGCAGGGGCGTGGCACGCCCGGCGTCTTCGGCTTCGTCATGCTGGATCGCGAGGCCGGAGGCTGGAAGGCCACCAACTACGACATGTTGGCCAAGGTCCTGACGCTCTGCCACCTCAAGGGTCGCAAGATGGCCTGCGATTAAGGTCGTTGCCGGACGTCAGGGCGTATCCTTCATCGCCTTTTCAAGAACCGGGATGATCTTCGCCTGTTCGCTGTTGACGAAATCGGTGAGTTCCGCCGGCGTCATGTAGCGGGTGTCGCCGCCATTAGCCTCGATCCTTGCGATCAGATCCGGGTCTTCCTGCGCGATCCGGATGTCTGCGTTCATCTTGGCGATGATCGCGTCCGGCGTACCCAATGGCGCGACGAACACGCCCCAGGCGATAACGGAAAAGCCGGGTACGGTTTCGGCGATCGCGGGAATATCGGGAAACGCCTTGGCGCGCTTGCCGGACGTTGTGGCGAAGCCCTTGAGCAGTCCGCCCCTGAACATCGGCGCGAGCCCCGCGTAGGCCTCCAGCACCAGTTCCACCCGTCCGCTCGTCAGGTCGCTCATCGCGGTGGCGGCGCCGCCGTTGTAGGCGATCATCTGAAACTTCGTGTCCGTGGTCGCCTGCAGCAGTTCCATCGCAAGGTGGGTCAGGCGACCGCGTCCGGTCGTGGCGTAGGAGAGTCCGCCAGGCTTTTGCCTCGCCAGGGCGAGCATCTCCGCGACGTTATTGAAGGGCGCCTTGAGTGACGCTCCCACGAACAGCGGCTGACTGTTGGCGAAGGCAACCGCCTTGAAATCCCTGGGAAGGCGCAAGGGCAGATTGGCGGCGACATCCGGCGCGCCGGCGAGAGCGAAAAATTCCGAGGTCACCGGCATGAAGAACGTATAGCCATCCGCGGGCGCGGCGGCGGCCATGCGGGCGGCGATCGCGCCGCCGGCGCCCGGCGCGTTGACGACGATGACCTGCTGCTTCCAGATCGCGCTCAGCTTGTCGGCATAGACCCGCGCGGTGACGTCATTGGCGCTCCCGGGCGCCGAATCGCAGATCAGCTTCACGGGCGCCGTTGGAAAAGCCTGCGCCGCAACTCCCGTCGCGAGGGCCAGCGGAACGAGGGTCCCCACCGCCGCGGCGCCGAGCGCCGGTTTGAGCCACCCCAAGACATCCCGGATCCGAAACATGCGATTTCCTCTCTTGGGTTGGCGGATTGGGCGCCGCCACGGCCGCGCTTCGCTTCCCCGGACACAAACACGGGCTTTCAGACCGGTCAATGACGCGCGCCCAAGACCCTGTTACCTCAGGTCCCGATTGTATGGGTCAAAACTCGAACGCGGCCATGGCCCCGAGCCCAAATGGTGCTAAAAGCCCCTTATGACCCTCGCCACCACCGAGCTTGCCGTACCCAGCCGCGCCCGCGCGCGCTCCACCGAACCGAAGACGGTCATCGACGTCGCCCTGCTCGACGGCGATATCGATCGTTTGGCGAAGACTCATCAGGGTTCGCCCGAGACGATGCGCAAGGCCGTCGTCGAGCGATTGCTCAGCGCGCTCGATATCGGTCGCGAAAAAGCGCGTGTGGCGCTTGAGGCCGATGGTCGGGGGATGGACTGCGCCGAGCGCCTGTCGCGGCTCGAGGATGCGATCATCCGCTCGATCCATCGCTACGTCACGGCCTATGTCTATCCCGCCGTCAATCCATCCTCGGCGGAGCGGCTGTGCGTCGCGGCGGTTGGCGGCTATGGCCGCGGCACGCTGGCGCCGGGGTCGGACATCGATCTGCTGTTTCTTCTGCCTTACAAGCAAACCGCCTGGGGCGAGAGCGTTGTCGAGGCAATGCTCTATATCCTCTGGGATTTGCGCCAGAAGGTCGGCCACGCAACGCGGTCGGTGGACGAGTGCCTGCGTCAGGCGCGCGAGGACATCACCATTCGCACCTCCCTGCTGGAGGCGCGGTTGATCCTTGGCGACGAGGCGCTGTTCGAGGAAATGCGTACGCGCTTCGACAAGGAAATCGTGCGTTCGACGGCCCGGGAATTCGCCGCCGCCAAGCTGTCGGAACGCGACGCGCGGGTAAAGCGCGCTGGCAGTTCGCGTTATCTCGTCGAGCCGAACGTCAAGGAAAGCAAGGGTGGTCTGCGCGATCTGAACACCCTGTTCTGGATCGCCAAGTACGTATATCGCGTGCGCGAGGCGTCTGAACTGGTGGCGGCCGGGCTTTTCACAACGCGCGAATTGCAACTTTTCCAACGCTGCGAGGAATTCCTCTGGCGGGTGCGATGTCACCTACATTTTCATACCGGCCGCGCGGAAGACAGGCTTTCGTTCGATCAGCAGCGCGCCATCGCCACGCGTCTTGGCTATGTCACGCGCGACGGGATGAGCGATGTCGAGCGTTTCATGAAGCATTATTTCCTCGTGGCCAAGGATGTTGGCGATCTCACGGCGATCGTCTGCGCGGCGCTCGAGGAAAAACACGCCAAGCCGCGCGCCGCGCTCGACCGGTTCATAGGCGGACTTCGCCGCAAGAAATCTCCAATTTCCGAGGCTGGTTTCGCCAGCGAACTCGGTCGCATCACGGTGACCAGCGAAGACGTCTTCGAAAGCGATCCGGTCAATCTCATCAGGCTGTTCTGGCTCGCCGATCGTCACAATCTGGCCATTCATCCTGACGCGACGCGACTGGTGACGCGCTCGCTCAAGAAGATCGACGCCAAATTGCGCGACGACAAAACGGCGAACGAACTATTCATTGAAATCGTGACGTCGCGAAATTCGCCGGAAACCGTGCTGCGCTTGATGAACGAGGCTGGCGTGCTCGGTCGCTTCATTCCTGAATTCGGTCGCATCGTGGCTATGATGCAGTTCAATATGTATCACCACTATACCGTGGACGAGCATCTGCTCTATTGCATAGGCATTCTGTCGGCGATCGAGAAGGGAACGCTGACGGATGACCACCCGCTCGCCGCCGAGGTCCTGCCGTCGATCGCGAACCGCAAGGCGCTCTACGTGGCGCTTCTGCTGCACGATGTCGCCAAGGGCCGCAAGGAAGATCATTCAATCGCCGGAGCGCGGGTCGCTCGCGTCCTGTGTCCTCGACTCGGATTGAGCGAGGCCGAGACCGAGACCGTTTCGTGGCTGATCGAAAATCATCTTGTCATGTCCAACGTCGCGCAGGGTCGGGACCTTGGCGACCGAAGGACAATCCAGTCGTTCGCGTTGACGGTGCAGACACTGGAGCGCCTTCGAATGCTCCTCGTGCTCACGATCTGCGACATCCGCGGCGTCGGGCCAGGCGTCTGGAATGGCTGGAAGGGCCAGTTGCTTCGCACGCTCTATTGGGAGACCGAGGTTGTACTCGCCGGTGGCCACTCCGCCATCAATCGCAAGGCGCGGGTCGTCGCCGCGCAACAGGAGTTGCGGCAGGAACTGGCGACCTGGTCCGATCCGGATTTCGACGCCTACGCCGCGCGCCACTATCCCGCCTACTGGCTTCGCGCGGATCTCAGGCACAAGGTCGCCCACGCCCAACTGTTGCGTCTCGCCGATGTCGAGGTGAAATCCTTGATGACGGAATATTCGACCGACTCCTTCCGCGGAGTGACCGAACTCACCGTCGTCGCGCCGGATCATCCCCGGTTGTTGTCGATTATCGCCGGCGCCTGCGCGGCCGCGGGCGCCAATATCGTCGACGCCCAGATTTTCACGACCACCGATGGTCTCGCGCTCGACACGATTTTCGTCAATCGAGGCTTCGAGCGGGACGAGGACGAACTGCGGCGCGCCGGGCGCGTCGCCCAGACCATCGAAAAGGCCTTGCGCGGCGAAATTCGTCTTGGCGACGCCGTGGCGGCGCGCGGGCAGGGTGGCGGGGCCAGCGCCAAGACTTTCACGCTCGCTCCCGAGGTCATGATCGACAACAACCTGTCCGACAAATACACGGTCATCGAGGTCTCCGGCCTCGACCGGACCGGGCTGCTGTTCGAGCTCACTGCGGCGCTTTCCGACCTCAATCTCAATATCGGGTCGGCCCATGTCGTCACCTTCGGCGAGAAAGCGGTGGACGTGTTCTACGTTACCGATCTGACCGGCGCGAAGATTGTCTCGCCGCAGCGCGAATCAGCCATTCGCGAGCGGATGCTGGCGACCTTCAACGTGGCCGAGGCTCCGACGAAGGCCAGGCGGCCGCGGCCGGCCTCCTGACGGCGCGACCCTCCGTCCGCTTGATTTTTTCGACTGGCGACCTGATATGCCGGTCACGATAAAGCTGGGAAATCCCTGAAATGAACGATCACAAGCCGAACGATGCCAATGGAACCGCCCACGAGGCGCCGATGGACGATGTGAACGCCCATGCGGCCGCTGGCGAGGCTGGCGCGTCCACGTCCGGCGAACCCGATCCCTTCGCGGTGCTTGAGGCGCTGAACGCCGAAAACACAACGCTCAAGGACAAGGTGATGCGCACGCTGGCGGACATGGAAAACCTCCGCCGCCGCACCGAGCGCGAGGTTGCCGACGCCAAGGCCTATGGCGCCACGTCCCTGGCGCGTGACATGCTGACTTTCGCCGACAATCTGCGACGCGCCGTCGACAGCGTGGGGGAGGAAGCGCGCGCCGAGGCCTCGACCGCGCTCAAGGCCTTCATCGAGGGCATCGAAGTCACGGAACGCGACTTCCAGTCACGCCTTGCCCGCCACGGGATCAGGAAGCTGGAGCCCAAGGGCCAGAAATTCGATCCCAACATGCACGAAGCCCTGTTCGAGGTGCCCGATCCCTCCGTCCCCGCGGGCACCGTGGCGCAGGTCGTCGAGGACGGCTATTCCATTGGCGATCGTTGCCTGCGCCCGGCCAAGGTTGGCGTGGCGCGTGGCGGGCCAAAGACCTGAGCCCAACGACAGCTAGGCCGCCGAAACCCGCCGCAATGTCAGGTTGATCCGCCCGCCGCCGTCGACCAGCGCCGAGCCGCCCGGCAATATCCGGTCGACGCCGTGGAAGCACAGGCGCGATGCGCCGCCGATCACCACGATGTCGCCCGAATGCAATCGTAGCGATTTTGTTGATCCGCCCCGGGTCTCGCCACCCCAGCGAAACAGGCAAGACGCGCCGAGCGAAATCGAGACCACCGGCGCCGCGAGGTCTTGCTCGTCGCGATCCTGATGCAGGCCCATGCGGGCCTCGGGCGCGTAGTAATTGACGAGGCAGGCCTCGGGAGGATGGTGATAGGCGCCGGTCTCTCGCCATGCCCGCAGGGCAAGGTCCGGGATTTCCGGCCATTGCGCGCCGGTTTCCGGGTGGGTCGCCTGATAGCGATAACCGCCCGTTGTGTCCGACACCCAGCCCAGGGTTCCGCAGTTCGTCATCCGCACGGAAAAGGGCTTGCCCGTGCGCGGCATGCGCGGCGTGAAGAGCGGCGCCGCGCGAACGACCGCGCGCAAGTCTTCGATGAGCGCCGCCTGTTCGATCCTGTCGAAAAAATCGGGATGGTAGATCAGGCCAGGAGCAAGTTCGAGCATGGGGATACTCGGACGGTGGGGCTACGCAAGGCCCAGAACGTCCGCCATGGTATAGTGACCCGGCTTCTTGCCATGTCCCCAAAGAGCCGCGCGCAAGGCGCCATGCGCGAAGAGGGAGCGGTCTTCCGCCTTGTGGACGAGTTCGATGCGCTCGCTCGGTCCGGCGAAGATGACGGAGTGGTCGCCGACGACCGTGCCGCCGCGCAAACTGGCGAAGCCGATATCGCCAGGCTTACGGGCCCCGGTGACGCCATCGCGGCCGCGATCTGAATGGCTTGCGAGGTCGATCCCGCGCCCCTTCGCCGCCGCCTCGCCGAGCATGAGCGCGGTGCCCGAAGGCGCATCGACCTTCATGCGATGGTGCATCTCGACGATTTCGATATCGAATTCGACGCCGAGGGTCGAGGCGACCTGCCGGGCGAGACCGGCAAGCAGATTGACGCCAAGGCTCATGTTGCCCGAGCGTACGACAATGGCGTGGCGCGCGGCCGCGGATATTTTCTCGATGTCCGCCGCCGCCAGCCCCGTGGTGCCGATGACGTGGACGATGCGCGCCTGCGCCGCCAGCGCGGCAAGCTCCACCGTGCTGCCCGGCGCCGTGAAATCAATGATTGCGTCGGCGTGGAGAACAGCCTCGAGGGGGTTGTCGGAGATTGTCACGCCGATCTTGCCGACCCCCGCCAGTTCGCCCGCGTCCATCCCGAGCGCGCTGGAGCCGGGACGTTCAAGCGCTCCCGCGACGATCATGCCTGGCGCGGCGTGTGCCAACGAGACAAGCGTACGGCCCATGCGCCCCGCGGCGCCGGCGATGACAAGGCGAAGGTCGCTCACAGATGAGCCTTCCAGAATGTAAGGGCGCGATCCCATGCGAGTTCGGCGGCGGCGCGGTCATGCGCGGTCGGACGTTGCTCGTTCATGAAGCCATGCGCCGCGTCATAGCGGAAAATGTCGGCGTGCTTTCCGGCGGCCTTCAAGGCCGCGTCGAATTTATTCACGGCGTCCGGCGTGCACCAGTCGTCCGTGTTGGCGAAGTGGCCCTGCAACGGGATTTTGACATCGGCGGGCTTGGCCGCCGCTTCCGGCGGAATGCCGTAGAAACACACAGCGGCGGTGAATTCCGGCACGCGGCAGGCGGCCAGCACAGTGACGGCGCCGCCAAGGCAAAAGCCGGTGATGCCGACCTTCTCGCCATTTTTCGCCAGAAATCGCGCCGCGCCGCGCACGACCTGGTCGGTCGCGTCGAGGAAATTCAGCGATCCCATTTCCTTCCCGGCCGCGTCGGTGTCGTGGTAGGGAACCACCGTGCCCGAGTAGAGATCGGGGGCAAGCGCGTCATAGCCAGCGGCGGCGTAGCGGTCGCAGATGCCCTTGATCTGGTCCTGCAGGCCCCACCACTCCTGAATAACGACTAGGCCCGGCGCGTTGGCTCGGCCGGGCCTTGCCAGGTAACCCTCGGCGGTCTTGCCGTCGGGACGGTTGAATGTGATTCTCGTGCCCATGTCCGGTCTCTCGGGTCCGCGCCTGAATTCGCGAGGACTAAACCGCGCCCGGACGAAATGCGCAAGACCGCCGCGCGGGCTTTACAAGTCGCCTGATCATGCGGAGAAGGCGGTCATCGGAACGAAGCGATACATTCAGGGCGAGGAACGCATGACCTATCTCATCGGCGCTTCGGTCTCGCCGGAGCCGGCGGGGAACCGGTTCTCGGAACTCCTGCGTCGTGATGGAATATTGCGCCTGCCCGGCGCCCATAATGGTCTGGCCGCGCTTCAGGCCAGGGCCGCGGGCTTCGAGGCTCTCTATCTCTCGGGCGCGGCCATGTCGGCGTCCATGGGCTTGCCGGACCTCGGGGTCATCACCATCGAGGATGTCTGCTTTTTCATTCGTCAGGTGGCGCGCGCCTCGGGCTTGCCGGTGCTTGTCGATGGCGACACCGGTTACGGCGAGGCATTGAACGTCATGCACATGACCCGCGCCTTCGAGGATGCCGGCGCCGCGGCCGTTCATATCGAGGACCAGATCCTGCCGAAGAAATGCGGGCACCTCAACGACAAGCGGCTGGCGAGCGCCGACGACATGGCGGCCAAGGTCGCCGCCGCGGCGCGGGCGCGGCGCCATTTGTACATCATCGCGCGCACCGACGCCGCCGCGAGCGAGGGAATGGACGGCGCGGTCGCGCGCGCCCAAAAATACCTCGCCGCCGGCGCCGACGCGATTTTCCCCGAGGCGCTGACGAGCGCGGAAATGTTCCGCGAATTCGCGAGCCGGGTGAAGGCGCCGTTGCTCGCCAACATGACCGAATTTGGTCGCACGCCATTCTTCACCGCCGATGAATTTCAGGCGATGGGCTACCGGATGATGATCTGGCCCGTCAGTTCGCTTCGCGTCGCCGCGCGCGCGCAGAAGGACCTTTACGAGACAATTCGTCGCGACGGTTCGACGAAGGCGATGCTTCCGGCCATGCAAACACGAGCGGAACTCTATGAAACCATCGGTTACAGCGAATTCGAGGCGCTCGACGGTTCGATCGCCGCCTCCATCGCCCCCTAGCGCTCAAGGCGATTGAAGCGCTATTTTGCCGTCGGGAAACGTCCGGGAAACATCATGATCAAAACACCTGTCCTCGTTGTTGGCGGTGGCCCCGTCGGGCTTTGCGTCGCGGGCGATCTCGGCTGGCGCGGTATTGATTGCATGGAAATTGAACGAGGCGACGGCGTGGTCGGGCAGCCAAAAATGGATATGCCGCACATCCGCACGCTGGAGTTCTGCCGCCGCTGGGGATTGGTCGAACAGGTCGAGCGGTCCGGCTACAATCGCAAGCACCCGCAGGACAATATCTGGATCACCAGCCTGATTGGCGGCTACGAACTCGGGCGCGAATCCTTTCCCTGTCCGGACGACGAACCCTACCCGCCGCAGTCGCCGCAACGCCGCGAGCGCGCGCCGCAGAACTTCTTCGATCCCGTGATCGCGAAATGGACGAAGAGTTTTCCGAACGTCGATCTGCGCTACTTCACCGAACTCGTCGATTTCACCGAGCGCGATGACCGCGTCGCCGCGACGATCCGCGACGTGAAGACCGGCAAGACCGAGGAGGTCGAGTGTCAGTATCTCGTTGGTTGCGATGGCGCGGGATCGATAGTGCGCGAGAAGCTGGGCATCACGATGACAGGCAACGCGGTGCTGACCTACACGACGAATGTCATCTTCAGGTCGCGCGAACTGGAAAAGAAACAGACCATCAAATCAGGCTATCGCTATATCTTTATTGGTCCTGAAGGCACGTGGGCGACGATCGTCGCCATCGATGGTTATGACAATTTCCGCTTCTCGCTCGTCGGCGACGCTGGTCGCAAGCAACTGACCGACGAAGACCTGCTCGCTGAAATCCGGCGCGCCATCGGCGGCCCGTGCGATGTCGAGCTGATTTCGACCATGCCATGGACCAGGCGCGAACTCGTCGCCGACAAATATGGATCGCGGCGCGTCTTTCTTGTCGGCGATTCCGCCCATCAACTCTCGCCGACCGGCGCCTTCGGCATGAACACGGGATTACAGGAAGCTGTCGATATCACATGGAAGCTGGAGGGCATGATCCGCGGTTGGGGCGGACCGAAACTGCTCGACAGTTACGAGACCGAGCGCAAGCCGGTCGCCGCTCGCAACGTCAAAACAGCGGCGGAGAATCTCGCGCGCATGCTGGAGACCCGCAAGCGCAAGCCGCCGCCGGCGATTTTCGAGCCGGGCCCCGCGGGCGACGCCGCGCGAAAGGCCTATGGCGACTGGTACACCGCACAGATGTGGCATGAATGGTACACGATAGGCATTCACACGGGCTATCGATACGATTCTTCTCCCATCGTCGTTGGCGATGGAACCGAACCCCCGCCATGGTCGCCCTCCGAATACGTCCAGACGTCCCATGCCGGGTGCCGGGCGCCCCATGCGTGGTTGAAGGACGGTCGTTCGACGCTCGATCTCTTTGGCAAGGGCTTTGTTCTGCTGCGTCTTGGCGCAAATCCGCCTGACGCTGCGCCCCTGCTGGAGGCAGCGAAGAGCCGCGGCCTGCCCATGAACGCGATCGCCATCGACGAGCCCGCCGTCACCGCTGTTTACGAAAAGAAGCTGGTGCTTGTGCGGCCGGATGGTCATGTCGCCTGGCGCGGTGACGCGCTTCCCGCCGACCCGCTGGCGCTGGTGGACCGGATTCGCGGCGCGTAACAGCTTGCCGGGGCGCGGCGCCGGCATCATATGATGGGTCTGTTCGTTGAAGGAGCAGGCCATGTCACTGACCGAAGCGCCGCGTCCGGCATTTCGCCCGCCGGCGCCGCCGCGACCCGAAGGGCCCATCGGACCTCTGTCCTTTCTGCTTGGCATGTGGCGCAATCCGCTGGCGACATGGTCACGCCAGAGCTTCGAGATTCCCTTCATTCAGGCCGAAGGCGTCATGGGGCGCGTCGCCGTCCTGAACGAACCGTCCGCGATCCGTCATGTCTTCGTCGACAACGCCGCCAATTATCGCAAGGACGCCTTGCAGTTGCGCGTCCTGTCGCCAGGCCTTGGCAACGGACTTTTGACAGCCGAGGGCGACGAATGGCGAGCGCAGCGCCGCGCTTTGGCGCCGCTCTTCACGCCGAAAATGGTCGACAGTTTCGAGCCTGCGATGATTGCCTGCGCCGAGTGGCTCGTCGCGCGCTGGACGCCCTTGCGCGAGGGCCGCCGTCTTGATGTCTCGGCGGAAATGTCGCGCGTGACTCTCGAGGTTTTGCAGAGAACGATTTTTCCCGAGGGTCTGGCGCGCGATCCCGCCGATTTCGCGCGCGCCATGGGGCGCTATTTTGATGGTATCGGGCAGGTCCATCCCTTTGACGTCCTGGGTCTGCCCAAGTGGGCGCCGCGCGTTGGCAAGCGCGACACTCGCCAGGAGCTCCGGTTTTTCGCTGGAGCCGTCGCCGATCTTGTCGAGGAGCGACGCGCGAGCCTGGGCGCGTCGAGCGAAGCCGCGCCGCGCGACCTGCTGGGGTTGTTGTTGACCGCGCGCGACCCGCAAACAGGCGAGGGCCTCAGCGAAGCCGAAATCAACGCCAATATCGTGACCTTCATCGGCGCCGGCCACGAAACCACCGCGAGTGCGCTGACCTGGTCGCTCTATCTCCTCAGCCAACATCCGGACTGGCGCGCCGCGGTCGAGGCCGAGGTGGATGAGGCCCTGGCCGCTAGTATCGATGCTCCCGGCGCCATTGATCGGCTTGTCAGGACACGCGCGACATTCGAGGAGGCCCTGCGCCTCTATCCGCCCGCGGCAACCCTGTCGCGCGAGGCGATCGGACCGGACGAGATCAATGGCAGGCCGATCCGCGCGGGGGACACGGTGATTGTCTCGCCATGGGTACTGCATCGGCACACGACCCTGTGGGAGCGTCCGGACGAATTCGCGCCGGAGCGGTTCATGCCGGGGCGACGCGAGGCGATCGACCGTTTTGCTTATCTTCCGTTCGGCGCGGGTCCGCGCGTGTGCATCGGTATGGGTTTCGCCATGCGCGAGGGTGTGATCATTCTGGCGACGCTGCTGCGACATTTCCGGCTTGACCACGCGCCGGGCCACGAAGTGACGCCCATGCAGCGGATTACCTTGCGGCCCAAGGGCGGCATGCCGATGATTTTACGTCACCGCGCGAAACCAGTTAAAGACTGATCATTCCGCCGCGCTTGGCCGTGTGGTCTCACGCTGAAGCGCGCGAACGCGATCGGGTAGGGAGCCGTCGTTAGCGACAGGAGAGTCGCTGTTCGCTGGTTGATGCTCAAGAACATCGACCATGCGGGCGACTTTCGCCCCGATTTCACTGATGGCCTGTCGAAGCGCCGCGGCTTCGCCCGCCTCCAGAGCGGGCGGTTCGCGCCGCGCCAAACCAACGTCGTTCGCGGTCTCTCGACGGCGCCCGGCCGCATCGCGCCGCATGGCGTCCATCGCGCCTTCAAGCGCGGCGTTCTGTGTCTTCAAATCCTCGATTTGCTGCCGCAATGACTGTTCGCGGGCCCTCAGCGCGGCGAGGTCGCCCGCGTGAGTTTCGCGAAGAGCTGCTTCGCGCGCCTCGGCAAGCGCCAGCGCGCTCGCCCGGCTTGCGGCATCGGTCTCGACCCGCAGGCGGGCGCGTCGTTCCGTTCGATGGGCCTGCGCAAGCTCTTCGGCTCGCTCCTGGAGATCCTTGACCAGCGCCAACGCCTGATCGCGCCGCGCGCCAATCGCCGCTGCTTCCGAGCGCGCGATATCGCGCTCGTCGGTTGACGCGGTCAAGGCTCGGTTCAGGTCGAGATGCTCGCGCCGGATAGTCTCGATGGCGTCGCGCAGAGCGGCGTTGTCGGCTTCGTTGCCGATAACGCGGGTCTCGAGCCCGGCGATCGTGGCGCGGCGTTCGTCCGCGAGGCCCGACAGCGCCTGATGATCGTCCATGAGCATGGCGAGTTTGCGCTGCGTATTGTCGAGGCGCCCTTCAAGGTCCGCGTGCAGTTGATGGCCGACTCCGATCTCGGCTTGCGCGGACGCCAGTTCCGCGCCCAGCGCGGCGAGCCGGTCGGCGCGACGATCGCTTTCCGCGCGGGTTTCCGCCAGTACCGCCTCCAGCGCTCCAATACGCATGGACCTTCGGCCAAGTTCGGCGAGGTCGCGCGCATGGCCGTTGGCCAACTCCTCGGCGCGTTGTTCGACGCGGCGATGCTCGAGCGCGAATTCAGCCCGCAACTGGTCGCGCTCCGCGACAATTTCATCCATGGATAGAGGGAGTTGCATCTCGACCCGCCGGGTCGACAGCCGAATCGCCCGCCGCCAGAAGGCGGGCAGGAACAATAGCGCCAGAAGTCCCGAAATCAGGAACCCCAGCGCGAAATACATGCTGTTTTCGATCAAGACGTGGCGGCCAACAATGAAGTCAAACGAGCCTGATCATGCCACGCGGGCGTGGCGAAATCAAAGTCGCGCCGGAAAGCCGCGACTTCAGAAGGGATTCCACGTCGATTGCGGCGTGAATTTCAGGTAGCCGAGATTGACCCCGAGGCGCGCGCCGATGCCAGAGCGGATGGGAACAACCACGATATCGTCCGCCGTGAGGGCGGTGAAACCGAAGCCGCCGACCAGGTAGGCCGAGCCGTTGATTCCTCCAAAACGGCGGAAAATCGACTCCACCGCCGGCAGATTGTAGACCAGCATCATGGTGCGGTCGCCGTCCGCGCCGGCGTCGAAACCCAGTGATGGCCCCTGCCAGTAAACCTTTCGGTCGCCGGCGTTGCGCGTGTACATGGCCCCTTCGCCGTAGCGCGCGCCGGCCACGAAGGCGCCGGAGGCCTCCTGTCCGAGAACATAGGCGTTGGGCTGGCCCCAGCGTTTCGTCGCCGCCTCGATGACCTGGGCGAGGCCGCGCGAGATGGCGCCGAAGAACTGATGGCCGCTATTGACGAGTTCGTCGGTCGAAAATTTCTGCGGGCGACCGGATTGCGCCCAGACGGGGGTTGCGATCGTCGCGCCCGCCGCGCCCAGGCCGGCGATGGCGCCTCTGCGAGTGATCCCGGTCATGGTGCGCCCTCGTTCTGGAATGGTCTGCTTGCCCGCAAGCGTAAACTCGGCGTCGAGCAAGGCCTCGCCGAGGCGGATTCGTGGCGGTTTGAGGCCCGCGCGGAATCCACGGCGGAGACTCGCGCAACAGGGTTAACGAGTCATGAAGATTTTAGCCCGGCGCGGCCCTATTGCGGCTTGAGGTCAAGCTCGCGGGCGATGCCGGCCCACGCTTCCTGCTGTCCGCGCACGAAGGCGGCGGCCGATTGCGGCGTTCCCGGGCGCGACAGCATGACCCCCATGCCGACCAGCCGATTGCGGGCCTCCTGCCTGTCCAGGAATTTGACGACTTCCTTGTTCACGCGGTCGAGGATCGCGGGCGGCGCTCCCGCCGGCGCCATGATCGCGAACCAGCCATCGACATCGAAGCCTGGCAGCGTTTCGGCGATGGTCGGCAATGTGGCCAGCCCCGGGAACCGCTGTTTCGAACTGATCGCCAGCATTCTCAATTGGCCGCTGTCGATGAACGGCTTGATCGGGATCGGCACGGATATCACCACCTGGATGCGACCCGCCACGGCGTCCTGCAGCATTTGCGGCGTGGCGCGGTACGGCACCTCGGTCATGCCGATCGCGCCGCGCTTGTTGAGAAGGCGGCCAGTGACAAGGCCGAAGCCGCTAGTCGCGTCAATTCCAATGGATAGCTCGCCGGGATGCGCTTTCCCATATGCGATAAGCTCCGCGATGGAATTGACCGGCAGGTCCTTGTTGACGGAGACAACGAAGGGCGAACTGTCCGCGACCATCGCCAGGGCGGCGAAATCCTTGAGCGGATTGTAGTTGATCGAATCAAGCAGATACATGTTGGAGGTCAGGCCGGACGAATTGGCGAACAGCAACGTGTAGCCGTCGGGCACGGCGCGCGCGACGGTTTGCGCGCCCAGAACCCCCGAACCGCCGGTGATGTTCTCGACGACAACGCCAACGCCCAGACCGTTGGAGGCTTCGTCGGCGAACATGCGCGCCGTCAGGTCGGTGGCGAGACCAGGTCCGACCGGCACGATCAGCTTGATTGGAGCCTTGGGCCAATCCTGCGCGCGGGCGATTGGCGACACGCCGACAATCGCGATAGCGAGCATCGCGGGAAGTAATTTCCTCATCCGTTTCCCCCGTGATTTACGGTCTTATATCAATGGCGAGAGGCGGCGCCTTGCCTTGAGATCGCCCCAGGCGACAAAGCCTCCATTATGGAAGGCGCGACCATTTCGTCCGTATTGCATGGGCTCGCCATCCTCGCCGAGACATGCGCCGCCCGCCGCGCGCAGTACCGCGTCGCCGGCCGCCGTGTCCCATTCCATCGTCGGCCCGAAACGCGGGTAGATATCGGCCTCGCCCTCGGCGATGACGCAGAATTTGACGGATGACCCCATGGGGCGCCGTTCGGCGATTGGCAGCCGCGACAATTCCTCGACGGCCTTGGGATCGAGGTGCGAGCGGCTGACGAGGGCGACGAGCCCCGACGCGGGCGCCGGGCGGGAGTGAATTTTTCGCCGCGACGCGTGAGCGGGCAGGGGCGCGCCGGGTTCAACGCTTGCGACAAAGGCCTCGCGTCCGGCGATCCAGATGCGGCCCAGCGCGGGCGCGAAGACGACGCCGGCGACCGGGGCGCCGACCCGAATGAGCGCGATGTTCACGGTGAAGTCGTTGTATCCGCCGAGGAACTCGCGGGTTCCGTCGAGCGGGTCGACGAGGATGAATTCCTCCGCGATGGCGGGGATTTCGCCGCGCGATACGCATTCCTCGGCGATCACGGGAATGTTGGGCGTCAACAAGGCGAGAGCGTCTAGGATGATGGCCTCGGCGCGTTCGTCGGCCTCGGTCACCGGGCTCGCGTCGGCCTTCTGGCGCGCCGAGAACCCGTTGCGCCGGACATCAAGGATCGCTTGCCCAGCGACCAGCGCGATCGCGGCGAAAGCCTCGGCGATCTCGTTGGAGTCGTGATGGGGCGGCGACGATTCTGTCATTCTGGCCGGCACATTAACATCGATCCCCGGATTGCGAAGGGCGTCCGGGGCGAGCCGTTGGTAAACCTCGGGTTAACCATCCGCGTGGCACTTAAGGGAGCGAACGCGTCTGGTCGCGGTCGCGCGCCTTGCATTGGGCCGCGCCGGGGCTATGAATTCGGAAGGTTCGGCGCGCCGCCTGATTCGCGGCGGTCGTTTTCATTCCGGTCGTGATTGCGTGCGCGTTCGCGTGGCGGCTCCCGTCGCGTGGGCGTTCCAGTGGTTCAACCCGGAGCCGCGCATAGCGCTCCAAATTCGGAAGACGCCCATGTCGGTCTTTGCGCTCGATGCCCTCGATCTCGCCGCCCTTCTTTGCTCCCGCGTGTGCCACGACGTGATCAGCCCGGTTGGCGCGATCGTCAATGGCCTCGAGGTTCTAGAGGATGAGAAGGACGCCGACATGCGCGCCTTCGCGATCGATCTGATCAAGAAAAGCGCGAAGACCGCCTCCGCCCGGCTGCAATTCTGCCGCCTCGCCTTCGGCGCCGCCGGCTCCGCGGGCGCCTCGATTGACACGGGCGACGCCGAAAGCGTGACCCGCAATCTCATCGCCGATGACCGCACCAAGCTTGACTGGCAGGCGGCCCGGGTGCTGTTGCCGAAAAACAAGGTCAAGATGACCCTCAACCTGTGCCTGATCGCGGCCGCGTGCATTCCGCGCGGCGGTGTCATTACGGTCATGATCGAAGGGCAGGACGATTTGACCACCATCAACGTCAGCGCCAGGGGAACGAATCCGCGCCTTGCCCATGGCGTGAGCGCCCTGCTCGCGGGAACGCCGGAAACCGAAACCGTCGATGCGCACGGCATTCAGGCCTACTATACATTCCTCGTCGCCAGGGCCTGCGGCATGACCCTGGAAGTCGAGGCGAACGCCGAAGGCGTCTCGCTACGCGCCGCCCCCGCCGCGCCGGCTTCAGCCGAAGTGGGCGAAGTCGCCGCTTGATTCAAACCGACCGAGACTTGGCAAGTGTCCCTTAACTGATTGCGTTCATTCTCCGGTAGTCCTGACGTCGCTTCTGAAGAGCGGCCAGGCAGGCTGGGCCAATGGACGATATTCTTAAGGACTTTCTGGCGGAAACCAGCGATCAGCTCGACTCAGTCGGGGCGCAGCTGGTGCAGTTCGAGCAGGATCCGGGCGACGCCCGGATCATCGCGTCGATATTTCGCCTCGTTCACACGATCAAGGGCACCTGCGGGTTCCTGGGTCTGCCGCGCCTCGCCAATATCGCGCATTCGGCCGAAACCCTGCTCGGCAAGCTGCGCGATGGCGCGACCGCGACCCACGAACGTGTCTCGCTCATTCTCGCCGCCATTGATCGCATTCGTCTGATTCTCGCGGAACTCGAAAAGAGCGCCATCGAGCCGGAAGGCTCCGACAGCGATCTCATCACCGCGATCGAGCAGGAGGTCGGCGAGGATCACGGCGAAATGGCCGGAGACGCCGAGCCCATGTCCGTCGCCATGCCGCCGGAAGCTCGCGAGATCGAGGCCCTCCCGCCGTCCGGTCAACCCTCCGCCCCGGTCGCCCCCGCCGCATCGCCCGCGCCCAAGCCGATCGCGGCGGTCGCCGCGGCTGGTCCCGCGACCATTCGGGTCGCCGTCGGCGCGCTCGAACGCATTATGGCTCTGGTGTCCGAGCTGGTGCTGACGCGCAACCAGTTGCTGGAAAT
>CAISJZ010000210.1 GCA_903885755.1 uncultured Hyphomicrobiales bacterium | reverse complement strand
GCGAGGGTCGCGAGCAGTTCCAGCGCGCCGGAAGCGCCCATGGCGTGGCCAATGGCGGATTTCACCGAGGAAACCGGAAGCCTGTCCGTCGCCGCCCCGAACACCTCGCGGATAGCGACGGATTCCAGACGGTCATTGACCTGAGTCCCGGTGCCGTGCGCGTTGATGTAGCCGACCTGCCCCGCTTCCAGACCGCCATCTGACAGCGCGCCGCGCATGGCTTGAACCATGCCGCGACCGTCCGGGGTTGTCAGATCGCCAGCGTCGCTCGTCATGCCGCCGCCCAGAAGGCGCCCGATCACCCGCGCGCCCCGTGCCCTCGCGCGCCCTTCCGCCTCCAGCACCACGATTCCCGCGCCCTCGCCAATCGTCAGCCCCTGCCTGCCCTTGGAAAATGGCCTGCAGATGTCGGTCGAGACCACGCGCAGCGCATCCCAGGCCCGAAGGTACGCAAAGTTGAAGCACGTATCGACGCCGCCGACGACCATCACATCGGCCAATCCGCCCCGGATGAGAGTCAGTCCCATCATGATCGCATGGGCGGCGGACGCGCAGGCGCTCGCGGTCGCGAAAACCGGCCCCTTTGCGCCAATTTCACGAGCGATCCGGCTGGCGGGCGCGTTCGCCATCGACATGGGAATGGTCATTGGCTGGGGCTTGCGCCCTTCCAGCAGAAGGCGCCTCCAGCCCAGATCGAGAATATCGTGGCCGCCATTGGCGGTGCCAATGATGACGCCAATCCTCTCGGCGGGTGGCGGGTCAACATCGAGACCGGCCTCCTTCCAGGCCTGACGCGCGGCCACGGCGGCAAATTGCGAGAAACGATCGAGACCACCTAGAGTTCGGTCGTCGAAATGCGCCTTGGGATCGAAATCGTGGACCGGCGCGCCCTTGGAAAATCGAATGTTCAGTTGACTGACGGCGTCCGGATCTGGCGGCGGGGGCCGCTGGTCATCCGCGAAAGATCCGATAAACCCCCGCCCTGCGAGGATGGCCTCGGAAAATACCTCGACCGACTGGCCGCCACTTGAAATGACCCCACGCCCCGTAATGTCGACAGCACCCCGGCTCATGCTCAAGCCTTGTCGGAAGTCGGCACAAATTCAGCCAATGCTCTGACAAAATCGCCAACTGTCGCGAATCGAGAGTCTTGCGGTAGATCAACAGTGGTTTTGAATTCTTCCTCGACTTTAAAAATAACGTGGATCACATCAATTGAGTCTATTTTTACTGATTCAATTGGCGTATTCATGTCAAACTGGATGCTTTTGTCCTGAATTTCCGAATGGATGAAATCGACAATTCTGGCGCAAATTGCGTCACGATCGTTTGCCAAGAGAGTTCTCCATTCCACCGAGGGGCCGACGGGGACAACCGACGCCCGGACAATAGCCTTTTCCTATAAGTGAGATGCCGCCAGTCGGCAACATAACCTGCTCGCCGGGCGGTTTGCGTTCATTCGCGGGATGTGAAATGTGTACCGCGCGCGTCAGGATTTCGCGCCGCGCGTTGGTCCTTGATCGCTAATCGCAGGGCTTGGATCGGCTGATGCATCGCTTAATGGAAAGCTGTCCGTGCCGCAGGTTCGCAACAGTCTGGACGACTACGCCCGACGCTGGTTGAAACGACGAAATTTTGATCGCCTCAGTGAATATAATCCTTACTTCATCGCCCTCGATGCATTGCGAGCCGATATGGCGGCGCATGGCCGGACCCTCGTCAGTTTCGCCACTTACGATTATCTCGGTCTGGCCGGTCACGCCCGAATTTCGGAGGCCGTCTGCCGCGCGGTAACTCAATCCGGCCCGGGAGCCGGCGCCTCTCGCCTTGTCGGAGGAGAACGCAAGGCGCATCGCGTCTTCGAAACGGCGCTGGCGAATTTTCTCGGTGTTGGCGATACGTTGACGATGGTGAGCGGCTACGGGACGAATGTCTCGTTGCTGGGACATCTTCCCGGCAGTGGCGATCTCATGATCATCGACGAGTTGTCGCACAACAGCATCGTCGCCGGCGCCTCCATGTCGCGGGCGCAGACGATGACTTTCCCGCATAACGACATCGATGCGCTTGACCGAATGTTGTGCGATCGGCGCGCGAAGTACGGGCGCGCGCTGATCGTGATCG
>CAISJZ010000209.1 GCA_903885755.1 uncultured Hyphomicrobiales bacterium | reverse complement strand
GCCGATCTTGTACATCAGAAGGTCATGGCCGCCGGCGCCGCCGATCCCTTGCCCTACGGAATCGAGCCCAACCGCAAGGTGATCGAGACGCTCATTGGCCATGCGCTGTCGCAGGGCATCATCACGAAGCAAGTCTCGGTCGAGAACCTCTTCGCCATGGGAACGCACGGGCTGGTTGGCTGAACGGGGCGCGGAGGCGGCAAGTGCCTGATATCGTTCCAACACATCGGCTCACCCACGAGGCGAGCCTCAAGATGATCGCCGCGGGTGTGCGAAAGGCCAATGAACTTGGCGTCAGGATCAGTCTGGCGGTGGCCGATCGGTCCTGCCAGTTGATCGGTTTTCTCATGATGGATGGCGCGCGCGTGTTTTCGGGTCGCACAACCATCAAGAAGGCCTATACATCCGCGTCGCAGGGTCTGCCGACCGGCTATGCCGAGGAACATCGCGTCGTCAGCATGCAAATCCGCATGGATGGCGATTTCACCAATGTGCGCGGCGGCTTTCCCATTATCATCGACGGCGAGACAATTGGCGCCATCGCGGCGGGCGGCGCCTCGCAGGACGAGGATGTCGAGGTGGCTAAGGCGGCGCTCGCGGCGTTGGGGCTTCCGACTACCGGCTAAGCCCTCACCCCGCCTTCTTCAAAAACTCCAGCAATCGCGGCGCCACGGCCTCTTCCGTTTGCGCGGCGACGGGAACATCCCAATATTCCGACTTTGGCAGGCATTCGTGGAAATAGCGCGCCGCGGAGGTCGCGTGCGAGGCGTCATTGCCCGGCACGACAAGCGCGGGAATGTCACAGCGCAGCATGTCCTCCGCCTCGGCGCCGGGCGCGGTGTCGCGATCAAACATGGTGCGGACCCAGCCGGCGACGATGAGCTTGTATGTCTCGACGTCAAGCTTCGCGTAGGCGTCAGCGAAGGCCGCGTCGGTCTGTAGCACCGACGCCCACGGCCCGCCGCGCGGATCGGTTCCAAACGGCTTGCCGCCCTCGCGCGCAAGGCGCGCCACGGCCGCGAGGCCTTCGCGCTGGACATAGGCGAGATGCTCGGCAAACCGCATGTGGCTCGACAGGCGATATTTCGCGCCGCCGACGGGCCAGTAAAGGATCATGCTTTTAACGCGCTCGGGATGCATGACGCCGAAGGCCGCGACCGGCGAACAACCCATGCAGCCGCCCATGAGATGGGCTCGATCGATCCTGAGATGATCGAGCAGCGCCAGACCATGCGCGACATAATGCGCGTAGGTCACGCGCTCGACGCGCCCGCCGGACTGGCCGCATTCGCGCCGGTCGAACAGGATGCACGAGTAGTGCTTCGAGAGATGTTCGACGGGTTTGACCTTTGCGTAAACGCCTTGCGTCGACCACTTCTCGATCGTCGCGTCGAAGCCGCCGGGCGCGTACATGAGCAGCGGCGGGCCTTCTCCAACGACTTCGTAGCGCGTATTGATTCCGTCGAGGATGGCGCTCGCCATGGTGTCAGCCCTTGATCTGCTTGCCAGCGCGGGCGTCCGCGACGAGCGCGGCGAAGGCGTCGATCGTGCCTTTCGCGGTGTTGAAATAGGTGTCGGTCTTCGAGTCGATCCACTTCTCGCCATAACCGAGCACGGTCTGGGCGAGGCGCACGCGGCCATCGAGCCAGGGTCCGCCGCCAAAGCCGCCGATAACGGGAATCTTGACCGCGTCCACGACCGCCTTGCCGGCGACGGGGCCCGAGTTGGTGAAGTCGAGCGCCACGGCGCCGGCTTCTTCCAGCATCAGGGCTTCCTCGACAAGTTTTTTCGCCGCCTCGGCGCTCGCCTGCGCGCCAGCCGAGTTTTGCGAGGAATAGGGAATGCCGAAGCGCATGGCTGTCTGCGGCGTCAGGCCGAATTGCGCGAAGACGGGAATGCCGGCCTTCGTCAGCGCCCGCACGGCCTCGGGAAAGTCGGCGGCCGCGTCGAGCTTGATCATGTCCGCCCCGCCCTCCTTGACGATGCGCACGGCGGCCTTCATTGCGCTGTCGAGACCTTCCTGCAGGGGGCCATAGGGCATGTCACAGGAAACCAGAACGCGTGTCGCGGCGCGGCGCACCGCCTTGCAGCAGACCAGAATTTCATCAAGCGTCACCTGCAGCGGGTTGGAGTGACCCCAGAGGTTCGCGCCCACGCTGTCGCCGATGGAAATAAAGTCGACGCCAGCGCGTTCGGCAAAGCGCGTGGTCGGATAATCCCAGGCGACGACGCCGATGCTCTTTTTCCCCTCGCGCTTCATCTGCTGCAGCATGGGGATGGTGACGGTGTCCATGGGGTTCCTCTCCGGGCGTCGGGGCCGCGTGGCGCGGCGTTGCCCCGTGTTTTAGCGGAGGCGCGCGGGGCGTCAACGCGGTTGGCCGCGTCATCGGCCAAGGCTACAATTGAGCGATATTTCAAGGCGGGCAATCGGTGATGAAGCATTTTATTGTCGAGGCGACCTATCTCGCGCCCATCGAGGTTATCCGAGAGGCCTATCCCCGACATCGCGAGTGGCTGCAGAAGGGTTATGACGCTGGTCTGTTCCTGTGCTCGGGGCCGCAAGATCCGCCGGTCGGCGGCTTTCTCGTGGCGCGCGCGGAATCCCGGGACGCGCTCGTCGCGATGTTCGCGGAGGAGCCATTCAACCTGGAAAAACTGGCGAACTTCAAATTCACGGAATTTCAGGCGGTCAAGCGCCAGCCGTGGCTGGAAGAGTGGTTTTCGCCATAGCTCGAGAGATTACCTCTTCGGCACGATCGCGACTTTCGTTTTCTCGACAATCTCCGCCGGAGTCGCCATCAGGCGCGCGACGGTCGCCGCGAGGTCCGCGCCGCCCATCGGATCGACGATTTCAAGCTTCAGCTTGTTCGCCTCGGCGAGAAAATCGGGGTCGGCGACCATGGCGGCGAAGGCCTTGCGCATGGCTGCGACGCGTTCGGGCGGCGTCTCCGGCGCCATGACGAAGGGGCGGCCAAAGGTCGATTGGGAAAAGACGAATTCGAGGATGGCGCGGCTCTCCGGCGTCGTGGCGAATTCCAGGGTCAGCTGCGCGCCCAGTTTGGCGATCGCCGGATTGGCTCTGGTGTTCTCTTGCGCGATCACGCGCATCTTGCCATCGCGCAGCCAATCGGGATGGCCGGTCGTCATCGTCGACCACGCGGACCCGCAAGTTCCGTCAATCTCGCCTTTCTCCAGCGCGAGGCCAATCTCGGTGATGCCGGGATAGCCGTTCACGATCTTGAACCGCGCGCCGAGCAGATTGTCGTACATGGCGGGATAGTCGGTGCTGGGCGCGCCCGAACCGGTGGCGCCCAGCACGACCTCCTGCGTGAGGGCGTCCGCGAAGGATTTGATGGGCGCGTCGGCGCGAACGAAACAGATGAAGGCGTCGCTGTTGAGGCTGCCGATAAAATTGAATTTCAGCGAATCATAGCGCACGCGGGTTTTGTCGCCGAGCAAGGGCTCCATGACGGCGTTGGGATAAAGCTCGCCGATCGTGGTTCCGTCCTTGGCGCCGGCGGCGTAGATATATTGTGCGGCGACGACGCCCGCGGCGCCCGCCATGTTGGCGGGATTGACGGTCGGGGCGCCGGGAATGAAACGGCCGAGATGGCGCGCCACGAGCCGGCCATAGAGATCATAGCCGCCGCCGACGGACGAGGGGATGACGAGCGTGACGGTCTTGCCGCGGTAGAATTTTTCCGCCGCGTCCTGCGCGCCCGCGTGGCTCGCGGCAAACGCCAGGGCAACGGAAAGGGCGACGCGGCGATAGTTCCATGAAAAACGCGCGCCTGGAGGGCGCGCGCTATTGTATCGCGGGTGGGGGAGCGTCATTCCGCGGCGAGGCGCGTCGCGGTCTTTTTCGCCGGCGACTTCTTCTTGCCGCCATGCTTCTTGGGATTTTCCATGATGATGTGACCGACGGCTGTGTTGGACGCCGGGACGGTATAGAAACGGTAGGTCTCCTCGACCTCGTCGTCTAGCGCGCCGCGCATGATGAGCCACATCACCATCTCGACGCCCTCGGCGCCCGCCTCGCGCATGTATTCGACGTGCTTCATGCGGGCGAGCTTCTTGGGATTGTCGACCAGGTTGTCGAGGAAGGCCTTGTCGAACTTCGAGTTGATCAGGCCCGCGCGCGGGCCCGAGATCTGGTGCGACATGCCGCCCGTGCCGAAGATCACGACCTTGAGGTCCTCGGGGTAGGATTCGACAGCCTTGCGGATCGCCTTGCCCAAGGCGAAGCAACGCTTGCCGGTTGGCGGCGGAAACAGCACGACGTTGACGGCGAGCGGAATCACCGGGCAGGGCCATTCCTTGGGCTGGCCGAACAGCAGGTTCATCGGCACGGTCAGGCCGTGATCGACTTCCATCTTGTTGACGATCGTCAGGTCGAATTCGTCGAGGATCACGGATTGCGCGATATGCGCGGCAAGTTCCGGATGGCCCTTGACGACGGGCACCGGGCGCGGCCCCCAACCCTCGTCGGCGGGCGGGAATTCGGGCGCGCAGCCGAGCGCGAACGTCGGCACGATATCCATCGAAAACGCCGAGGCATGGTCGTTGTAGACGACGATGCAAACGTCGGGCTTGGTCTCCTCCATCCATTTCTTGGAGGGTTCATAGCCCGAGAAAACGCGCTGCCAGTAGGGCTCGCCCGTCTTGCCGAGATCGAGCGCCGCGCCAATGGCGGGCACGTGGGAGGTGGCGACGCCAGCGACAATCCTAGCCATGCTTCTTCTTCCATTCCGATTTGGTGCGGGCGCCCTCGACGGAGCGACCGCCCTTGAGCATCATGTCCGCGTATTCCTGCTGGGTCGATCCGGTCATGATCGCTGCGACCTGCTGGAACGAGAGACCGTCCGTGGCCCCGAGCTTGGAGGTGAAATAGATGTTGCCGCCGAGCTCGAGCATGCGGTTCCATTCGCGCTTGAGCACGGCTTCGGTCTGCTCCGGCGTCAGGTTGAAGGGCTTCATGTAACCGGCCTCGTCGGCCTTGAAGGCCTTCCGGTTTTCCTCCTTCATCAGCGACATGCAGAACATGTTGATGCCGTAGCCCTTGCGGGATTGTTCGGCGTCGAAAACGATCGTTCCGGGAATATCGGCGTATTCCTTCTCGATCTTTTTTTCCTGCTTCTTGCCCTTCATTGCCGTGCATCCCTCCGGCGAACGGTCAAACCGCGCCATGGCCCCGGTCGGACCCGATTGTTTCGGGCGCGACAATAGCCGAAATCGGCCCGGAGTCGATATCGGGGTAGCGGATATCATCGCTCCGGCCCGCTGTCGCCTTTCCCGGCGGAAAGGGTTAAAAACGCGGCGAAAGCAGGTTCGGCGCGCGTCGTCGAGGGGAGAGCGTCCAATGTTGAATCGTTCCAATTTTCGCGGTCCGCTGGCCGCGCTCGTCCTTGCAGCGCTGGCCAGCTCCCCGGCGCTGGCGGCCGATTACGATCTCCATGTCATCATTCCCACCAGCGGCGGCGGCGCCTTCGCTGGCAAGGGCCAGCAGGATAGCCTCGACGCTCTCGCGAACGTGGTCAACAAGGCTGGCGGCCTGCGTGGTCAGAACGTGAAATTTGTCTATCACGACGACCAGACAAGCCCGCAGATCGCGGTGCAGCTCGCCAACGAGGTGCTGGGGAGCAAGCCCAGGGTCGTTCTGGGATCGAGCCTTGTCGCCATGTGCCGGGCGATGGTCCCACTGATGAAAAATGGCCCGGTGCTGTTCTGCCTGTCGCCGGGCCTTCATCCGGCGCTTGGCGGCTATGCCTTCTCGTCCGGCGGTTCCTCGACGGAACAGATCGCGGCGACAATCCGTTATTACCGGGAAAAGGGCTGGACGAAGCTCGCGACCATGCAGACAACCGACGCCAGCGGACAGGATGGCGACGAGGGTATCAAGAGCGTTCTGGCGCGACCCGAAAACGCCAACATGCAGCTCGTCGCCGCCGAGCATTTCAACCCCACCGACCTCAGCGTGTCCGCCCAGATCGAGCGCATCAAGCAGTCGGGCGCCCAGGCGCTGCTCACATGGTCAACGGGATCGCCGGTGGCGACCGTGTTCAAGGGCGCCATCCAGGCTGGCCTCGACATTCCGATCGCGCCGACCAGCGGCAACCAGACCTACGCCCAGATGACCCAATGGGCTGACTTTCTGCCAAAGCAGCTCATTTTGCCATCGGGCCTGTTTCCTCGGCATGATGGCTTGCTGACGCTTGATCCGCGCGTCGAAAAGGCCCAGCGGGATTTGCATGCCGCCTTCGAGGAACGCGGCCTTCACGCCGACAACTCGGTGTCGAACTCATGGGACGCCGGTCTGATCGTCATCGAGGGACTGCGCAAGATCGGGCCCGACGGTACGGCCGAGCAATTGCGCGATTATATCGCCAATCTGCAGGACTTCGCCGGCATCAATGGAATCTACGATTTCAAGAAGTACCCGGAGCGCGGCCTTGGTCAGGAAGCCGCCATCGTGACTCGCTACGACCCCGCCTCAAAGACCTTTGTCTGGCTCAGCAAGCCTGGCGGCGAACCGCTCCAGAAATAGCCGCGCCGGGAGTTGGCGCCCGACTTGCTGGGATTTCCATCTGGTGAGACACTGCCCTCTGGCCGGTTTCGCCCTGGGGGCTCGCGGATGAATTTGAACCTGCGTCGGCGATCAGTTCGGACCGCTTTCCAAAACGGGGCGCGGTAGCGGTCATGCCGGTTCGTCCGTCCATTCACTTCATCTTTCGCGGCGCACCGGTCGAAGTGTCCGGCATGGCGCCCCGTGAAACCCTGCTGGACTGGCTGCGCCTGCAACAGCGCGCGACGGGAACGAAGGAAGGTTGCGCCGAGGGCGATTGCGGAGCCTGCACCGTGGTGCTCGCGCGCGCGCGCGGAGACCAGATTGTTCACGCGCCGGTCAACGCCTGCATCCTGCTGCTGGGGCAGGTCGATGGCGCGGAAGTTCTGACGGTCGAGGATCTCGCAACGGGCTCCGCGCCGCATCCGGTGCAGGAAGCAATGATCGCGCATCACGGCTCGCAATGCGGCTTTTGCACGCCGGGCATCGTCATGAGCCTGTTCGCGCTTGGACAGGATTACGCTGGCGCCGTGACGCGGGATCAGGTGTGCGATCAACTCGCGGGTAATCTTTGCCGCTGCACGGGGTATCGGCCCATCATTGACGCCGCGCTCGACGCCTGCGCCGCACCCGCGGCGGATCGCTTCTCGGCGAACGCGGTCGCGCGCCTCAAGGCTATCAAGGCGCTCGACGATGGTGAGGATATCCTTGTCGGAGACGAGGCGCGCTTTTTCGCTTCGCCGGCGAGCGAAGCCTCCTTCGCGACGTTCTACGCCAGCCATCCCGACGCGTTGATCTTGTCCGGCGCCACCGACGTGGGCCTATGGATCACCAAGGGCTTTCAGGACCCGCGAAAAATCATCTGGACAGGCCGAATCGACGGTTTTGACGCGATCACGCGCGACGGGGACGATTTGTCGGTCATGGCCGGCGCAAAACTCTCGGACGCGGCGCCGCGTCTCGCCGACATCCATTTCGATCTTGGAGAGGTCATGCGTCGGTTCGGCTCGACGCAGGTGCGCGCGTCGGGAACCGTTGGCGGCAACATTGCCAACGGCTCGCCCATTGGCGATCTCGCGCCGTGCCTCATCGCGCTTGGCGCGCGCGTCGAATTGCGCCGCGGCGACGACATCCGCTTGCTGTCGCTGGAAAAATTCTTCATCGCCTATCGCAAGCAAGATCGACTGCCCGACGAATACGTCCGGCGCGTGATCGTGCCGGGCCTTGCCGCGGGGAGCGACTTCCGCGCCTACAAGATCAGCAAGCGCTTCGACGAGGATATTTCCGCGGTTCTCGGCGCGTTCCATCTGACGCTTGATGGCCGCCGCGTCGCCGCCGCGCGCATCGCCTATGGCGGCATGTCGGGCGTTCCGGCGCGCGCGGCGATGACCGAACAGGCCTGTATCGGCGTCGAACTCGACAACGAAGCGACCTGGGACGCGGCGCTCGACGCGGTCGCGCGGGATTTCACGCCGCTGAGCGACATGCGCGCCAGTGCGGCCTATCGATCGCTTGTGGCGCGCAATCTGTTGCGCAAGGCATTCATCGAGATTGGCGGGGCGCGCGAGGAATCGACGCGGCTCGCGCATCGAGGCAGGACCCATGCCGCCGAATGACGAATCCATGATTGATTTGGCGGTCGTCACGCCGCTCGTCGTCG
>CAISJZ010000208.1 GCA_903885755.1 uncultured Hyphomicrobiales bacterium | reverse complement strand
GCGCTGCTGTTCAATTTCTCCAACAAGCGCGGAAATGGACAGATGGCGTTCAATCGCTATCGTCTTCACCGCTTCCCAAAATACATTTTCAAGGCTGATGCTGGTCTTATGACCGCGGATAATGATCGAACGCTTTACCAGATTTGAGCTCGGTCGCGAGTGGCCTTCCATTTCCAGCGTCCCCTTCTGCGCTAATCCGACGCCACCCCGGCGCGAGCTGCGCTGCGGTGCATCGACTTTGTTGGAATGGATCTGCCGACAATAAGAATGCCCCTGCCGAACAACCGGCTCTTCGACCCGCGTGCGATAAGAACATGACGACTATGCGCGGTACAAGACATAGTGGTTGATAACTCGAACATTTTTTTATGGGAGACGCTCCGGGGACGCGCCGCGCCTGTATTAAAGTACTGCGCCGCACGTGAGACTGAGTCTCGCCGCTTGCGGATTGCTCGGCGCATGTTCGTCACGATCCGCTCAGACGACGATTCAAGGTTTTCGAATCTCTGTCTCGTCTCCACTCCTTGATGGTTACGACGAGCCGAAATCCCCGCCTCGCGCGCGAGCGGGACCGGACATCTCAATCTCGATGCGACGCACGCCCCGAGTCGACAAGTCCTGCCCCGCGCCTGCCATTAAGGTCGCTCGTCTTCGATTGGATTGCGGAGGATACCGATGCCTTCGACCTCGATTTCACACTCATCGCCGGCGCGCATCCAGACCGGGTTCGGCTTGTGGGCATGACCAACTCCCGACGGAGTGCCCGTGAGAATGATATCGCCTGGCTCAAGTGTCATACCCTGCGTGACATAGACCAACGTCTCCGCCAGCGGGAACATCAGATTGTCAGTATTGTCCGATTGCATCGTTCGGCCGTTTAGCCGCGTCATGATCTTGAGGCCCTTGCCGCCGGCCGGAAGCTCGTCGGCGGACACCATCCAGGGTCCGACACTTCCGGATTTGTCGAAATTCTTGCCCATGGTCCATTGCGTCGTATGACGTTGGAATTCCCGGATCGAACCTTCGTTAGAGATCGAATAACCGGCGATACACGACAAGGCGTTGTCCATCGTCAGATGGCGCGCACGCCTTCCGATCACCGCGACCATTTCGGCTTCATAGTCGAATTGCTCAGACGCCAACGGTCGGATGAGCGCAGCATTGTGAGGCACCAATGACGACAGCACACGGAAGAACAGCGATGGCCATTTCGGCACGTTGTCGGCGTAGCGGCCTTCCTTGACGTGATCCATGTAGTTCAGGCCAAGGCAAAGGATCTTGCCCGGCCGCGCGACCGGCAAGGCATATTTTAGTCCTTCGAGCGGCAGGCGCGCCGACGCTGGCGCCTTTTTGGCGCGCTCGCCGAGCGGTTTAAGATCGCCGTTGTTTGCGCGCAGCCATTCTCCGAGATCATTTGGGACCTTCGGGTCGGCCGCCTGCAGGTCAATGACCTGATCGCCCTCGATGACGCCGAGGCGCGGTTCATTGTTCAATTCGAATCCGACGACTTTCATAGCTCGACCTTGAACTTTCTCGATCAATAAAGGACTTGGAAATCGGTCACGCGGACGGGACCAAAACGTCGATTGTGATTTTCGCTCAGTGGTGCCCGGCCTCGGACCAAGGCATGACAATGCGCTCGGCAAT
>CAISJZ010000207.1 GCA_903885755.1 uncultured Hyphomicrobiales bacterium | reverse complement strand
GCCTTCTTGCAGCGCGCGCAGCAGCTTCACCTGCGTTTCCAGGGGCAATTCGCCGATTTCGTCGAGAAAGAGCGTGCCGCCGTTCGCCTCGGCGAATTTGCCGACATGCTTGTCGGTCGCGCCGGTGAAGGCGCCCTTCTCGTGTCCGAACAGGATGGATTCGACGAGATTTTCCGGCAGGGCGCCGCAATTGACGGTGATGAAGGGCTTGCCCTTGCGGTCGGAGACGCCCTGGATCGCGCGGGCGACAAGCTCCTTGCCGACGCCCGATTCGCCTTCGATCAGCACGGGGATGGTCGATTTGGCCGCGCGTTCGCCCAGACGAATGATGCGGTTCATTTCGCCCGAGCGGGTGACGATGTCCTTGAAGGTCATCGAGCCCGTGTTGCGCTTGGAGATGCGCCGCAATTCTTCTTCCAGCGCGTCAACGCGCAGGGCGTTCTTGATGGAAACCTGCAGCCGTTCGGCGCCGACCGGCTTGACCACGAAATCCGCCGCGCCAGCGCGCATGGCTGAAATGATCGCCTCGATGGAGCTGTGGGCGGTCTGCACGATCACCGGCGTGGCGATCTTGCGGTCGCGCATGCGGCCCAGCACGCCCATGCCGTCGAGATCGGGCATGACAAGGTCGAGGATCAGACAGTCGACCGCCGGCAGGTCCGCCGCCTCGAGCCGCGCCAGGGCGGCCTCGCCCCCGTCCACGACCTCGGCCTGGTAGCCGAACCGGCGCACCATGGCTTCAAGCAGCCGGCGCTGGACTGGATCATCGTCGGCAATCAGGACAGTGGAGGTCATGCTGAATTCTTATCCCCGGCGGGTCGAAGATCGCGCCCGCTTGCCAGCATGTTGTGCGAACAGGGTAAATGGGCTGTTAATGGGCGCCCGGCGCCGGTTTTTCAGGCCAAGTTGATTATCCCGCCCGACGCCCGATATGAAGCGGGTGAGAATTTCAACCCGAGGCCGCCCCGACCATGACTGATTCTCTCCACTCGACTACCGCCGCTTCGCCCGACCTTGGCGCGCTGCCGGAATGGAATCTTGGCGACCTCTATTCGGGCATGGACTCCCCGCAATTCACGGTCGATGTCGCGTCCGTCGAGGCGGACTGCAAGGCCTTCGCGGCGGACTTCCGCGGCAAGCTCGCCGACCTGGTCGCCGGGGCCGACGCCAGCGCCGGTCTGTGCGCGGCGGTCAGGCGTTATGAGGCGATCGACGACCTCATGACCCGCATCATGTCCTATGCGGGCCTGCTGCACGCCGAGAATGTCAGCGATCCCGCGCGCGCGAAATTTTATGGCGATGCGCAGGAGCGCGTAACCGACGCCTCGACCGAACTGCTGTTCTTCACGCTGGAACTCAACCGCCTCGACGACGCATTGCTTGAAAAGGCGATGAGCGTGGCGCCGCTGGCCCATTATCGCCCGTGGATCGAGGATACGCGGCGCGAGAAGCCTTATCAGCTCGAGGATCGGGTCGAGCAGTTGTTTCACGAGAAGTCGGTGACGGGGCGCGGCGCCTGGAACCGGCTGTTTGATGAAACCATGGCGGCGTTGCGCTTCAAGGTTGGCGACAAGGAGCTGTCGCTGGAGCCGACGCTCAATCTCATGCAGGATTCAAGCGAGGATGTCCGCAAGAGCGGCGCCGGCGCGCTGGCGACGACGCTGAAGGCGAACCTGCGCACGTTCGCGCTGATCACCAACACGCTGGCCAAGGACAAGGACATTTCCGACCGCTGGCGTGGCTTCAAGGATGTCGCGGATTCCCGCCATCTCTCGAACCGCGTCGAGCGCGAGGTGGTCGATGCGCTCGTCGCCGCCGTGCGCGACGCCTATCCCCGCCTGTCGCATCGCTACTACAGGCTGAAGGCGAAATGGTTTGGCAAGACGGAGTTGAACCATTGGGACCGCAACGCGCCGCTGCCCAACGTGCCGACGCGAACCTATGCCTGGGAAGAGGCCCGGAGCGTCGTGCTCGGCGCCTACGGCGGCTTCTCGCCCCGCATGGCGGATATCGCGAAAAAATTCTTCGACGGTCGCTGGATCGACGCGCCGACCCGTCCAGGCAAGGCGCCGGGCGCTTTCGCGCATCCAACCTCGCCCTCCGCGCATCCCTATGTGCTGCTCAATTATCAGGGCAAGCCGCGCGACGTTATGACGCTCGCCCACGAACTAGGCCATGGCGTGCATCAGGTGCTCGCTGGTCCCAATGGCCCACTCATGGCGCCGACGCCGTTGACGCTGGCCGAGACCGCCAGCGTGTTCGGCGAGATGCTCACCTTCCGCGCGTTGCTGGCCGCGTCCGGTCCCGAGCAGCGCCGCGCCATGCTGGCCTCCAAGGTCGAGGACATGCTGAACACCGTGGTGCGACAGATCGCCTTCTATTCCTTCGAGCGCAAGCTGCACGAAGCGCGCCGCGCGGGCGAACTGACCGCCGAGCAGATCGGCGATCTCTGGATGAGCGTGCAGGGCGAAAGCCTCGGGCCGGCGATCAAACTCGGCCCGGGATACGAGACCTACTGGGCCTATATCCCGCATTTCGTGCATTCGCCCTTCTATGTCTACGCCTATGCGTTTGGCGACTGCCTCGTGAATTCGCTCTATGGCGTCTATGAGAAAGCCGCCGATGGCTTCGTTGAAAAATATTTCGCCATGCTGTCGGCTGGCGGCACGAAGCATCATTCGGAATTGCTCGCGCCTTTCGGGCTTGACGCGCGCGATCCGAAATTCTGGCAAATCGGCCTGTCGATGATAGAGGGAATGATCGCCGAGCTGGAAACGCTCTAGATCAAGGACGACGGACATTCGGCGCGCTCGAATGCGCGCCATGGGGACGGAACACGAGGGCAACAATGGTTGGCAAGATCATCATCGCGGGCGCGGGACTGGGTGGACTGGCTGCGGCCTCCTGCCTGATGAAGGCGGGCTTCGACGTCGAGATTTACGAACAGTCCCCCGT
>CAISJZ010000206.1 GCA_903885755.1 uncultured Hyphomicrobiales bacterium | reverse complement strand
CGCGCGGCGGCATGAACTGGCGCGCCTATGGGCGGCGGCTGGCCATGGTTGCTGGCGCGGCCGCCTCGATAACGCTCGCCACGCTCTACCTGTTCCCCGACAGCTTCATCTTCTTTGGCATTCTTCATACCATCGCCATCGCCAGCGTCCTCGCGCTGCCCTTCCTCCGGGCGCCGCCCTGGGTCGCGCTGGTCGCCGCCGCCGCCATGGCGCTGGCGCCGCTCGTCATCGCCTCGCCCGCGCTGGACAACATCTTGGGCTGGTCGCTTGGTCTGTCGGCGCACGAACCGCGCAGCAACGACTGGCGGCCTCTGCTGCCATGGGGCGGCGCGACGATCGCTGGCGTCGGGCTCATGCGAATCGCGCTGTCGCGCGGTCTTCCCGCCTGGTTCATCGAGTGGCGCGAAAAAAGCGCCGCCAGCCGCGCGCTGGTCTGGGGCGGTCGGCATTCATTGCTGGTCTATCTTGTCCACCAGCCGGTTTTTCTGGGGCTTGTCTGGCTCGCGGCGATGGCGATCGGCCCGCGCGAGGCGCCGCCCTTGCCCGAGGACGAAGCGCTGATCTTTCAGGAGAATTGTGAACGCACATGCGTTTCGGCCAGCGCGAACGCATCTGGTTGCGCCGCGCTATGTTCTTGCGTCGGCGATCGCGCGCGGGAGGTCGGGCTTTGGCGACCGATCATGGATGACCGCCTGACGTCGTCCCAGCGTCAGACCGTGGATCTGGTGACCCGGCAGTGCGCCTCGCGTCCGGCAAGCGCTCAGTAGCAGTAGCGATCGCGAACGCGCATCCAGGCGCCGTCCCCGCGCTGAATCCAGCAGCCGCGGTTGTAGGCGTAGTAACCGTTGCGCCGACGCTGGCCTTCAGACGCGATCGCCGCGCCCGCGCCCGCGCCGAGGATGGCCCCAACCGCGACGCCCGCGCCGCGTCCGCCGGACACCACGCCGCCAAGTACGCCGCCCGCGACGCCGCCAAGCAAGGCGCCGCCCAGGACGTCCTGGGCCGTCGCGTCATTCACTGGCGCGGCGATGGCGGCCGCCAGGAGCGCCGCGGAAATAACGAGAGATTTCATAGCCTAGCCTCCGGTCGAATCGGCCTGTACGAGCGAAGTGTTACTCTCGGGCGACCAGAGCGACAACCTGCCGGAGCGTCGCTCCACGTTTCATGGGCGCGGGCTCCATAATTTGACCACCTTCAAAAGGATAATGCCCGTCATCGCGGCTTGACCGTCGCGGAAGGCGAGAACTCGGGCGCGGGGGGGCGGCTCGATCGGAGCAGTTCAGGAGAAACCCGATGCCAACGTCCACACGCGGCTTTGCTTCAATGGATCCCGACAAGCAGCGCGCCATCGCCCGCAAGGGTGGCGAAAGCGTACCCAATGAAAAGCGAAGCTTCTCGCAGAACCACGAACTCGCGGCCGCCGCTGGTCGCAAGGGCGGCCTCAGCGTCAGTCCGCAGAAGCGGAGTTTCGCCCAAAATCACGAACTTGCCTCGATGGCGGGTCGCAAGGGCGGCCATGCGTCCCATGGCGTTCGCAAACCCGCCGCCGAATAGCCGGATCGGGCTTTTGGCGGATAGCGTCATGCGGGCGAAGCGATCTTCGCGCGCGTGATCGCCGCGCCAATCAGCACAAGGCAGGGCGCCGTGGGCTTTGCCGCCGCGATCAGCCCCGGCAACGTGGCGATGGTTCCCGCGAGATGCCGTTCTCCGGGCCATGAGACTCGTTCGACCAGGGTCGCCGGCGTGTCCGGCGGGAGGCCCTCGGCTATCAGCCGGGCCATGAGCGGCGCCAGGGTCTTCAGGCCCATGTAGACGACGCTTGTGGCCCCGGGATCGGCGAGCGACCGCCAGTCCAGATCTTCCGGCAGCCGGCCATCGCGGGCATGGGCGGTGATGAACTGGACGCGCCGGGCCAGCGCTCGCTCGGTGAGCGAGGTTCGCAGCGAGGCCGCCGCCGCCGAGGCCGCCGTAACGCCGGGAATCACCTCGACATCGACGTTGGCGGCCAGAAGCGCCGCGATCTCCTCGCCCGCCCGGCCAAACACCATGGGATCGCCGCCCTTGAGGCGGACCACGCGCCTGCCCTCGCCCGCGAGCTGGATCATCAGCGCGCAGATATCCTCTTGCGTGCAGGATGGCTTGTAACCGCGTTTGCCGACCGCGAGCTTGGTCGCCTCGCGACGCGCCAATTCCAGCGTCCCCGGCAAAACGAGATCGTCGAAAAGGACCACGTCGGCCGATTGCAGCGCCCGGACCGCCTTCAGCGTCAGCAATTCGGGGTCGCCGGGCCCCGCGCCAACCAGCGCCACGGAGCCGCGCGCGCCGGCGGAGGCGCCCGCCCCGGTCGTGATCGAGGCGATCAGTCCCGCGAGGTCCGTCTCGTCGGGCGCCCGGTCCGGATGGTCGAACGCCAGTCTGGCGAAACGCTCCCAGAATCGCCGCCGGGTCCCATGGTCAAGCTTCAGGCCTGTCACCCGAGGACGCCAGGATTTCGCCGCCGCCGCCCAATGGCGGAACCCGCCGGGCAGCAAGGTCTCGATCCGGGCCCGCAGCATCTGGCCGAACACCGGGGCGCCGCCATCGGTCGAGATACCGATAACAAGCGGCGAGCGCTCGACAATCGCGCCGAACTGGAAATCGCCGTGCGCCGGCTTGTCGATGACATTGGCCGGGACGCCGGCACGACGCGCCGCCGCGTGGAACGCCGCCGCCTGCGCGTCCGTCTCGACGTCGCCGATCGCGATGGCCGCGCCGGCGAAATCCGCTTCGGCGAAGGCGCGGGCGTGGAGCGTCACGAGATCGAGACCGCTCGCGAGATCCCGCATCTTGTCACTGAAAGTGGTCGCATAGACATCAACCCGCGCGCCGGCGGCGGCCAGCAGTTCGGCCTTCCAGGCGGCGGGCACCCCCCCGCCGCTGACGATGGCTCGCTTGCCGGCCAGTCGGTAAAAGACCGGCAAGGTCGCGAGCGGCGCCATCCGCGGGTTCGGCGCTTCGTCTGGCTGCCTCGGCGTCTGATCGATCATGTCGCCGCCTTACTCCGACCGCCGTTCGCGCGCCACGATTTTCCGCGGGCGCACGGGACCGTTTGTCGCGGCGCGGCGAAATCATCATTTCGTCTAAGGCCGGTCGCGAACACGTCGCTAAATCGACAAGTTCGCTTGACTCCGCAAGGGGGGATGGCTTGTTACGACGCAGGCGGTTACGCCCCGGACCAGTAATATCTGGCCGCGTGAGGGAAGCATCAAGGAGCACACCGTGACCTTCAGCAAGTTACTATTGGCATTGGCGGCGTCGACCGCGTTGACGATCCCCGCCTTCGCCGCCGATCCGATCAAGGTTGGTCTGAGCGGCCCCTACACCGGCGGTTCGTCGTCCATGGGCGTCAGCATGCGCGACGGCGCCAAGCTGGCGGTTGACGAAATCAACAAGGCCGGCGGCGTCAACGGCAGCATGATTCAGATCATCGAGCGCGATGACGAGGCCAAGAATGAAGTCGGCGTCCAGGTCGCGCAGGAGCTGATCAACAAGGAGAAGGTCGTCGCGACCCTCGGATTCATCAACACCGGCGTCGCGCAGGCTGGTCAACGCTTCTATCAGGAAGCCGAAATCCCGGTCATCAACAACGTCGCGACGGGCTCCATCCTGACCCATCAATGGCCCGACCAGAAGACCAACTATGTCTTCCGCACCTCGGCCAACGACACGATCCAGAGCTCGATGATCGCCGAGGAAGCCATCAAGCGTCAGGGCTTCAAGAAGCCGGCAATTCTCGCGGATTCGACGAACTACGGCCAGCTCGGCCGCGAGGACATGACCAAGGCCCTCGCCAAGCTCAACGTCACGCCGGTCGCCACCGAGAAGTTCAATATCGGCGATACCGACATGACCGCGCAGGTGCTGAAGGCCAAGGAAGCCGGCGCCGACGTGATCCTCACCTACGCCATCGGTCCGGAACTCGCGCAGATCGCCAACGCCATGGCGAAACTTGGCTGGAAGGTGCCGCTGGTCGGTTCATGGACGCTTTCCATGGCCAGCTACATCGACACCGCGGGCCCGAATGGCGATGGCGCGATCATGCCGGAGACCTTCATCGAGCTGCCGACCACCCCGAAACGCAAGGCCTTCATCGAGGCCTATCACAAGGCCTATGGCGGTGATCGCATGCCCTCGCCGGTG
>CAISJZ010000205.1 GCA_903885755.1 uncultured Hyphomicrobiales bacterium | reverse complement strand
GCGCCGCGGAAACCGTGCGCTTCGTCGAAGCGCACGAGGCCATCGACCAGAACCTTACGGGCGAGGAGCTGCATCTTCGGGTCGATGGTGGTTCGGACCGACAATCCGCCTTCGTAGAGCTTCTTGTCGCCGTAACGATCGATGAGGTCGCGGCGAACCTCCTCGGCGAAATAGCCGGCGGCGTAGGAATTCGGCGACAGCACGCGGGGATTGACGCCCAGCGGCTCACCGCGCGCCTTGTCCGCCTGATCCTTGGTAATGTAGCCATCATCGAGCATGCGCCCGATGACGTAATTGCGGCGGTCAATCGCCTTGTCGCGATTGCGGAACGGGTGAAGATCGCTTGGCGCCTTGGGAAGCGCCGCGAGATAGGCGACCTCTGCCACCGAGAGCTCATGCACCGACTTGCCGAAGTAGTTTAGCGCGGCGGCCGCGATGCCGTAATTGCCAAGGCCGAGATAAATCTCGTTGAGATACAGTTCCAGGATGCGCTCCTTGGAATAGGCTTCCTCGATCCGGAAGCTCAGCAGCATTTCGCGGATCTTGCGATCGAAAGTGCGCTCGTTGGTCAAAAGAAAGTTCTTGGCGACCTGCTGGGTGATGGTCGAGGCGCCCTGCACGCGTCTCCCGCCCTGCGCCATGATCAGGACGGCGCGCGCGATGCCTTCGGGATCTACGCCGTTGTGCTTGTAGAAATTCTTGTCTTCGGCTGAAATGAAGGCGTGCTTCACCAGCGGCGGAATGGCGGAACTCGGCAGATAGAGCCTACGCTCGTGCGAATATTCGGCGAGAATCGAACCATCGGCCGCGTGGACTCGCGTCATCACGGGCGGTTCGTAGTTCTTCAACTGCGCCGTATCGGGCAAATCCTGCTGATAATGCCAGATGATCAGGCCAGCCGCCGCCGCGCCGAGCACGAACAGAATCGCGCCCGTGGCGAACAGAAACCCGAAAAACCTGGCTATCAGCCGCATCTGGCCTCATCCCAATGGAAACACGCCGCGCTTGCGACAGTAAACGCGCCTTCTAGCAGCGTCGCGGTCTCATCGGCAATCACTCGGACCGCGGGACAAGCCGACACTTCGTTCACAACCCGACTGATGGAGGCCCTTTGTGTTGATTTCTTGGCGATTCCCGAAATTCATCGCGGACGATCGACCACCTATCGGACGGCGCCGTCTCCCGCCGCGGCGGTGAAACTGGCCTTCAGGCTCGTGGTTGCATCGCTTTCCGCCCGGGATGGCGCGATGTCACGCGTCGCGAAAAAACGTTCAATCGCTTGCGTAACCGCACCTGCGACCCTGTCCCGCCACTCCGTTGACACGAGATTGGGCACATCGGCGGCGTTGGAGAGATAGCCAAGCTCCAGCAGAACGGAAGGAACATCCGGCGCCTTGAGCACTCGAAATCCGGCGGACCGGCGGGAATTCTTGTTCAGTCGCGCCACTTCCCTGAAATAATCGACCAGCGTTCGCGCGAAGACGTGGCTGTAGGCGCGCGTTTCCCGCCGCGTCAAATCAAACAGGATATCGGCAACCTCGCTCTTGTCCTCGGCGCCCTCGACGCCGGCGGCCGCGTCAGACTGGTTTTCCTTCTCGGCGACCCGGGCCGCCTCGGCGTCCGACGCCTTGTCCGAAACCGTGTAGACCGTCGCGCCGGCGACCTGCGGTTCATCGGCCAGCATGTCGGCATGGATCGACACGAACAATGATGCGCCAGCTTCGCGAGCGATTTTGACGCGGTCTCCAAGAGGAACGAATACATCGCCCGCGCGCGTCATGACGATGCGAAAGCGCCCGAGCTTGTCCAGCCGCGCCGCCAGCGTCTTGACAAAATCAAGCACGATGTCCTTTTCGAGCGCCGTTCCCGGCCCGTGGGCGCCGTCATCAACGCCGCCGTGCCCGGCGTCCAGCACGATGACCGGGCGATCGTTCGCCACGATGACAGGCTCGACCTGTGGCAGGGCCGCGAGCGGAGGATCCGCCGATTTCGCCGCGGCGAGAAATGTCGACCGATCGGTCCGCACGAGGTCGAGAATGAGCTGCGTGACGCCGTCCGCGCCCTGCTCCACCACCGCGCGCGACACACGCGCTGGTTCGGCCAGATCAACCACGACCCGGGATTTGCCCGGCGCGAACAGACCGAAACGATAGGAATTGACGAGGCCGGCCAGCGGCGGAGCGTCTCCGGTCCGCGCCGCGACTCGGCCACGACGGTTGCGTTCGACGGAAGCGGCAGGCCGGCGGCCCGCGCCCGGGTCGACCTGAAAATTGATTTCGGGCAAATCGACGATCACCCGATCGGGATCGGCGAGAACAAAGGCGCGAACCGGCGCGGGGCCCGAGAGGACGAATGACAGTCGGGTCAGATCGCCGCGCGCTTCAAGACGCGCCGAACGGGCAATGATCGAAGGCGCGGGCTGGGCGACCGTCGCAGGCGTTGAATCCGCGAGCCGAATCGGCTTGGCGACGCCAGTGTCGGGCGCACAGACCAGACCGCCGGCAATCGCCATGCCAGCTCCGATTGTCCAGGCGCGAATGACCGATGTCGCCACGACCTCTTTTTTCATCCCGATCGAGCCGGACTCACGCCCGCCGCATTTACCTTCTGTAAGCCATAGCCATGCAGGCGTTAATGCGCGGTTAGGACCGCGGGACAAGAAGACCGCCAGCGTTGCCATTTCGCCACACCAAAGAGGAAACTTGCCAAACGACCCCGGACGCCGCTATGAAGAAACGCCCCGGTCCGGGGTCAAGAGTCCGACGCCCTGTTTGCGTCTGGGTCTAGCCGGCGATCCCGCCCCTCCTTCCTCCCAGGCCGTCATCGGCTCACCGGAGGAGTTTGAGGCCAGCGGCGCAGGCGTCGCGCGGGATTATCGCGCGTTCCGGATTCGGGGCCGCCGGATCGAATTGATCCGATTGGGCTTGGTAACTGGAATTATGACCTTCGACGCTCCGTTTCCTTCGTCCTCCACCGCGCGGCCCCCGCGCGGCGTTGGGAGCAAGGTCGTGGCGGCGGCTTCGGTCCTCACCCACCCCGCATTCCTTCGCGACCGCCGGGTCGCGAGCCCGCATCGCGTAAATGTCCGTGACGCTGGCGTCCCTATCGACGCCGGATCGGACAAGCGTTTCCCTTCACAACCCATCGACATGGCCGCAACGCCGCTTCGCCGCCCCTTGCCGGGGCCGGCTTCGCTCCGTCCGTCAAGGACCGGCGAACTGGCGCACATCGCCATGTCCAGACGAGTATCCCATGGCCAACAAAATGCTCATCGATGCATCTCACCCGGAAGAGACCCGGGTGGTGGTGCTTCGCGGTAATCGCGTCGAGGAATTCGACTTCGAAGCCGCCAGCAAGCGACAACTCCGCGGCAATATCTACCTCGCGAAAGTGACCCGCGTCGAACCGTCCCTTCAGGCGGCCTTCGTGGAATATGGCGGCAATCGCCATGGATTTCTCGCTTTTTCGGAAATCCATCCGGACTATTATCAAATCCCCGTCGCCGACCGGCAGGCGCTTCTGGAAGAAGAAGCCCGCGCCCACGCCCAGGACGAGGACGAAGAGCGCGGCCATCGCGGCGGAAGCAGTGGCGGCAATGGCGATGGACAGCAGCGCCGCGGCCGACGGCGACGTCCCGAGCGCTTCCAGCGTCGTCGTCGCCCGGACGAATCGGTTACCGGCGCCGTTGAAGGCGTTCAGGCGACCGACGAGGCCGGCGCGCCCTCCGAACATTCGCCCTTCCCTGCCGACGCCGAACAGCCCCATGGCGAGACGTTTTCGCCGCAACCCTCATGGAACGCCAACGAGACTCACGCCGAGTCTGGCGAACACGCGCATGTCCACGCCGTCGAGGCGCACGAACATTCCCACGAGAGCGCTGGCGCCCATGAAGCGCCGCACGCCGAAGCGGCGATCGATGCTGTTCAAGTCGAACAAGCACCCGCGCCCGTCGAGGAGCCCGCGCATCACGAAGCGCCCGCCACGATGGCGCACGAGGACGCTCCGGTCGTCGAGCATGAACATGGACACGATCACGAAACCAGCCACGCCGAGGTTTCGCCCTACGCCGCCACGGACGGCGGCGTGACCGACGAAAACATCGTCCCGTTGCATGAAGCGGCGGTCGAGGCTCGCCATTCGCCGGACGTCGAGAGCGACGACGACGAAGATGATGAAGAGGCCGAGGAGGAAATCGTCGAGCAGATCGGCGGCGACGCCATGGAGGAAATGCCGCATCGCGCGCCGCGCGGTCGCAAGCAGTACAAGATACAGGAAGTCATCAAGCGCCGGCAGGTGCTGCTGGTGCAAGTCGTCAAGGAAGAGCGTGGCAGCAAGGGCGCTGCGCTGACCACCTATCTCTCGCTGGCGGGTCGCTACTCCGTGCTGATGCCCAACACGGCGCGCGGCGGCGGCATTTCCCGCAAGATCACTGATTCGGGCGATCGCAAGCGTTTGAAGGAAATCGCCGGCGAACTCGAGGTTCCAGAGGGAATGGGCGTCATCCTGCGCACGGCGGGCGCTTCGCGCACGCCTGGCGAGGTCAAGCGCGACTTCGAATATCTGCTGCGCATGTGGGAGAGCGTTCGCGAACTGACGCTGAAATCGACCGCGCCGAGTCTCGTTTACGAGGAAGGCTCGCTAATCAAGCGCTCCATCCGCGATCTCTACAGCAAGGAAATCGACGAGGTCACGGTCGCCGGCGACACCGGCTACCGCGAAGCGCGCGACTACATGCGCATGCTCATGCCGAGCCACGAGAAGAACGTGAAGCCGTGGAGCGAGCCGCAGGCGCTGTTCGCGAAAAGCGGCGTCGAGGCGCAACTCGACCAGATGTTCTCCAACATCGTGACGCTGCGGTCCGGCGGCTATCTCGTCATCAACCAGGCCGAGGCGCTCGTCGCCATCGACGTGAACTCGGGTCGCTCGACGCGCGAGCACAATATCGAGGACACGGCGCTGCGGACCAATCTGGAGGCGGCCGACGAGGTCGCGCGCCAGTTGCGCCTGCGCGATCTGGCGGGCCTCATCGTCGTCGATTTCATCGACATGGAGGAGCACCGCAACAATCGCGCGGTCGAGCGCCGGATCAAGGACGCTCTGAAAAACGACCGGGCGCGAATCCAGGTTGGCCGCATCTCGCATTTCGGCCTGCTCGAAATGTCGCGCCAGCGCATGCGCACCGGCGTGCTCGAAGGCTCCACCGTCGTTTGTCCGCATTGCGCCGGCGCCGGCCACATGCGCTCGACGGCGTCGCTCGCCCTGCACGTGCTGCGCGCCATCGAGGACGCGCTGGCTCGCTCGGCGACACACAACATCCTGGTGCGCGCGCGCTCCGAAGTGGCGCTCTATGTGCTCAACCACAAGCGCGGCAACCTGCGCGACATCGAGCAGCGTTTTGGCGTCGCGGTCATCGTCGCGGCGGACGACACGCTGACCGGCACGACCTATCACGCGATCGAACGCGGCGAACTGGCGTCTCCGCCGGCCGTCATCCAGCGTTCGGAATCCGTGCGGATCGATTCAGTCGCGCCGGCGCCGGAATATGACGAACCGGTCGAAGATGAGGCGGCGGAGGACGAAGAGCCCCTGGGCGCCGAGGAGACCGGAGTCGACGGCGCCGAGGGATCGCGCGAGAGCAGCGATCAGCAGAAGCGCAGGCGCCGACGCCGTCGGCGCGGACGCGGCGAGCGCGAAGGCGGTTTCCAGCCGGGCAACGCCCCACAGCCGCCGGACGCGGGCCTCGAGTTCATGGCGCAGATCGGCGGCGATCTGCCGGCCAGCTACGCCGATACGACGATGTCGGACGGTGAGGTCGATGAGACCGAAGCGGAAGCCTTCGAAGCCGACGTGACAGGCGAACCGGGCGTTCCCACCGAGGGTGGCCAGAGGGAGCATCGCTCCCGCCGAGGCGGCGCGCGTCGTCGCCGTGGTGGCGAACGTGGCGAGCCGCGCAACTGGGAGCCTCGCGAACAGCCGGCGTTCGAGCAGCCCACCGAACTCGCCGTCATGGCGTCGGACGACCATGCGCCGGTCGCTGAATACCGCGCGCCGGTTCATGCCGAAGTTCACGAACCAGCCGCGCATGTGGAGGCCGAACACACGCCGACGCCCGTCGCGGTCGCGGCGGAGCCAGCGGTTGCCGAAGCGCCTCGCGCACCGGAACCGCCGCCG
>CAISJZ010000204.1 GCA_903885755.1 uncultured Hyphomicrobiales bacterium | reverse complement strand
CGGGGACTCCTACCAGGCCAAGGGCGACAACGACCGCGCCATCGCCGATTACAATCGCGCGCTCAAACTCAATCCGGGCTTTTCCCTCGCCTACAACAATCGCGGCGCGGCCTTTCGCAACAGGGGCGATCTCGACCGCGCCATCGCCGACTACGAGCAGGCGCTGCGGATCAATCCAAAATTCGACACCGCCGCCGAAAATCTCGCCGCGGTAAGACAACAGCGCGACCGGCGCGACAGCGTCGCGCAGCCAATGCGTCCGACGTTCGACTGCGGACCCGGCGCGCGCCCGGTCGAAAAGGCGATCTGCTCCGACCCCGACCTCACCCGGCTCGACCGCCAGATCGCCGACGCCTACAAGGCCGCGCTCGCCCGCCAGAACCGCAACGGCGTCGCCCGACTGCGCCAGGACCAGCGCGCCTTCATCGCCAATCGCAACATGTCCTTCGGCAATCCCGATTATCAGCTCAGGCGCGATCTCGAAGCGCGCCTGGCGGCGCTGCTCGCCATGGGCGCCGGGAATTGAAGGTCGCCAAGCCCCACGAAGGCCAAACCCAAACCGCCCCGACCGAGGCCGGGGCGGTCAAGAATTCAGCGCCGCCGCTTCAATGTCCGCAGTGGCTCGTCTGCTGATTCAACGCCATGCCGATAAACGGCAGGAAGGCCGATTGCAGCGCCTCGTTCGTCGTCAGTTCGCGGCACTGGGTCATCTGCACGACCGCGGCGTTGAACATCAGGCTGACCACGCCGGCGCCGATCGTGATGGCCGCCCAGGGCGCCGGTGGTTGACCGGGGAGCACGGGACAGGGAAGCACGCCGGCGAATGCGGTGTCCGCGGTAATCAGTTGCACGGCGCCACACACCGGAACCGCCTTCGTCGGCACGACGCTCGGGATCCAGAATGCCAGACTGGCCGCGATCAACGTGACGACGGACTTGCGAAATTTCATCATGGCCCCCTCGGGAATATCTGGAATTGGCCGCGCTCGAATCAATCATTGCGATTCGGCGCCTTGCTCGCGACAGTTGTCTCAGCCGGCTTCACTTGGGTCAACGAACATCATGCTCAAACAATAGACAATGGAACAGGTTGCGCGGCGCCATTGCCTCACAAGGATCATGGCGCCCGCGCGAACCGGCGACCCGTCACTCCTGCAATAAGGCCCGGCGCGATGGCCGGGCCTTCCATCCCTGTGTCAGGATGATCTCAGTACTTGGCGACTACCGCCGAGGCCGGCGCGCCGAACTTGTAGGCGATGCCGACCTTCACGGCGTTCTCGCTCACGTTGTGGCGAACATTGAACGCGGCAAGCGCGTTACCCGGCGCCACGGGGTTATCCGTGAAGGCGCTGAACTGGGTGTAGCGATATTCGACACGACCGATCCAGTTGGCGTTGAAGGCGTATTCAAGACCGCCGCCAACAGTCCAGCCGGTCTGCGTTCCGTTGAAGGACACAAGGGAGCCCGGCACGCCAGCGGTCGCGTAACTCGTATTGATGCCGCCGAAGGCAAAGCCGCCCGTGGCGTAGAGCAGAACGTGGTCAATGGCGTAGCCAAGGCGGCCGCGCAGCGATCCCTGCCACGGGATGCTTTCCTTGTCGGCGTTGCCGAGGAACGGCGGGCCGCCGAGCACGTTGATGACGCCCGACGTCTTGCTGATCGAGGTTGCGTCGACATCGGCCTCGAGGCCGAGAACGATGGCGTTGCTGAACTGGTAATTGTAGCCGGCATAGAGACCGCCGACGACGCCCGACGAGTTCATGTTCTCGGTGGCGATAACGCCGCCAGCGCCGGCAATGCGGGCGTTGTCGTTTGTCCAGCCTCCGCCGATGGCCGCGCCGACGTAGAAGCCGGTCCAGGTGAAGATGGGGGGGGCCACATAGGGTTCCGCCATGGGCGCCTTCCGGCTGGGAAGGTCGGCGGCGAACGCTGCTGTACTGAAAGCGGCAATTGCCACCGAGGTCAGGAGAAGGTTACGGAGCATGGAAATCCCTCAGCTTGTTTGACGCCGCCAATATGGTGGAGCGTTCACTCGAGTAGTGCTGGATCGACAACTTTGTAACGCAGTCAACGATGCCGCGGGTCGAGTCATTATTCAAATTAAAACGTATTTAACGCGTCACAATTTCAATTTACGGGGCTTTTTTGCAACATTTACCTACGCTTTAGCTAATATTTACTTAAGCTCTAGCTGGTCTTTATTTATATTCTAGCTTACTAATGAATACATAGGCTTCAGTTTTTGATTTGTCAGGCGATCTATAGGCTTGCTCCCTTGACCGCTACCGCGAATACCATCAAGCTGATGGTCTGTTTGTTCTGCTTCACTTCCAAAGGAACAAGCAGAGGCCCGCCGTTTCGTTGCGGAGCGAGGTGGCGGGCTCCTCCATTGGGGGCGAGGCAAGGCCGCCGCCCGCCATCAGGGAAGACCGGCTGCACCATCGGCTCATGCCGCGCCCAACGCGGCGCGGCTCGCGATAGGCGCGGGGAATTGATGGTCCCGGCGGTCGGGCGACTCCGCTTCCGGAAGTCACGCGGATCATCAAAACGGAGTGAGGTGAAACCCGGCGCCAACACGTCCGCAAGGTGGTGGATTCCCCGCGGCGTTGGGGTGTGGGTTGCCTCCAGACTTCCGGTCGCCCGAGGATGATTTGACTTAACCCGCAAGCCTCTGTTCACATTGTACGGCGCTTGCGGCGGTTATTCCGTGGGCAACGAGTCGGGAGGGCCAAATGAAGCGGCTCCAGGGCGCGGTCCACTCAGCGCTGTTCGGTCTGTTGCTCCTTTGGGCCGGACCTTCGACTGCTCAGTCGAACATTGTCTTTTCGGTTTCCGGCGACCAGGGGCTCATTTATCCCTCCTCGATCCACTATCTTCCCGATGAGCATACGACGATCATTCCGGCTGCCGGGCCCGCGGCCGCTCCTTTGGCGGACGGGCAACCCGGCCTGCATTATTTTTTCGCGGCGATGTCGAACCAGGTCGGCAACGCCCACCATGGCGACGCTTTTGTTCTGCAAAGCTCCGATTTCCGGCGCTTTGAATTCTCGCCGGGTTTCGGAAATGCCCAGCACGGCGGCGCCGTGTTTTGGCCCGCGCATCCGGCCGGCGGAGGCTGCGATTACTCGGGCGTGACCCACTTCGACGAGCAATACGCCGCCCCCGGCTCGGTCGTGCAGGATCCGACCCTGTCGCCGGGAAACCTCATCATGATTTACGAAGCGGAGATTCATTGTCCTGCGTCATCGAAAGGCATGGCCGCGGGCTGGGTCTCGATCGGGGTCGCGCGCTCCGCCGATGGCGGCAGGACCTGGCCTCCGCCGGTCGCGCAACAAGGGTTCGAGCAGGATTGGCTCGAATATGGCAACGGCCGCTACGCCGGCCTCACGCTGCCTGGGGCGCCCCTACGGACAGCCGCCGATGAATTCTTCGGCGCCGCCTTGCCGAGCGCGTTTGTCGATGATCGGGACCCGTCTGGCGAGTACTACATCTACGTGCCGTACCAGTTCACCGGAGCGCCCGGAGCCAAGGCCGACGCGAGGATTCACATGGCGCGCGCCCGGCTCGGCGATCGCCTCGGTCACCATGAGGCCGGCCAATTGCGCTTCGCCAAGTGGCGCAATGGCGGATGGACGCAGGAAGGCCGGGGTGGGCTGGAGGATGGGGTGAGCCCTCCCTGCGGTGCGAGCTATGGCGAGGGCAACGCGCAGATCGCCTTCAACGATGCGCTGCAACGTTACATGATGACGTTCGTCTGCACGACCTACCGATGCGCGTCCGCGGACAAGTGCGAAGCGACGGAAGACGCGCTGTTCTTCTCAACCGCCACGAGCCTGGAAAGGCAGGATTGGACGGCCGCGCAACAGATCGAGAATTCGACCTACCCGCGCGTGACCCAACCCAGGGGCGGATGGATCATGGATGGCGGATATCCCTCCTTCGTCTCGCCCGGTTGCAAGAGCGGGCATCTTGGGCTTACCGGCAGCGTGTTCCTCTTGAAAGGCAATCCGCTCGGCGAACGCCAGTTCGTCTCCCGGCTATTCACGATCAAGCCGCCCGCGCCGATGGCTCGGAAACCCGCGGCTTTACCCAACGGCTGCGGTTCGTCCGGATAACCCGTCGGGCGCGTCCGCGTTGAAGGGATCGCGTCGTTGTATGCGCACAATGCCAATCTACTCGCTTCGCATATGAACACAGCATCATTTCGCATGGGGTTCTAATGGCTACGACGACAGACATTTTTCCCATCGATCCGTCCGCTGATCGAATAACTGTTTATGGCGCATCGCCGACAGGCGCCCTTCACCGTCTGGCCCTCTTGCGATGTCCGCTTCCAATGGTGCCGCGACCCGGCGGACGCCCGCCCGGATAAGGAATTTATTTTTATATTGCTTTTTATTCCTAGATATGCCATATCCCCACTCGCCTCCGCCCATCAAGGGGTCGATGATCACGGTCAGCTTCGGCGGGTGGGGGGCGGGGCCCGCGACAGGTTTTGACCAGACCGGTCCCGGGCGCCATTCCGAGGTCGCGCGCCGTCGCAAGGAAACGCGGGGAGCCCCGTAGGTCTGTAACGGACCGAAGGCGAACCGCCCGGCGCAAGGGTGGAGCAACACCCGGCGACTGTTCCGCTGGCCGGGCACTACGACCCGGCAGGTGCAATTGCCGGAGGTCTGGCCCCAGGGCCGGGCATCTAGGGCGGGACAGGAATGCGCGTAAACCCGTTCGGAGGACGCCGATTGGCGCATCAGCGCCTCCGACGCCCCTTTCGCGCCCGCGCCATGCGCCCGGCGCCCTCCGCCCCCTTTATGGATGGCCCGCCCCTACTGAAAGGCTGCTGCTAGACTGGCAGCGGTTCAACGATGAGGAGCGGAGCCATGGACATCACGATACTGGGAATTGATCTTGGTAAGAATAGCTGCAGCGTCGTCGGCTTGGACGTGAACGGCAAGGTGACAATTCGCCGCCGCATGCGCCGAGAGACCGTCATCGCCTTCTGTTCGAAAATTCCAACATGCACCGTCGCCATGGAAGCCTGTTGCGGCGCACATCACATGGGGCGAGCGCTCGCTGCGCAAGGCCATTCCGTCCGAATGATGTCGCCGGAATACGTGCGGCCTTATGTTAAGGCCCAGAAGAATGACGATCGCGACGCCGAAGCCATCGCCGAGGCGGCCACACGGCCGATGATGCGGTTTGTCCAACTAAAATCCGAAGAGCAACTCGACATGCAAACGTTGCATCGCGTTCGCGATCAACTCGTTGGCGAGCGGACGTCGCTGATGAACCAAATTCGGAGCCTTCTCCTCGAACGCGGCCATGTGATACCGCAAGGGCGAGCCAAGCTGGCGGCTCATCTTGGTGAACTTCTGGACGGCCAAAGCTCGGGCCTCAGCCCGCGCATTCACACACTTATCCTCGACATGCGCGAACGCTGGATGGCGCTTGACGAACGCATCAAGAAATTTGACGCTGAATTCCACGAAGAAGTCGACCGTGACGCTCTGGCCCAGAGGCTCCTGACGATTCCTGGGATTGGCCCATTGAACGCAACGGCGTTGGTCGCCGCGATCGGCGATGCCGGGACATTCACGCGAGGCCGCGATCTGGCGGCCTGGCTCGGGCTCGTGCCGAAACAGGTGACGACCGGCGGCAAGCCAAAGCTGCTTGGAATAACGAAGCGTGGAAGCAAGTATCTACGCAAAATGCTGATCCAGGGGGCCAGGGCCGCCATGCCTGGGCTGAGCAAGACCGATACGGCGATCGGCGCTTGGCTGCGCGGGCTCCTGGCGCGATCGCACAGCAACGTCGTCGTCGTGGCGCTGGCCGCCAAGATGGCGCGCACTGTCTGGGCGCTACTGCGCCACGAAAGCATCTATGAATCGAAGCCCGTCGTGGCTGAACCCAATTGATTGCCGTCCGCGCGGCAATCCCCGAAGTCTGCGTGTGGTGAGAGGAAGATGGCCTGACGATCAATCGGCACCCTGAAACCCTAGCGGAAAAATGGCGCTCGACGCCGTCCCCTTTATGAGGATCAGGATGCGCGAATCTCCATCTTGGCCAACAGCGAAGCTGAAAGGCCGGATACGTTTTGGCAGATTGTTCAGGTCAGATGACGAAAATCACTTGCAGGCGGGGCGGGCCATACGTTTTCTTTGACGCGACGGAGCCAGGCATGTTTCCGGATTTGATGAGAGACGACGTCTTCCGGCTTGAGACACGGCGGCTGTGGCTGCGCTGGCCGCGCGCCGCCGACGCGGCCGCCATCGCCCGTCTCGCGGGCGAGCGCGAGGTCGCCGAGATGACGGCCCAGATCCCGCACCCCTACCCGCCGGGCGCGGCGGCCGAATTCGTGCTGACCGCCCGCGCCGCCAATCACGAGGGCCAGTCCCTGACGCTGGTCCTGTCGCCCAAGGCGCGTCCGACCGAGGCGATCGGCTGCGTCGGCCTGCACGGCGTCACGCCCGCCGAAGCCATGATGGGCTACTGGCTGGGCCGCGAGTTCTGGCGACAGGGTCTGATAAGCGATGCGGCGCTGGCGCTCATCAACCTGACGTTGCGCGTCAGCGCGGCCGAGGCCATCCACGCCACGGCGCTCAGGTCCAATCCGGCCTCGCGGCGAGTGCTGGAGAAGTGCGGCTTTGTCTCGCGCGGCGAGGGCGTTATCCCAGCGCCAGCGCGCGGCGGACCGGCCAGCGTCGAGCATTTCTGGCTGGCGCGGGATTTCTCGCGCGCCACGCCGACGCCGGAGATGCACGAGAAGCGCTGCGCCTAACAGCAAGGGCAGCCAAAAACCTCCTCGGCGACGAGGGCGTCCTTCATCCACCACGGCGGCAGGTCGTCCTCGACGACCTGCTCCACCGGCTTGAACACCCTGGCGTGGTGGCGCCTCGTCTCGTCGGTCCAGAAGGCGATAACGGTTTCGAGCGGCGGGCAACCCGGCACGCCGCACTCGATTTCCGCCACCATGATTGTGTCGTCGTCAGACAACCTGAAATGGCTCCGCGTAAAATCCTTCACGCGCGCGATCGCGGCGCGGTGGTCGAGCGATTTGCGGACGACGCCAAGCGTGGGCATTCGCGGAACATGAATCCTTCGGACGGGCGCGACAATCCTACACCGATAGCGCGCAACGCGAAAATTGCATTGCGCCGGCTCGCGGTGCTACTCAGGCCTCCATAAGCCCATTCAGAGGAGAGCCCCTTGGTAGAGAAAGTTCTCGCGGCGGTCCGCACCGGCCCCAGCAAGACCGAATTTCGCGAATTCCCCATGCCGGACATCGCCGACGACGCGGCGCTGATGAAGATGGAAGTCGCCGGCATCTGCGGCACCGACGTCAAGCTCTACGCGCACCCCCCCGGCCCGGCGTCGGTCATCATGGGCCACGAGAACATCGGCTACATCGCCAAGGCCGGCAAGGAATTCACCCGCCGCAAGGGCTTCAAGGAAGGCGATCTCGTCTTCGTCGAGCACTATGTCATGTGCGGCAAGTGCGAGTGGTGCCACTCCGGCCAGTATCGCCATTGCGAGAACACCGACTGGCGCAACAATCCGGAATCAATCCGTTACGGATACACCTCGGCCGAGAAAGCCCCGCATCTGTTCGGCGGCTTCTCGCAGTACGTCTATCTCCCCTGGAACGCGGTGATCCACCACGTGCCCAAGGGCGTGTCGCCAGAACTCGCGGGCCTCGTGACGCCCATGGCCAACGGCATCGAATGGTCGCTGTTCGAGGGCGGCGTCGGCTACAACTCGACCGTGCTGATACAGGGCCCGGGCCAGCAGGGCCTGTCGCAGACCGTCATATGCAAGCAGGCGGGCGCCAAGAACATCATCATCACCGGCACGTCGAAAGACGGCGCGCGCCTGGCGGTCGCGAAGAAGCTTGGCGCCGATCACACCATCGATGTCACCACGGAAAATCCGCTGGAAAAGATCATGGAATACACCGGCGGCCTTGGCGTCGACGTGGTGCTCGACTGTACCGCCGGCGCGGGCACGACGCCAATCCTTCTCGGCATCGAGGCCATGAAGCGCAAGGCGGGCCGCATAGTCGTGCAGGGCGAAATGCCGGAATTTCCGAACTTCCCCATCGGCAAGATGACCACCAAGTACATCACCATGCACTCGGCGCGTGGCCATTCCTACAAGGCCTGCGAACTCGCCCTGGAGCAACTGGCGTCTAAACGATTCCCGCTCGAACTCGTCACGACGCACAAGTTCGGCCTGAAGGACGTCGATCTCGCCATCCGCTCCGTCGGCAACAAGGACGGCGCCGTCAAGGACGTCATCCACGCCTCGCTGATGCCCTGGCTTTAAACGCGCGCCAACTCGCCAAAACGCCCGCGATGATTTTTCATCGCGGGATTGGCGAATGCCTCACGCCAGAAAACGGCCGGCGTCGACGGTGATGTAGGAGCCGGTCGTCGCCTTCAGATGCGTCACGCAGGCCATGATGGCCATGGCGACATCCTCGGGTTCGACAACTCTCTTGAGCGGCGTCGCCTGCGCCAGCTTTTCAAGCTCGGGACGCCCGCGCCCTGCGACGAAATCGGTCGCCACCGCGCCAGGCGACACGCTCATGACGCGAATTTTTGGGCCCAGCACGCGCGCCAGCGAAACCGTCATCGTGTCGAGCGCTGCTTTCGACGCGCAATAGACGATGCTGCTGCCCGATCCGGTAAAGGCCGCGATCGACGATACATTCACGATGACACTCTCGCCGCCATCCTCCAGCAGCTTGCGGAAGGCGCGGATGATGGCGAACGGCCCCCGCACATTGGCGACCATCACGCTGTCGAAAAGCGCGTCGTCGAGGGCGTCGAGATCGTTGTGTGGCACGGGCCGCGTAAAGCCAGCGGAATTGACGAGAACGTCCAGCTTGCCGAAGGCGGCCTTCGTCGCCGCGACGGCGGCGGCGATCGATTCCGCGCTTTCGACCGTCAGTTGCTGGGTACGATGGCCACTCCCCGGCAATTCCTTCAGCAGAGCCTCGGCGCGATCCGCGCCCTTGTTGTAACAGATGATCACCGACGCGCCCTCGGCCGCAAGCATTCGGGCCGCCGCGCGGCCAATTCCGTTACTCGCGCCGGTGACAAGGGCGACCTTGCCCGAAAGTGAATATCCCGATGCGGGCATGGCGCGTCCTCCGAATATATCTGGGGGCGCCGGCGGAAACGACAGCGCTGGCGGACGATATGACCAACTCCCGAGGTGAAATCAACAGACGCGAAAACGCGAATTTCGCGCCTTGGCGCGCCAAAGCGCTGGAAATAGGTGGCCACCGCGCCAAAAAGCTGAAACTGTGCGTCCGCAATCGACTCTAGGAGAGCGTCCAATGGCGACCGGTACAGTGAAGTGGTTTAACGCGGAAAAAGGCTATGGCTTCATCCAGCCGGATGCCGGCGGCAAGGACGTTTTCGTTCATGTCAGCGCCGTCGAGCGGGCTGGCATGCGCACCCTCAACGAAGGTCAGAAGGTCGAGTACGAAGAGGCCCAGGATCGCAAGACCGGCAAGTCCTCTGCGACCGATCTGCGTTCGGCCTGAACGGCTGGCCGGGCCTCGCCCGGCCCATTCGCCCGCGCAGGGTTCACGCGCGCGTCACGGTCCACCAGACCATGGCGCGAGCGACCCTTGAGCGACGGGCCTGCTCCAATCCGGTCGCCCGCCCACGCAGGCGGCGCCGCGAAAGTTTCAAATGAACAAGCCCGATCTCGGGACCAAACGACTCTGCGCGGACTGCGGCGCG
>CAISJZ010000203.1 GCA_903885755.1 uncultured Hyphomicrobiales bacterium | reverse complement strand
CCTGCGCCGTCAGTACCTCAACCTGCCGAAGCTTCATGACGATCTCTTCGGCCTTGTGCCTTTTCCTTGCCATTTCGCAGTCCTCCAACTGGCCCAAAAGCCATACTTCAGGGAGGATCACTTTTCAGGGGGCAGACCAGCGCTCGGTCCGTCGTCATCGCGCATTTACGATTGCTATTCGGTTCCTTGGACGGCGCGCCGACGCGGTTGGATCGCCGGAGCCTTGGCCAATTACCGGGGCGCCAAAAAGGGGCCATGCCCGGACTCTATGCTTTCCAAGTTTGCATTACATGTGCGACAATGTGATTTCTAAGACAAGATCGGGTGCTGGAGCGCCTCGGTGTTTCAGAACCCACTGATCCGGGCGACTCCAATGTGGAATCGCGGGTGGCTTTGGAACGGAACCGACGGGCGGTTTAATCGGAAGCTAAGTCATACAAAAAGGCCGCACTGCGCATGTTGATGTTCAAACGACGGATAGTGCTAATTTTTGCCGTCTGCTCTTGGGTGTCGCACGTCATGGCGCAAGGCTATCCAGACCATGCCGTCCGCCTGATCGTACCCTTTCCACCAGCCGGCGCGACCGATATTGCCGCCCGCCTCGTCGCCGAGCATCTTTCCAAGGTCTGGTCGCAACCCGTGGTCGTCGAGAACCGCACGGGCGCCAGCGGCATTATTGGAACGGAAGCGGTCGCTCGAGCGCCGGCGGACGGGTATACGATCCTGATGGGCACGCTCGCCACAAACGTCATGGCGCATCTGATTCAGCCAGACGTTCCCTATGCGCGCGACGCCTTCGATCCCGTGACGCTACTGACGTCCACGCCCAATATTCTGCTGGCCAACAGCGCGATACCCGCGAAAAATCTGGGCGAGTTGATCGCATACGCCAAGTCCAATCCGGGCAAGGTCAGGTACGCTTCGTCAGGTGTCGGATTGTCCGGGCATCTTGGCGTCGAACTTTTCGCGGCGGCCGCGGGGCTGAGTCTTGTGCATGTTCCCTATCGCGGCAGCGCGCCTTCCGGGCAGGCTTTCGCGTCGGGAGAAGTTGAATTAACGCTCGCGCTGGTCACGCAGGCGATCACCGCGGTGGCCATGGCGCCGGGCAGTCGGCCCATCGCGATCGCCGCCGCCCAGCGCTCGCCGCAATTTCCCGATACGCCGACATTCTCGGAACTGGGTTTTCCCAACGTCCAGGTGTATGCGATCAACGGATTGATGGTTCCCAAGGGTACGCCCGCCGCTATTGTCGACAAAATCTATCGAGACGCCCGCGCGACGCTCGATGTTCCGGAGATCAAGGCGAACATGGAGAAGCTTGGCCTCGACGTGGTCGGTTCGTCGCCGGCCGAGTTCGGACAATTGCTCAATGACGAATATGCTCGCTGGGAACCGCTGATCAGCGCGAATAGGGCGCGTTTCCAATAATTCAATCCAGGCAGCAGGCGCCAAGATGACCAATGCCGGTGTCAGCCCGCTCTCGGGCGTGGATGCATTCTGGAATTCCCACCGGACCGACGAATGGTCGGACGCCATCGTCGCGGCAATGAAGCTGGGTGGCATCGACCACCTGTTCTTTGTCTCGGGAACGGAAATCAATTTCTTTCAGGAAGCGATCGCGAAAGCCGAATCCCGCGGTGCACCCGCGCCTCGTCTGATTACGATGGTCCACGAGTCGGTGGCGCTCAACGCGGCGCTCGGCTCCTCGATGATCACGGGCCAGCCATCAGCGGCTGTTTCCCATGTCGATGTCGGCACGTTTCACTATGGCGCGGCGCTTCATACCGCGTGGCGCGGCGGCTATCCCGTGATGATCATTGGCGGGACCGGCCCGCGCGCCTTTCCCGGTTCCATGCCCGGCGCGCGCGACTCACTTGTTCAGTGGCAACAGGAGCCGCGTGATCAGAATGGCATCGTGCGCGATTTCACCAAGGCCGATCATCGTCTGGAACATCAGGACAACCCCGGCCTGATGGTTAGCCGTCTACTCCAGATTGCAACGAGCGAGGCGCGCGGCCCCGTCTATCTCTCAATCCCGCGCGAGACAGCCATGTTGCCTACCGGCGGATCATCGTCATTTCCGACCGTCGCGCAATTGGGACTGGCGCGGCCGGTGGCGCCCTGCGACGACGACGCGCGCGCCATAGCGCAATGGTTGGTCAAGGCCGACAACCCGTGTGTTTTCGTCGAGCGTTCGGGGCGCGACCCGCAAGCGGTCGAGGAACTTGTACGGCTGTCGGAGCTTCTGGCCTTGCCTATTGCCGAGGCGGCGGGCGCCGATCGCCTGAATTTTCCGAACAACCATCCGCATTTTTGCACGGGGCCTTCGTCGCGCGACGCCGATGTTCTGCTGGTGCTTGACGCCGTCGCGCCCTTCATTCCGGGGCTAGGCTCGCCTTCGCCCAACGCGCGCATCGCGTGGGTGGGCGTCGATCCCGTGCTGTCGCGCTACAAGACCATGGAATACCGGGCGGACCTGTGGATTCCAGCCTCCGTCACGCCAACCCTCCGCGCCGTGTTCACCGCGGCCGAGAAGATTCTCGATCGAAGCGACCTGTCGCGCATCACGGCGCGTCGTGAACGTCTGGCTGCCCGTAAGCAGGAAATATTGACGCGCCTGGAGGCCGCCGCCACCGAGGATGCGCGGCAAGCCACACCGTCGGGCCGATGGGTCGCGCGCGAGCTTGGTCGCCTTCTGAGACCAGACGCGGTCCTCCTGAACGACGCCATCAGCAATAGCGAATATGTTCGCGCCTATGCGGGTCGCGAGCGCGCGGGAAGCTATTTCCGAAGCGGCGGCAGCGCCGGCGGGTGGGGGTCCGGCGCGTCGTTCGGCGCGAAAATCGCCGCGCCTGATCGCGAGATCGTGCTGGCAAGCGGCGATGGATATTTTATGTTTGGCACGCCGATGGCCGCGCTCTGGGCAGCCGGCTATCACAAGGCGCCCTACCTCTCGGTCGTATTCGTCAACGGCAGCTATAGCACGGGCACGACGGGACTAAAAAACCTCTACCCGAATGGGATCGCGGTCAACGCCGGCAATTTCAATGGCGGCGTGTTCGACCCGCCTCCCGACTTCGCGCGTCTCGCCGAAGCGGCCGGCGGCTACGGCGCCTATGTTACGGAAACAGATCAGGTCGGGCCAGCTCTGGAAGAAGGATTGGCTCAGGTGCGAAAGGGTTCGCCCGCGGTGGTCGCCGTACGGGTGCCGAGCCCAATCGGCAATTGACGAACTGAACAGAACGAAAATTCGGAATGAATATTCCAAAAGGACGCCGCGAGGACATAAGCAATCCTCAAACCATTGTTCAAATTTCTGATTGGCGCTCGCAATTAACTCGATTTTTAATTTCCGAATTCGCGGCTATTGCGAATATCCGCATTTCCATTCCGCCAAGGCGATCGCGGCGGGACGATCGCGAATTCCAGCGCGCGAACACGTCGCTGAAGATTGCACCTTAGGGGCGTTCGCGATCCCGGACCAGATAATCTGGCTCCAGTTCCAAACCGGAGGCTTTCTGATCGCTGCCAGGTCTCGCTATTCCTCACCTTTCGTCATCCGTTCAAGGCTTCGGAATTCCAGCCGCCGAGACCGCGTCCGCGAACATCTTGCGATCGTTCCGGAAGGCCTCCGCGACCTCGGTGCGGTCTTGTCCACCCGGCACAATACCGAGCGCGCGGAGCCGTTGTTGAAGCTGAGGCTGGCTCAACATTTCCATCAGTTCGTGTCGCAGGCGCTCGACGATTGGGGCGTGCGTACCGGCGGCGACGAAGAAGCCGTTCCAGGACGCGAAGACAAAGCCCGGCATCGTCTCGGATATTGTTGGTAGGTCAGGCGCCGCCGGGAGCCGCTCCGCGGTGCCAACCGCGAGCAATCTGATCTTGTCGCTTTGCGCGTGCTGAAGGAGCACCGAGGCGTTTCCAAAGTAGAGATCGACCTCTCCCGCCATGAGGTCGCTGATGGCTTGCGGCTCGCCCCTTTGCGGCACCATCGTGACCTGCACCCCAGCGCGCTTGAACAGGAGCAGGGGGCCAAGCTGGCTAATATTATTCACGCCCGCCACCACGAAATTGAGCTTGCCCGGGTTGGCGCGCGCGTAGTCGAGGAACTCCCTGAGCGTCGTCACCGGAAGGGAGCGTTTGATCGCGACCACTTGCGCGCCCGTGCCGACATTTGTCACGGGGATCAGCGTCCGTTCCGGATCCACTGAGATCTTTTGAACGAGGGGAGTCAGTAACACCGTCGCGCTGGGCGCGAACATGATCGTGTAGCCGTCGGCTGGCTCCGTCGCCGTCTGCTCGGTCGTGATCACGCCACCAGCGCTAGGCTTGTTCACTACGATGAATGGCTGTCCGAGCTTGCTTTGGAGATATTCCGCGGCTAGCCGCGCCATAATGTCGGTGTTGCCGCCGGCCGCCGTGGGCACGAGGATCGTGACCTGACGCGAAGGCCAATCCTCCGCGAAAAGGAATCGCGGCGAGTCGAGCAGCGCGACCGCGCCGGTAAGCACCTTCAGCCCGGATCGCCTTGTGATATGCATGATGCTGTCTCCCGTAGTCCAGTTTGGCGGAGATGCATCGCTCCCGCAACCACTTGGACAGGTATCCTGCAACGGCTCGTTCTATCCAGCCGCGCTGGACCGCCCCGATCAGCGGCAATTCGCCATCGCTCTTGCCTAGGCGGTCTGCCTTGGCCGCATTCCATGTCGGGGAATCGCAATAGGCTTACCCTGCTCGTGACTAACAAACTCGAGAATGACGTTGATCGGGCGTCACCACATTGAAGCGATTTGCCTCGATTTTGATCTGCCCGCGCTCAACCACTCGTCGAACTTTGATCATTTCTGGCGGCTGGAAATATTCCATATTGCGATGGTGATCGCCGTCTTTTGCCAAACAGGAATGACCAGACGCTTGGCGCGGGTGACGGGGATCAGCCAAGTCCCGCCGCCGCAAGGCGGTAATCGCGAATTTTGCCGGTCGCGCGGTGCGCCACGGCGGGCCTATGGCCAGGTCGACCGACGTTGTCCGCAATGCGAGAGAATTGCGGACTAACCATTTATAGCCCTCAGAGCGGCTACTTCAGTTCGCCTCGGCCTTCGCCGCCGCGAGGTCCGCCTCGCTTCGGAACGACATGACCGCGACCTTGTTGTCGCGGAAATATGGTAGCGTTACCTGCATGCCGGTGCTGGTTTCGAGCAGCGACACATATCGGACCTCGCCCCCGCGCGACGGCAGATCGAACAGCGTCCACGTTTTGCTTGCGGGATCGAAGCGCCCAACCTGGTCGGTCATCCACAAATTGGTCCAGGCCTCGTGCTTGCTGTCGACGGCGACGTGATACGGCAGCGTCGCCTTCGGAAACGGCAATGGAACATAGGTAATATCACTGGTCTTGGTGTCGATTTTCGCGAGGTTGCCGCCCCAGGAATCCCCGACCCACAAAACGTCGGCGTTCTTGTCCGTTCCCATGCGGCGCGGTCCCTGTTGCCAAGGGAACGGTGAGTTGAAGTCCGGCGCCACGGCCTTGTCATAGACTGCCATGGCGGCGGACGAGACGCGATCGAGTTCTTCCTTGATAGGCGTCAGCTTTAATTCGGAGACGGCGCCCGTAGCGCCATCGCCGTGGCCGATGATGTCGAGCGCCATTTCAGCCCACCAGCCGTTGCCGTCGCGATCGCTCGCCGTGCCATAGGTAATGCCGTCGCCATTCGGCGTTTTGAAGGTCTTGGACTTGTATTCGGTGAATTTCTCCGCCCTCGGATCAAAGCGCAGGGCTCCCGCCGGCGCCGAAACCCAGATAAAGCCCTTGCCATCATAGTCGACCGTCACAGCGCCGCCGGTCGGCATCATCCCTTCGGGCGGCAAATAGACATCGACTTTCTGGGTTTTCGGATCGAGGTGAGCGAGGCCACCCTTGCTGGTGGTGATGTTGAACCACAGCGAGCCATCCGGCGTGCGGGTCATGCCGTGTGTCGGCGCCGAAAATCCGCCGGGGCCGCCGATCTTGACGTGGTTCAGTTCACCAGTCGTTGGGTTAATCTTCGTGACCGTCGAAACATGGTTGGGCACGTTCGAGGTGTGCCAGATATTGCCATCAAGATCCTGCCAGGCGTCATGCACCGTGGAGCCCAACCCTGAGGGCGTGCCGAGTGTCCAGTCCGACCCGTCGTTGGTGGTAGTCTTGTCGGGCAGGCCGGCTTCGGGATTGATCGGAACATCATATTCCCTGAACACCACGCGCGCCGCCTCGCCGCTTGGACGTGGTCGCATGTGATCGAATTTCATCGATGTTTCACCAGGCCCGCGCGCGCGCGCGAGATAGGCGGCGAGCTGCTTCTGGTTAAAATCAATCACCGCCTGCGGCGGGCGCTCGACCTTAACACCATAAACGTTGACGCTCTTCATGAGCGTCAAGATCTTGTTCCAGCCCTCCTCATCGAATTTGTGTTGCAACACAAAGCTCGCGGTATGGCAGCTGGTACATTGACTGCGGATGATGCGATGCATTGCCGCGTCCTCCGGCGTATCCTGCGGCAACGCCGCCAAAAGTTCATTGCCGGGCAGCTGGCGAGCAAAGTCCTTCAACGGTGTCAGGGAAAAGTCATGTTTTATCTTGCCATCGGCCGGAACTATCGATGTCGCGGAATCGAACGTCAACGCTTGCGCCCGGAGGCGATAGGTCGCGGCGGACAAAGCTGGCATGACGTAGAAACCATCGGCGTCGGTGAACACCGTGGTGGTGATGGTCGAGCCCCGTGCCTTGGCGGAGACGGTTACCCCGCCCATGGGCTTGCCGTCGGGTCCCTTGACGACACCCGACAGGATTGCGTCGGCGGCGAACGCGGGAAGGCCCCAAGCGAGCGCGGCGGCGAGGGCGAAAGCGCTAACGCGCAGGCTTTGAATCTTCGTCATGATTGATCTCCCAGCATGTCGCGCGGCTTACTTGCCAACGCCGAGACCAGGCGGATTGACGGTTTTCAGGAAGTCAACAATCGCGTCGATTTCGTTGGGCTCGAACTGATACTTGAAGCCCGGCATGTTCGGTCCGCCGTTGGCGATCACACTTTTGAGTTCGGCATCGCGCCCGTTATCGAAATTGGCCTGCGATAGCAGCGGGCCATAGCTCGCCGTCGAGTTGATCTGGATGTGAAAATGGCAGACGCCGCAATGTTGTGTCGCGAGTCGCTGGCCGAGCTTCTGACTATCGCTGAGCCCGCCTGCCTGTTGGGCGTTCCCGCCGCCCACCAGGAACGCGGTCGCCAGGATGAATGGAATGTGCCCACGCATCAATTTCCCTCCCGTCTGAATTTGACCGGAATGTTATGCCGT
>CAISJZ010000202.1 GCA_903885755.1 uncultured Hyphomicrobiales bacterium | reverse complement strand
GGCGGCGCGGGCACGGACACGTTCGAGGAAACGTCCGGCGGCGGATTGTTCATCGACCTGCCGAACTCACGGATATACGTGTCGGCCTTCGGCGGCTTCGCGGCCGGCTTCGATCCGAATCTCGTGACCGCCACCTACGCGGTGACGTCCATCGAAGTCGTGTACGGATCGTACTTCGGCGATCGCTTCTACGGAACGACAGCTGACGAGACGTTCGTTGCAGGCTCGGGCGACGACGTCCTCCGCAGCGGCGGCGGGAACGATATGTTGACCGGCGGTGACGGCTCGGACACTTTCGGCTTCGATCCGGTCAACCTCGTCGACGCGCGCGCCGCCACGCCTGCTTTCGTCACGATTACCGACTACGACCAGGGCGAAAGCGGAAGCTATTCGGCGTCAGAGGACGACCAGCTCGACCTTTCGACCTTGCTGTCGACTGCCAATGCCCGGGGGGCCGGGCAGCCGGTTTCCTCGCTTGTCCGTGTGATCGAAGACGCCAACGGCGCGTTCGCCTCGCTACAGGTCGATCCTGACGGCGCCGCGAACGGCGCCAATTGGGTCGCCATCGCCCAACTGGACGGCCTTCAGGTCGGAAATACTGTCGCCATCGTTCTCGACTCGACGCAACCGGCGGTCTCCATCTCCGTCGATGCGGCGAACATCCAGACGTTGACCGTCACGGTCGCCTATTTCCTCGCCAACAAGGCGACGCTGGACGCTGAGGTCGGCGGGTTCGCGATCTCGGACTCCTGGTCGAACGTACTTGCGAACCTTGCCGCGCTTGCCGCCGACGCCAGCGTAACGTCGATCCAATTGACGGACCCGAGCGCGCCCGCGACAACGCTGAGCGCCGCGCAGGCAATCGCCGGCGGTTCCGCGCTGAGCCTGCTGTCGGCTGCGTGGTTGACGCCGACGACCCTCACGATCCTTGATACCGCAAACAATCTCGCCCATCTCACGACCGCGCAGCGGATCGCCCTTTACTCCGAGGGCGTGCGTTCGGGTAGCGTTTATTCGGGCCCGACCCTGGTGGAAACCGAGCAGTGGACGGCCGACGGCGGCTATGACGTCCACTATTTTGGCGTCACCGGCCAGCCCTACACGGACTACGACATCGTCTATGGGTCGAACGGCAAGCGGGTCAGCGAGACGTGGCTGAACAACGGAACGCCTTACCAGAACGAGAGCTGGTACGCCGACGGTTCGGTTCAGGACCTGCGCACGTATACGCCGGGGACGTTCCAGGGCGTGTCGTATGCGTCCTCCGACAATCACTTCACGGGCGGCGTCAACGACCAGGAGATGTTCTACAACGCCTCGAACCAGGTGGTTGCGTCCGAGACGTTCCAGGCGTTTGGCGGCTACGCGGTCTATGTTGGCGGCGCGCTGACGCAGCAGAAGACGGTCGTAGCCGATGGAAGCTATGATATGCGCACGTATTCGCTCGGGACGTTCCAGGGGACGGCGTATGCGTCCTATGACAATCACTACATGGTCAGCAGTAGCAACCCGCTCACCTACTTTCGCGACGTGGAAACGTTCTATGATGCAAACAGCCATGTCGTCGCTTCGGAGGCCTTTCAGACGAATGGCGGATACGCGATCTACGTCGGAGCGACGGAAACGCCGCAGGCGCTCGTGCAGCAGAAGGCGATCAACGCGGACCATAGCTATAGCACGTTGGTCAACGGCGTTTCCGGTCAAAGCTACTCGTCTTACCAGAACGATTATTCCGCCTCAGGCGCGCTGATGGCGGCCAGCTACGACAATACCAACGGGTCGGGATCTCTATATCTGACCCAGGGTAACCTGAGCGCATCGACGACGGGGGCGATTTCGAACGGCACGGATTCGTTCGCCTTCAACCCCCATGCGGTCGAAACGTTCTATGCAACGGGTTATAACAACGAGCTGTTCGCGATCCATCCGCAATTCGGTATGCTGGCGATCCGGGGCTTCATGGCGTCGGGCACCCCCCACGATACGCTGCAACTTGATGTCTCCGGCTTCTCGTATCTGACGACCGGAATGACGCAGGCGCAGGATCTGGCGGCGGTCCTCATGCACGCGACAACGAGCGGCAATGGCGCCAATCTCGTCATTGCCGACACCGGCGGCGACATGCTGACGCTCGTTGGTGTCTCCGCCGCGACCATCAGCGGTAACCCGGCCGCCGTGAAGTTCGTCTAAGGGGGTTACGAGGAGGGTGGCGGGATTAACTTTTCGCCAACGCCACGGTCTATCATTTGGCTCGGAAAGATTTTCCGCCGAAGCATATCTTCGAAGGAAGATCCCCCTGAGCCTAGCGCGGAACTACTGCGTGCATAGCGTCCGTCAACGAGATATGCAAGGGGCAAGCACGCGCAATGACGCGACTCGACACAGAACCACAACGCCAGGTGCGCCAGACGTCGCGGGACAGACTTCGCGAACCAGTGTACGACAAGCGCGTGGCAGGTAGGTGGCAACTCACCGAAACCTCCACCGAGGTCGCGCTAGGCGCCATCGCTGCCCTGCTCGTCGATCAGGCCGGCTGGCACATTCCGAAGCGCTTCGTCGTGGCATCCAACATAGTCGTCGAACCGTTACCGCCACAGTGCCTGGAGCTGAACCTGCGGGAGAATGTCTGGCAGTTCATGCGGGACAATTGGCTCTCAAACCGTGTCTTCAAGTCCTCCGCCGACATCCTCGACCTTTGCTAAGACGCGTGGAACAAGCTCGTCGACCAGAAATCGCGCATCATATCCATCAGCTTGGGAGACTGGGCCACGAGTTCTGATCAGCGAATCCTGCTATATGAGGTTGAGTATCGCAGCGTAATGGTATTAGCGGTCAAGCCACCCGAACTATCAAGAAGGCGACGTCAACCAGATCGTCCGCATGATATTTAATCGGTTCTGAGCCTAGTCCGGAGAGTCTTCTTGCCAACTAACAAACGAATATCCTTCTCGAACCTGCGAATTGTTTGATGGCCAAGATTATTTGCGTCAACCGGTTCTTCCACCCCGATCAATCGGCAACAAGCCAGATTCTCACCGACTTGGCCTTGGTTCTAGCGAGGGACGGTCACGATGTCCGAGTCATTGCTAGTCACGATATTATCACCGGGCCCTCTGAGGAACTTATTGCATGCGAGAAATTTGCCGGGGTTGCTATTTATCGTGTTGGCTCGAAAGCGAGTACCTCAGCGAGCCTCCTCGCGCGCTTTTTGACCTTTCTGTCGTTTTATTGGTGGGCGGCATTCCAATTGCGGTCGCTGGCAACACGCAATTGTATAGTTATTGTTAAAAGCGACCCCCCACTGTTATCTGTCTGGGCTTCCTGGTTACTCGCGACTCGTCAAGTGAGGATTGTTAACTGGTTGCAGGACGTCTATCCCGAGGTCGCCATTCGTTTTGATGTTCGCTTCCTTCGTGGGCTGCTAGGCACCGTATTGATGAAACTTCGAGACCGTTCGATTCGAAGCGCCGCCGTCAATGTTGTAATAGGCGACCGTATGGCCAATTACCTCGCCAATCGAAATATTTCGCGCATGACAATGCGTGTGATCCCCAATTGGATTGATGACGAGGTTGTCCGCCCCGTGGAACCAAGCGTCAATCCCCTGAGGGATGAATGGGGCCTCGCCGATAAGTTCGTGTTTGGATATTCCGGCAATCTAGGTCGGGTTCACGAATTCGGAACGTTGCTCGCGGCAGCGGAGCATTTTAAAGGGCGATCGGATTTATGCCTTCTCTTCATCGGAGGTGGATTCCAGTATAGCCAGCTCGAACAAGAATTGGCGGCGCGCGGCTTGGAAGAACTAGCACTTTTCAAGCCCTATCAGGATCAAAGTGGGCTTGCTTATTCGCTGAGCGTGCCGGACGTTCATTGGCTTTCGCTGCGTCCAGAATATGAAGGCCTCATTGTCCCAAGCAAGTTCTACGGAATAGCGTCCGCTGGACGCGGCGCTGTGGCGATCACAGACCGAGATGGTGAGATCGCTAGGCTCGTCGATAAGCATAAATGCGGAGCGGTCATTGCGCCGGGTGATTCCCGGGGCCTCGTTAACTTGCTCGAGTCGATGATTGAGAATCGGGACCTCGGCGAACAGTGGGGGCGTAATGCGCGTAAAATGATTGAAACAGAGTTTTCCCGGCGGCAAGCGTTACGAAAATGGCGCGATCTCGTAGGTTCGCTCGATGGAGGCTCGAACCAGGGCGCTCAGAACTCGTGAGAACGTCCTTTCCGGAAATTCAAAATGCTCTTTGTCTTTTTCGCCGATCAGTGGCACACGTGCGGAGGTTCTTGTGAAATATTCAACCAAATAAATTGTTGAGTTCGCGCGTTTTTACCGATTTGGATTGGTTGGCTCGCGGTCGTCTGCTAAATAGATCATCATGATGCGCAATATCTGGTGTAGGAATTTGTCGGTCGTATTAAGAGTCACCTATGCCGCTAAATGAACTGCGTCATTCAGGTCACGGCAACTTGGCGGGCCAGTCGCCGATCTGTTTAAAGGAGCTTGAGTTCGGATGCGCATAGCAATTATTGGTTCAGGTTATGTTGGTCTGGTATCGGGAGCCTGTTTCGCCGATTTTGGTCACAACGTGATTTGCGTCGACAAAGACGCCGCCAAGATCAATTCTCTCGAGAACGGCAAAATACCGATCTATGAGCCTGGCCTTGATACACTTGTGGCGAGTAACGTGCGCGAGGAAAGGCTGACCTTTTCAACCGATCTCGCGGCGGCCGTGAGACAGGTGGAAGCAGTGTTCATCGCCGTTGGGACACCATCGCGTGGTGAAGATGGGCAGGCCGACCTACGGTTTGTTTACGCGGCGGCCGAAGAGATCGCCCTAGCGATGGATGGGTTTACAGTAGTCGTCAACAAATCGACGGTTCCCGTCGGCACGGGCGACGAGGTCGAGCGGATTATCCGCGCGGCGCGACCGGGGGCCGACTTCGCGGTTGTTTCCAATCCTGAATTTTTGCGCGAGGGCGCGGCCATTTACGACTTCAAGCATCCCGACCGGATCGTCGTTGGCAGCGAGGATCCTCGCGCCAATGTCATCATGCATGAGGCCTATCGGCCGCTTTACCTTAACTCGGCTCCGTTCCTATTCACGGCGCGCAGGACGGCGGAACTCATCAAATATGCGGCGAATGCCTTCCTAGCAACCAAAATTTCCTTCATCAATGAGATGGCGGATCTTTGTGAGAAGACCGGCGCGGACGTCCAGGATGTGGCGCGGGGCATTGGTCTAGATAACCGCATCGGCTCGAAGTTTTTGCACGCTGGCCCGGGGTTTGGCGGGTCCTGCTTTCCCAAGGATACGTTGGCGCTGACGCATACAGCTCGACAGTTCGGTGCGCCGGCGCGTATTGTCGAAGCCGTCGCCGCAGTGAACCACGAGCGCAAACTCAAGATGGCTGGAAAAGTTATCGCAGCTTGTGGTGGAAACGTTACTGGCAAGACAATCGCAATTCTAGGGCTGGCGTTTAAACAGAACACCGACGATATGCGAGAGGCGCCTGCGATCGATATCATCAAGTTGCTGCAGGGCGCCGGCGCTAAGATACAGGCCTATGATCCTCAAGCGATTGAGCAGGCGCGTTCGCTGGTCAATGATGTCGCGTTTTGCCAAAACGCGTATACTTGCGCCGAAGGAGCGTCGGCGCTCGTTATCGTCACAGAATGGGATGCATTTAGAGCTCTAGATCTTGATAGGATCAAAAATGCGCTCTTTCAGCCGATTGTTGTCGACCTCCGGAATATCTATCCGCCGGACGAAATGCGCAAGCGAGGCTTCCAATATTCGAGTATTGGCCGTCGCTAAAGTGGCATTAAACGTAAGACCATCGGAGTGCGGTAAGGGCGAAGGCAGTCAAGGCACACCAATCGGGCTAAATCCACACACCAGGAGCGCGGTTACGCCAACCGCTGAAATGGCAGCTCCGGCGCGACGATATCGCATGGCGAGAACCGCCCCCACGGCGATCGTCAGGGCGATAAAATTCGAGGGGGTGAGGATAAGCCAAACGATTTTCGAGAGTATGTAGAACATGTACAGTCCCAGCCCACCAAAAGGGTTGCGACGGGAATAGGCCGTGATCCCGCGCAAGGGAAGGGCGGGGTCGCCCCAAGGCTAAAAGCGCGGCGATTGCCGATTCAGGTCGCGATCAAACGTTATGCCGACCTTTGCGAAGGGATGGCGGTAAGTGCTTCGTCGATATCCCGGTCGAAGCGGAATGGCTCAGGGCGTGGAGTACTTATCAAGTTCGCTGCACATCCCCCTGGCGATACGCACGAGGTAGATGACCGCGACCAATGTGGCGACGAAAACAGCGGCACTCACCAGATCGAAGGGGCTCTCGATCCGGAAACTGTCAATTGGCGGAATGACGTAATAAAGGACATAGAGAAACGCGAAAAACGCCGAGATCGCGGCGGCGCGCGTGCTCACGAAAAGCGTGGCCAATATGACGGGCAGAATGAAAAGAGCGAACGCGCTGCCAACGCCTAGCGGCATGAGCGCGCGATAGGCATAATGCGCCGCGATCAATGGTATCGCCACAATCAAACAATCAATCGCAAGGCGACCCATCCGTCCAACGCCGCTCACCCCTCGCGAAACGCGGACGCTGAGCTTTATGCCAAGGGGTTGATTGGTCAGCGTCCAGATCAAATACCCATAAGCGAGGCAAATGACGAGCGGGCGCGGGCCGCCATCAATAAACGACAGGACAAGACCACATAAAACGGCGCCAAATAGCAGAATGATCGCGGCGAGAACCCGCAGGCCATTTTCGAAGTCCGCGTCGTAGTCAACTTGCTTCACGATTTGAACCCATTCTGAAGGCGTCCACGCCCGCAACAATCGAACCTTGGACACCGCCGTTGATATCCAATCCTTGACCCCGCGGCAAGCAATGGCAATATTTATCAAGCGCTTATTCCCCGACATAATGTCAGTGGACGGACAAGAAATCCGCGGTCCCGCGACACATTGGCAATAGGCTCGGCGCCCGGTCGATTTCGGGAGCGGCGCCTGCCGCGCTGGGTTATTTGCAGGGATGGGATGCCTTCGCGGACTTGGCGCCCGCGATGTCCTGGTTGCCGAAATCTCCTTGAGTTTAGCATCATCCGCGGCCCGGCAGGGTAAACGTGTGTCCGAAAATAGGAAAATATTCCATAATATATTAAAGAGCGAGCGCATTTTGAGATTTTGGCGGAACGAACCCAATTTCTCCTGGCGGCCCTGCTTTCGGGAATCTCGTAATCGTTTTGAACGGTCGTAATCATTACGAAGATTTCGATTGAGGGATGCGGGTTGGCCGGCAGCCCGCGACGGTCATCGACAACCGCAATTTCAGAGACGGTCGGGAATGATTGAATCAGCCCTGGGTCTCGTTGCTAGCCCGAGGCGGTTCGTCTATCGGTTGATCGACTAGACCTTGGAAAGTTTGAGCGTTCGGGACGAGGCATCATGCGCGACAGCAAATCGATTCTGGTGACGGGGGGCGCGGGCTTTCTGGGATCGCATCTCTGCGAGAGGCTGCTCGAGGCCGGTCATAACGTGATCTGCGTTGATAATTTCTTCACGGGGACGCGAGCCAACATCCGCCACCTCGTCGGCAACGACCTCTTCGAGGTCATCCGACATGACGTGACCTTCCCGCTCTATATCGAGGTC